>CAUJFL010000331.1 GCA_963169165.1 Myxococcota bacterium | reverse complement strand
CGCAGAACGCGACGTAGGTGGCGCGGAGCTCGACGACGTCGCGAGTCGCCACGCGGCTGATCGATCTGTCGCCCAGCGAGGCGAGCTCGACGCAGGTCGTCGCCATCG
The DNA here is from genome assembly GCA_963169165.1 of Myxococcota bacterium. Taxonomy (GTDB): domain Bacteria; phylum Myxococcota_A; class Polyangia; order Polyangiales; family Polyangiaceae; genus JADLFU01. The sequence continues at coordinate 35,529 of CAUJFL010000331.1, read as the reverse complement.
TGGCGCCGGCCGGCCTGCACACCCAGCGAAACTTCAGGTGCGCCACGCGCGCCGCGTCCTCGATCGCCGCGCGCGCGGCGTCTGGCCCCTGGCTCTGCAAGACCACGCGCGCCGCGCCCGCGACCGCGAGCCCGACGGCCTCGTGATCGTGCCGCGCGTCGGCCTCCGCGATCGCGAGCTCGCGACGGACCCGCAGCGCGCCGGTCGCGACCAGCAGCGTCACCGCGACCGCGATGAAGGCCGACGCGAGCTTCGGCGCGAGCCTCATGCGCGATCGACTCGTGACGCCGTGGGGCGGAGGAGCTGCGGGCTCGGCGTCATCGGAGCGCCAGGATAGCGTGTCGCGCGGCCGACCGGATCACCGCGCCCGCGGCCGCGCGTCCGCGATCCGGTACAGCCCGATCTCCACGCTCGGGCCCCGGTACGCGAGCCACGGCAGGCTCGGGCGCGCAGGCAGCGCGACCACCTCGAGCGGCTCGAGGCGCAGCGCGGCCTCGACCTCTTCGCACGTGCGCCCGGCGTCGGTCGTGCTGCAGAGCGCTGGGCGGTAGTAGTGCGTGCACCCGGCGGTGCTCCAGCTCCGGGACGGATCGAGCGGCGTCCCGTGCGCCCACGGCGGCCCCAGCGGCAGCGCGAAGACGGCGCGTGAGGCGCGCGCGACGAAGCAGACGTCGTCGTCGGGGTCCAGGCGCTCTCGCCAGGTGAGCGCGCGGGTCGTCTCGAGGGCGTCCGTCGACGGCGCGCGCGCACGCGCCGCGTCGCCCGGGAACCACCAGGCCCCGCACGCGACCGAGCCGATCACGAGCGCGCGCCGCGCGAGCCGGGTCGTCGCCAGCGCGAGTCCACACGCGACGAGGGGAGGCGCCGCGAGCCGCAGGTACGCGCCCGCCACGAGCGCGTCGTCCGTCTCGAGCCGGAACGTCAGCCACGCCCACCCGAGCACCAACAGCGGCGCGGAGAGCGCGGCGCGACGACCCCGCGACGCGACGAGCAGCGCGAGCCCCGCGACGAGCGCCAGCCGCGCGCCCGTCGCGTCCGTCCGCAGCGAGGAGGCGCGCGCCCAGGCCTCGCCGATCGGGCCGCGCAGCACGCCCCACATCGCCGCGCCCGCGAGGAGCCCGACCCCGACCGCGACGCCGAGCGCCGTCGTGACCGCGAGCTTCACGGCGTCGCCGCGCGGGCGCGTGAGCGGGATGAACGCGAGCCCGGCCAGCGGCGCCCACCCGACAGGATGCACGCGCGCGGCCGCGGCGACCAGCAGGGCGGCCGCGACGACGGCGAGGCGGCGCCCGCGCGGAGGCCCGAACGTCGCCAGCGTGATCGCGAGCGTCGCGCCCCACGCCAGCGTAGTGAGAATTGTAAAGTATGACTCGCTCCCTGCGAGCCGCGCGCCCACGGGATCGAGCGCGAGCCACGCGAGCGTGAGCCACGCGAGCCCGCGTGAGCCGGTCGCGAGCCGCGCGACCGCGAAGCCGAACGCCGCCGACAGCGCGCCGAACGCCGCGTTGGCGACGAAGATCGCGCGCTCGGCGTGGGCGCCACCCAGGCGCGCGGGCAGGGCCATCCACTCGTCGTAGCCGGGGCCGTAGACCGTCGTGTGCCCCGTCATCGCGGTCCACAGCGGGCCCTGGCCGTTCTGGTGAAAGTAGGTGCCTCCGAGCCACCACCACCGCAGCCCCGCGGACGCGAGCGCCGCCAGGCAGGCGAGCGCGAGCGTCCCACCGCCGATCCGGGCGCTCGCGAGCCCGAGCGCGAGCGCGAGGCCGAGCGCCGCGGCCATCGTCGTCGTCGTCACGATCGGCGCGAGCCTGCGCGTCGACGCCCGTGACGGCGATCCGCGCGCGCGGTCGAGGGGCGGCGCGGCGTCGCGCACGCACCGTCGCACGGCGTCGAGCGCGTCGCGCCGGGAGGCAGGCTCCGCCTTCCAGTCGTCGAACTGTCCGACCGGTGAGATGCCGACGTCCCCCTCGACCACGAACCCGGCGCCGCCCGGGCGAAGCTCGAACGTCAGGCGCTCGCTCGGGAGCGTGACGTCGACCGCAGCGCGGTCACCGTTGCACGCGGTCACCTGCGCCCGCAGCCCCTCTCGCGCGGCGCACGCGCGGCCCCACTCGACGAGCGGGCGCGGGCACGCCGCGGTCGCGGCCGACGCGGAGCCGAGCGCCGAGAGCGCCGCCGCCAGCGCGACCGCGCGCGCCGCGAGGCGGCTCATGGATCGAGGATCTTGCCCGGGTTCAGCGTGTTGCGGGGATCGAGCGCGCCCTTGATCGCCCGCAGCGCCGCGAGCTCGGCGGGCGCGCGGGAGTACGAGAGGTACGGCTTCTTCAGCAGGCCGACCCCGTGCTCGGCGCTGATGCTCCCGGCGTGCTTCTTCACGAGCTCGAACATCGCGTGATCGGCCGCGCCCGTCTGCCGCAGGAACTCGGCCTTCTCGAGCGCCTCGGGCTTCATCACGTTGACGTGGAGGTTGCCGTCACCGATGTGCCCGAACAGACAGATCTCCCAGCCGGGGTAGCCCGCGCCGAAGACCGCGTCGAGCTCGGCCGTGAAGCCCTCGAGGTTGGCGATCGGTACGGCGATGTCGTTCTTGTGAGGTAGCCCGGTGGCGGAGAGGCTCTCGCTGATCCCCTCGCGGAGCGCCCACAGCTTCTCGGCCTGCGACGAGGTCTGCGCCATGGTGCCGTCGAGCACGAGGCCGCGCTCGAACAGCGACGCGAGCCAGGCGTCGAGCGAGGCGGCGCCGTCCGGCTCGACCTCGAGCAGCACGTAGTGCGTCGCGCGCGCCGACAGCGGCATCGAGAGGCCCCGGTGTCGCTCGAGCCGCGCGAAGCATCGATCGGTGAAGAACTCGTACGCGCTGACCGTGAACGGCCCGCCAGCCCTCACCTCACGAAACAAACGCAGCACCGCGGCGAAGTCCTCGACGGCGAACAAGAAGACGTCGAGCTTCTCCGGGAGGCGCGCGAGCTTCAGCGTCGCCTCGGTGATGACGCCGAGCGTGCCCTCGCTGCCGATGAAGAGCTGGCGCAGATCGAAGCCGGTGTTGTTCTTCTCGAGGGCGCCGTTGAGCTGGAGCACTTCGCCGCTCGCCAGCACGACCTCGAGGCCGAGCACCCAGTTGCGGGTCAGGCCGTAGCGGATGACCTTCACGCCTCCCGCGTTGGTGGCGATGTTGCCGCCCACGTGGCTCGAGCCCTTCGACGCGAAATCGACCGGCCACGTCAGCCCGTGCGGCGCGACGTGCTCGTGGACGGCGGCGGTCACGGCGCCTGCCTGCACGCGCACGGTGCGGCCCGACACGTCGACGGGGTCCATCCGGCGCATCCTCGACATCGACAGCACGAGCTCGCCATCCTTGGCGACCGCGCCGCCGGCCAGCCCCGTGCGCCCGCCCGACGGCACCACGGCGACGCCGCGCGCGTTGGCGAGCCTGACGACGCGCGCGACCTCCTCGGTCGACCGAGGGAACACCGCCGCTGAAGGAGACGGCGCGAACACCTTGGTCCAGTCGCGGCCGAGCTCGGCGAGCTCCGAGGGCTCGGTGGTGACGGCGTCGGGAGGGAGGGTCGCGAGGAGCTCGGCGAGGAAGTCGGCGGGGAGGCGGTGCGTGCTGGCCACGGCTCCTCGGTATACTCGACCCCCGCGGGCCCGTCCTCGATCCGCGGGCGCGCGCCGCGGTCGGATCGCGATCGCCACGCGAGGCGCGAAAGACCGCGGAGAACGCCGGAATCGTCGCGCTCACCGGCTGGCACCGCGCGTGCTTGGTGACAGGCATGACCCGCCACCCACTGCTCGCCCTCTCGCTCAGCTCTGTCCTCGTCGGCCTGGCCGGGTGCAGCGTCAACACGCGACCCGCCGAGGCGCCGACGCAGGGCTCCACCCACGTCGTGCTCCAGTCGGTGCACCTCGGTGACAACCAGGCCGATGGTCAGGCGTTCGGCGTCGGCGCGGCCGTCGGCGCGCGGGCCTGCGCGATCGTCAGCGTGCCGTCCGGCGGCGCGGAGGTCTCGCTCCGCGTCCAGGGGCTGCGCAGCTCCGAGGTGCTGTCGGACGTCCTCACCATCAACGGCCGCCGCTACCCGCTCGGCATCACCCTCGAGCGCGGCCCTGCCTCCACGTCGAACGCGACCGTCGGCGCGCCGGTGTTCCAGGATCGCCTGGTCGGCGGCGGCAACCAGCTGTGCCTCGTCGCCGGGGTCCGCCAGAGCGGAGACCTCGACGACTTCGAGGTCGAGCAGGTGCTCCTCGATGTTCACGGGCTCCCCGCCGGGCAGGTCTCGGTGAACGTGCTGGCGCCCGAGGGTACGCCGCCGGTCGGCGCGCCACCGAGCCTCACGTGGGGCAGCGTGCAGGGCTGGCCGACCGCGCCGACGCGCCCGGTGTGGGGCTGGGGGGGATGGGGACGCTGAGCCGCTCGCCGAGAGGAGATGCCAAATGAACACTGTCATCGACGCCCCCCGCTGCCCGCCGACCGTCATCGACCTCGAGCCCCCGGCGCGCGCCGCGCGGGATGACGGCGCGCTCGCCCGGTTCTGCCCTGACTGCGGCGCCGGCCTGCGCGTGCCGCCGCGGGCGGCGTCGATCCGGTGCCGCGGCTGCGGCGCAGACCACGCCGCCGCGCGCTTCGCGCCCAGCCTGACCCCGCCCGCGCCCCGGCCCGTCGGCGCTGGCCCGCGCGGCGGCGTGCTCCGCGCGCTCGTCGCGTTCGTCGAGGACCTCTTCGATCCTCGCGCCCATCGCTACGTGAGCGGCCTGCTGTCACACGGCTGCGGCGCGCGCTGGCTCGACTGACGGGCGCTCCGCTCAGATGACCTCGCGCGGGATGCGCGTGTGCAGCATCGCGTCGAGCACGTCGTCGTCGCGCTTCAGCAGCCTCCCGTCGTCGTCGAAGCGCGCGTCGTCGTAACGCGCCGCCGTATCGACGCGCACGGCGACGCCGCGGCGAGCGGCCTGGGCCTTGGTCACTGTCACGCTGTGCTCTGCAAAGTGAAAGAAGTTGCCCGCGACCGCGCAGGCCGCGCCGCTCTGCTCGAGCAGCTCGGGCAGGTGCGACGGGTGCCCCGCGCCGCCGAGCACCAGCACCGGCACGTCGACCGCCGACGCCGCGACGCGCGCGAGCTCGAGATCGTAGCCCGTGCCCGCGCCGTCGAGGTGGGTCGCCTGAACGAGGAGCTCACCCGCGCCGAGCGCGGCGAGGTCGCGGAGGTGGACGTCGAGCGCGACCTCGAGCGGGGCGCGCTCGAGGTGGCACCACGGCCGCAGCACGCCGTCGACGCGCGTCACGTCGACCGCCGCGACCACGCACTGATCGCCGAAGCGCCTCGCGATCTCGGTCACGAGCGCCGGGCGCGCGCGCGCCGCCCTGTTGACGCAGACCTTGTCGGCGCCGGCGCGCAAGAGCGCGTCGACCTGTGACAGCGAGTCGAGCCCGCCGCCGACCGCCAGCGGCACGTTGGACGCGGCGGCGACGCGCGCGACCAGCTCGACAGAGACCTGCCTGCCCTCGCGAGACGCGTCGAGATCGAGCAGGACCAGCTCGTCGACCCCCCAGCGATCGAGGAACTCCGCCGCGATCTCGGGGCGCCCCACCGGCAGCCTGCGGCCGAAGCCGAGGCTCTGGACGACGAGCCCACGGCTCACCAGCAACGCCGCGGCGATCCGGCGCTTCAGCATGGCCCAGGCCCCGGCGCGCCCGCCGCGACGAAGAAGCCGCGCAGCAGCCGCAGCCCCGCCGCCTGGCTCTTCTCGGGGTGAAACTGCACACCCATCAGCCGCTCCCTTTGCACCGCCGCCGTCACTGTCACGCCGTAGTCGCAGGTCGCCGCGGCGTGCTCGACCCCACACTCGAAGTGATAGGTGTGATCGAAATAGAAGTGGGTGCCGTCGCCCGTCCGCGCGAACAGGGGCGAGCCGGGGAGCAGGACCCGGACGTCGTTCCAGCCGACGTGTGGCACGCCCAGACCGCTCGGAGGTCGCAGCCTCCGCACGTGCCCCGGGATCCACCCGAGCCCGCGGTGCAGGCCGTTCTCCTCGGAGTCGGTCGCGAGCAGCTGCATGCCGACGCAGATGCCGAGCAGCGGCGTGCCTCGCGAGAGCCGGGCCTCGATCGGGCCGATGAGCCCGCTCGCCGAGAGCTGCCGCATCGCCGGCTCGAACGCGCCCACGCCGGGCAGCACCAGCGCGTCGGCGCGCCGCACCTCGTCGGCCGAGTCGGAGACGCGCGCGTCGTAGCCGAGCCGCGAGATGGCGTTGTGGACCGAGCGGAGGTTGCCGACCTCGTAGTCGACGATGCACACGCGAAAGCGGCTCATCCGACCGTGAACCTCCGCACCCAGCGCTCGTCGCCGTCGCCCGGCGCGAACAGCTCGCGGTTGACGCAGGCGTCGACCACGCGATGAAACTCCGCCTCGTCGATGCCGAGGTAGCGACAGAAGCTCGCGATGTACCTGGGCGACACGCGCCCGTCGTAGCGCTCGGCGAGGCGCGCGCCCTCTTCGCGGGTGACCCGACCGAGCCGGATGTCCTCGTTGACGTAGTCGGTGACCCGGCCGAAGCCGAACTTCAGGTACTTGATGCGCTGGTTGAAGGTCACCCAGTCTTCGTCGAGCGAGGTGACGCCGACCGGATCGCCGATGTCCCACGGCGGCTCCCGCCGGACGTCGAGCCCGCGCAGCGCCGCGAACACGCCGTTCTCGACCAGCGACCAGTCGCGCCAGAAATAGCCGAGGAACACGATCTTGAGGCGGGCCGCGTCCATCTGCTCGACCGGCGGATAACAGTATTGCAACAGCTGGTTGCGTCGCACGCCGTCGGCCAGCAGCCAGGTCAGGTCTCCCCCGGCGAGCGTGTTCATGTTGCGGAGGTTGTTGCCGTCCCAGCCCTCCTTGCCGAGCACGTTGAGATCGCCGAGCTGCAGCGCGGCGTTCTCTCCCCACCAGATGAGCGGGATCTGGTAGGCGATGGCCAGCCGCGGCACCGCGCTGAACAGCGCGAGCTCGGTCGACTTGCACCAGTTGGCGTGCAGCAAGAACGAGCGCTTCATCAGCTGGCGCCACAGCCTGGGGCCGGGGTTGATCTGCACGCAGTCGAAGCCCAGGCGGATCAAATTTGATAGATTATCGACGCCGCGTTGAGTGACCTGCTCCGGCGGGTAGCCGAGGCAGACGAGCAGCGGGCGCATCTTCAGCGTCTCCTTGACGAAGAGCGCCTGGCGCGTGCTGTCCTTGCCGCCCGAGACGCCGATGATGCAGTCGTAGCCCGAGTGCGAGTTCTGTCGGCCGAACTCCACGATCTCGGCGAGCACGCGGTCGCGCTCGCTCCAGTCGACGTCTGCCAGCGACTCGGCGTAGCGGCACGCGGGGCACACGCCGTCGGCGTCGAACCGGGTGCCGGGGCGCGTGTCGGGCTGGATGCAGCGGGTGCAGTACCTCATCGTCGGCGGGGCGCGCGCTACTTGACGGTGCGCCGCGCGCGTGTCAACGGGCTTGCCACCCCGGATGCGAGGCGACGAGATCCGCACCTGCAGCCGCTGCCTCTACACGTCGCTGCACCCGCTGCACCTCACGTTCGACGCGCGCGGCGTCTGCAGCGGCTGCCAGGCCCACGAGGAGAAGGACTCGCGAGACTGGTCCTCGCGGCGAGACCAGCTCGCGCGGCTGCTCGACGCCTACCGCAGCCGGAGCGAGACCAACTACGACTGCATCGTCCCGGTGTCGGGCGCGCGCGACTCGTTCTTCATCGTCCACACGCTGAAGCGCGACTTCGGGATGAACCCGCTGCTCGTCACCTACAACAAGCAGTTCAACACCGACGTCGGCGTCCGAAACCTCGCCCGGCTGCGCATCGCGCTCGACTGCGACATCGTGACCTTGACCGCTGACCCCGAGGCCGTGAAGCGCGTGACGCGCGCGACGCTGAGGCGGCTCGGCAGCATCTACTGGCACTGCCTGGCGGGACAGACCGTGTTCCCCGTCACGATGGCGGTGAAGCTGAAGGTGCCGCTGATAGTCTGGGGGGAGCACCAGGGGAAGGACCAGGTCGGGATGTTTCAACACTCTGACATGGTCGAGATGACCCGCAAGTATCGCAAGGAGCACGACCTGATGGGAGTCGAGGCGGGCGCGCTCGTTCACCCTTCCGACGGCGTGACGCCCGACGACGTGCGCCCCTACGAGTACCCCGACGATCTCGAGCTCGAGCGCGTCGGCGTGCGCGGCGTCTACCTCGGCAACTATCTCCGGTGGGACACGAAGGCGCAGCACGAGGCGATGCTCGACCTCCATGGCTACGAGACCGCCGAGCAGACGCGCACGTTCGACCGCTACAACGACGTCGACTGCTTCAACTACTCCGACGTACACGACTGGCTCAAGCTGCTGAAGCACGGCTACGGCAAGGCCACCGATCACGCCTGTCGAGAGATCAGGTTCGGGAGGCTCACGCGCGAGGAGGGCGCGGCCCTGCGAGACGACTACGAGGCGCGCGCGCCGCGGCACCTGCCGCAGCTGCTCGATTGGCTGGGGCTGACGCGCTCGGGGTTCGAGTTCCTCACCGACGCCTGGCGCGCGCCGCGCTTCTGGGAGCGCGACGATGACTGGCAATGGCGCAGGAGGTCCCCCTCGCTCGGAGAGCCGAGCGCGGCGGAGGTCGAGGCGGCGCGGCTGCCGAGCCGGGGTCCGTGCGACTTTCGTCAGACGCCCTCGCGGCGCCCTGACTACGTCGACGATCGCTACATCCTGATCGGCAAGGGCGTCTACGAGTGAAGCAGCGGGTGCTGCTCGTCGCCGAGCCGAGCCGCGTCGACTGGTTCGGCTACCTCGCCGACGACCCCGAGCTCGAGCTCGAGCTCCTGTGGCGTGAGTCGCCGGACGAGCCGGGTGAGCCGCCCCCGTTCGTCCGGCGGGAGCACTTCTTTCGAGAGCACGCGACGGCGCGCGAGCTGTTGCGCGCGCTCCGCCCCGCCCGGATCGTGTTGATGGAAATCATCGCGCTGCGCGAGATCGCGCTGATCGTGGCCGCGCGTGACCTCGGGATCCCCACCCTGTACCTCGAGCACGGCGCCGCGGGAGACGCCGCGACCGCGCAGCAGCGGTTCGATGAGTTTCCGGTGGGCGACCGGCTCCGTCGGTCGCTCGCGCGCCTCCGTCACCTCGGGAGGGTCGCCGAGGTGCGGTGGTTCTACCTGTCGGCCGCGCCCTCGGTGTCGCGCGCCAGCCTCCCACGGTTCCTGGCGCTGCCGATCGTGCTGGCCGCGTTGGCGCCGACCCGCGCGCTCGCCCGCCTCGCGTTCGCCGAGCGGGTGCCGGAGACGGCCGTCGTGTTCAGCCGCGCGAACCTCGAGGAATTCGAGCTGCTGCATGGGCGCGAGGGCTATCACCCGGCGCTGACGGGCGTGCCGTTCTTCGATGTGTATCACCGCCCCGACCTCCCGACCGACGCCGATTGTGTGGCCTACGTCGAGCACCCGTACCTCGAGTCCGGGCTGCTCGGCTGGACGGAGGCGCACCACGAGAGGCTCGCCCGCGCGCTCGGGCGCTTCGCCGTCGAGAAGAAGAAGCGGGTGCTCGTGAAGCTCCACCCGCGCAGCTCGCTCGAGCGCTGGCGACGCTATGACTTGCCAAGTGAAGTCGAGCTCGCGCAGACGGGCGACCACACCGAGCGGCTGCTGTCGGCCGGGCTGGTGCTGACCTATGGCTCGAGCCTGGCGACCGGGCTCCTGTGCGCGCGGCGGAACCTCGTCGCGCTGAGGTGGCACCCGATCCCACGGTCCTTCGGGGTCGACTTCGCGGCGACGGGGCTCTGTCATCGGTCCGACTCGGTCGATGACCTGTTCACTCGCGCGGATGAATGGATGAGTGACAACCTCGCGGCCTCGCGCGACGAGCAGCACGCCGCGTTCCTGGCGCGCTTCAACGCGCCGTTCGACGGCGGGGCGCGACAGAGGGTGCGCGCGCTCGTGAAGGCCGGGCGGGCGAGCGGTACGCTCGACGTCGACCTCGCTCCTTGACGACCCGCGCCGAGGAGACGCACGCTCACCGCCGCCGATGCGCACGCTCCTCCTCGCCTCGCTCCTCCTCTCCTCCGTCGCCGGCTGCGCGGCGTCCTCGCCCGAGCCGGCGCGCGAGCCGAAGCCCACGCTGTACAACGCGCCCGAGGACCCTGGGGGCCCGTCCCAGGCCGACGTCGAGCAGCTGCGGGCGTCGCAGGCGCGCTACACGTCGGCGCTCGCGGTCGCCATCCGCATCGGCGCGGCGATCTTCGTCACGCAGCGCGACAAGTGCCCGACGGTCGACGAGGTCGTCGAGGCCAGGCTCGTGTCGGTCGAGCTTCACACCGACGACGCGTGGGGCAAGCCGTTTCGCATCACCTGCCCGCCCGAGGGGCCCCGCGTGACGTCGGCCGGCCCCGACGGCGTCTTCGACACGCCCGACGACCTCGTCTCGGGAAAGTGAGCTGACAAGTTGGCCCGGCGCGCGAGGGTCGCGTAGCCGCGCCGGATGCGACGCGTCCTCGCGCTGTGCCTGCTTTCTCTGCTGGGCTGCTCCGACATGATGCAGCAGGCGCTCGGTGGCCCCGACGCGGGCGCGGACGCCCAGGTGAGCGACGCGGGGGCCGAGAAGGCGCCCTGCAAGGGGTTTCGTGACATCGACGGCAATTGCTACGATCACTCGTGCCTCGACACGCCCGCCTGCAGCGCCGCCAACGCGGCCGTCGCGTGCGCCGGCGGCATCGACGGTCAGGGGACGTGCGTCTCCGGCGTCTGCGCGTTCGCCAACGCGGCGCAAGGGTGTACGTCCGCGCTCGACTGCCCCTGCGGGTTCTGTGGTCCCGAGGGGCGCTGCTACGGCGACAGGCACGGGGGCTGCGGCGCGTGCACGAAGAACCCCAGCCTGCCCGGCGCGACCACGTCGACGCCCGCGTGCAAGGGTTGCCTCGCCGACTGTCAGGGCCTCGGCCCTCAGTGCTGCTCGGGCTGCGGCTGCATCTGCGAGGACGCCTGCGGCGCTTGCAAGTGAACGCGGCTCACCACCGGTGAAACGCGGGGTGGCCCTCGCGGACGGCGACGAACGTGCCCTTCATCGTCGCCGCGACCTTGCCGAGCGCCGTCAGGGTGGCGTCGACGATCACCTTGTCGCCGTCGATCGACGCGGGCCTCGCCCACAGCGACAGCTCGGCGTCGAGCGCGGTCGGCCTCCGCAGGGTCACGTGAAAATCGGCCGTCACCGTGCAGGGCGGCGCGTCGAGCCCTCGCCCGAGCATCAGCGCGTGCGCCGCGGCCCAGTTGCCGTGGCAGTCGAGCAGCGCGCCGACGATCCCCCCGTTGAGCACGCCCGGGAACGCCTCGTGGTGCGGCTGGGGCCGAAAGCTCGCCACCAGCGCGTCTCCGTCGACGAACGAGCGCACGCGCAGCCCCTGCGGGTTGGCGGGACCGCACCCGAAGCAGCGGTTGTTCGGCGCGTAGCGCTCTTGCAGGCTCTGGGTGGTCATCGCTCGGCTCCTCTCGTCGCGTGGATGAGGCAGCTCGCCGCCTCGGCGAGCGTGGCCGCGTAGTCGTGCGGCGCCGCCGACGCGAGCGCGACGACGTCTCGCGTGTCGGCGCCCGCCATGATCGCCTCGCGCGCGGCGCCGCTGCCAGTCAACAAATCAAACGCTGGCACGTCGTCGCGGAACTCGTAGCGCTCGACGCGGAACCTGAAATCGTCGGGCGCGAGGCGCGCCGCCTCGGCGACGAGCGCGAGGTACGTCGCGTACGGACGAAACACGGCGGCGTCGGTCACGTGCACCTGCACGCCGCCGCACGGGCGCCCGGCGTGCTTGTGAAAGGTTGGCAGGAACGTCACCGGGCGCGCGACGAAGCCAGGCAGCTCGAGCGCCGAGAGGCGCCTCGCGAGCGCCCAGCCGTCGACGAACGGCGCGCCGCAGAGCTCGAACGGCCGCGTCGTGCCGCGCCCCTCGGAGAGGTTGGTCCCCTCGAGCAGGCACCCGCCCGGGTACACGAGCGCGGTGTCGTGCGTCGGCATGTTCGGCGAGGGCATGACGAACGGGCGATCCCAGCCTTCGCGCCCGCGGCGCGCGTCGTCGACGACCGACAGCACCGAGACCGCGCCGTCGGCCCCGAGCGAGAGGCCGCCGCGCGCGATGAACAGCGACACGAGCTCGCCGAGCGTCAGCGCGTGCCGCACCGGCAGCGGCTCGAGCCCGACGAACGACAGGCACCGAGGCTCGGGCAGCGCGCCCTCGACCGCGTAGTTGCCGAGCGGGTTGGGCCTGTCGAGCACCAGCGTGTGAACGCCCGCCGCGGCCGCCGCGCGCGCCGCGAGCAGCGCCGTCCACACTAACGTGTAGTAGCGCGACCCAACGTCGGCGAGATCGATCACGAGCACGTCGACCGTCGCCAGGTGGGCGGCGGTCGGCGACAGCGACTCGAACGTGTCGCCGTAGAGGCTGACGATGGGCGCGCCCGTGCGCGGATCGCGCGCGTCCGCGACGCCGATCATGTCCTGCGCCTCGCCGCCGTAGCCGTGCTCGGGGCCGAAGATGATCGCCGGAGAGACGTCGAGCGCGGCGAGCACCTCGGAGACGTGGCGGAGCGAGCGATCGACGCTCGCGGGGTGGGCGAGCAGCCCGACGCGCCGCTCGCGCAGCCACGCGGCGAGAGAGGGGAGCCGGGCGAGGCGATCGAGTCCGACGTCCATCGACGTCACCCTATTTCACCCGCCCGGCGCCCGCAACGCGATCACTCCGCCGCGGCGGCGTGCGCGTGCGCGTGCTCGTGCGCGCCCTCGTCCCTCGGCAGCATCGCCTTCGCGAGCAGCTCGCCGAACAGCGGCGACAGCGTCTTGCCCTGGCTGAGCGCGAGATCGCGCACGACCTCGAGATCGTGGCCGAGCCGCGTCGCGATCTCGGGCGCGTCGGCGTAGAGGCGCTTGGCCAGGTCGACGGCGCGCGGGCCCGTGGCGGCGACGCCCGCGGCCGCGCGCTTCACGCGACGCCAGCCGCGGGTCGCCGCGGACTGCGTGAGCAACGGCCCGACCTCGTGCACGAGATCGGCGCCGGCGCCCGCCGCCATGTGCGGCGACTTGTGAAACGCGCCGCCGAGGCGGGGGTGACGCTCGACATAGTCACGCACCTGCTCTCGCGTGACGCCGTACGTCGCGAGCGCCTCGTCGAGCTCGGCCTCGGCGGCCGCGCGCGCCTTGAACAGGTACATCTGGATGCGCGAGTAGAAGTTGACGCGCCCGTCGCCGCTCGTCTCCACAGGGCAGAAGATCGACCCCGGGAAGTGCTCGGAGATCATCGACTGCACTCCATCGGACACCGACGCGCTCGGCATGCAACCGAAGGGCTTCACGCTGATGGTCATGTGCGCCTTCTTGTGCAAGCCGTTGAGGATCAGCTTGCCGACTTCCATGTGGCCCTCGCCGCCGCGGAGATCGTTCGAGTAGTAGCGCTCGGAGACCTCGGCGATGACGTCCATGTCGGGGAGCGTGTACCCATACAACCCGAGCAGGTGCGCGAAGGACTGGAACAGCACGCGGGCGCCCGCGTCGGCGACGCGGAGGATCGCGAGCCGCTTCGCGACGTCGGTCTCCTTTTCCATGGCGCCGAGGCCGTAGTAGGACGTGTCGGCGCCGCGCAGATCGCGCCTGTCGTGGGTGTCGTGGCGGCCCTCCCAGATCGAGTAGAGCAGCCACGCCGTCACGAGCTGGATGTCGGGCTCGGCGCCCTCGTCCTGGAGGAACTTGTAGAGCTGGTAGTTGCCGTCTCCCTCGGTGGTCATCGCCCAGAACTCGCCGATGACGCTGACCTTGGGCTTGGCGCGGAGGCGGTCGACCTTGACGGCCTCGAACTCCTTGCGGCTCCTCCACAGCGCCTTCAGCATCGAGGTGTGCTCGACGAACGCCGAGTACACGTGCTTCTTCGCGGCCTCGAGGGCCCGGTCGGTCGCGCCCTTCTCGATCTCGTACGGGCGGAGGCGGTACGCGAGCGCGTTGAGCACGTCGCCGATGACGACGCCCTTCACCAGCGTGACGAAGAAGTCGGTGTTCATGTCGAGGCCGGGCGCGTCGGCGCCCGTCGCCTGCGAGAAGCCGCCCTTCTGCTGGAACAGCAGCACGCGGAAGCCCTCGAACCCGGCGTCGCGCAGCGCCTTTCGGTACTCGGTGACGTACATGCCAAACCGGCAGGGCCCGCACGCGCCGGCCGTGACGAAGACGTGCTTGTCGATGATGTCGGCGGTCGTCCACCCCTGCTCGTCGCGGAGCTTGCAGAGGTACTTCACCAGGTTGCCCACGGTGTAGTAGGTCGGGTTGCACTGCCCACGGTTGCCGAACTCTTTGCCGTAGCGGAGCGCCTCGTTGTCGGGCGAGTCGAAATGCTTGACCTGGTATCCGAGGCCGCGGAGACCCCCCTCGATCAAGAAGTCGTGCGCGAGCGTGAGCCCGCCGATCAGCAGCGTCGTCTCCGCGCGCTTGCCAGCCTTGAATTGACCGTCGAGCATCGTGTCGACCCACTGCCTCCGCGCGTCGATCAGGCCGAGGCGCTCGCGCTCGGCGGCCTCGAACTGCGCGAGCTCCGCGTCGATGTCGGCGTGGCGTGAAGCCGCGGTGTCGCCGGTGAGCGGCAGGCGGCGCTTGTGGTCCTGGGGTTCCATCGTCATCGCTGTGCGTCTCCTTGTTTGTCTGTGATCACTCTGCGGCGGACGTCGATCCGAGCCTCACGAGATCGCCGTCGGGGTTCTTCTTCTTCAGCTGGACGAGGCCCTTCGGCGGCTCGGGGGCGCGCGGGCGGGTCTCGTAGGCCGCGACCTTGGCGGCGAGCGCCTCGATCTCGGCGAGGATGGCCGGATCCTGCGCGCGGCGAGCTGCCAGCTGATCGGCCTTGATGCGCAGGAGCTCGAGCCGCTTTTGATCGATGCGGTGGTGCAGCTCGTCCTCGAGCTTCGCGTGGTCCTCGAGGCGCTCCTCGTGCAGCTTCAGCGAGTGGTGGTACGTGCGCACGCGGATCTTGATCGAGCCGCCCGGCTTGTTGGCGTCGATGTCGTGCAGCGCCGCGTAGGGGGTCTGCGACGTCGAGACGATGTCGTCGACCAGGCCGTAGGTGGGCGCGTCGTGCCCGCACTTGAAGCTCGAGAGATCGAGCACGACCACGTTGGGGTGGCGCGCCGCGAACTTGGCGGCCCACACCTTCTGCGTGCTGTTGACCGAGTAGTTCTCTGGCCAGACGTCGTTGATGTCGAGCGGAGACTGGCCGCGCTTCACCTCGTCCTGAAAGTACCGCGCGAGGTACGCCTCATCCTTGGGGATCGAGCGGATGCTCAGGATGGGGTACCCGAGCACCTGAAACTCCTCGGGGATGCCGTGGTTCAGGCCGGGATCTCCGTGGTACGGGCGACACAGCACGAGGATGGCGACCTTGCTCTCCGCCTCGACCGTCTCGAGGATCGCGCGGCCCTTCTCCTGCACGTCGCGGTCGAACTCCTTCATCGCCTTCATGCCCTCGCGGCACGCGAAATCGCTCTCGTCCTCGGTGATGCCGAGGCGAGGGCCCCAGATCTCGAACATCCTCCGGCGCAGCAGCGTCGGCTCGACGAACGACAGCGGCGGATCGACGTACTCGATCCCGCGCTGCGCGAAGAAATCGACCTCCTTCGTGAACGCGGCCTTCATCACCTCGGGCGTCCCGGCGACGATGGGGCAGCTCGCGTTGTCCATCGTGTTCTTCACGAACGTGTCGACGTGCGTGAGGATCGGGAAGAATACGTACTTCAGCGGCTTGTCGGCCGAGTGCTGGTGGAACAGCAGGTTGTGAATGTGCGACTGTACGACCTTCGACGGGAAGCAGGGATCGATGGAGCCGTACTTGCCTCCCTCGACCCAGCTCTCCTCGGTGGTCTGATCGCTGAAGACCACGTTGGCCTTCGGCATGCCGAGCGCCTCGAAGTAGGTCCTGAAGAACGGCCCCGTCGAGTACATGTTGAGCACGCGGGGCATGCCGACGCGCGTCCGCCGCAGCTTGTCGCGGTTGGCGTTGCCGCTCGAGACGAACGGGCGGCGGATCTCGGCGCGTCGCAGGCCGAAGAAGCCGCGCTTCACCTCGACGTCGTCGGTCGGCGATCCGTGCTCGGGCAGCGGCGCCGGCTTGTAGAACGACCTGAACGCGAGGTTGGCCTCGTAGTCGAGCGCGTTGGGGAACTCCTTGGCGATCTTCTTTCGGTCGGCGACCAGCGCCAGCATCGCCTCCTCAGACTCGACCGTGCCCTTCTCGCACGAGAACCCGGCGATGTAGCGGGTCGAGGTGCCGTCGGGGCGGCGCGTGTCGATGAACGTGCGCTTGCACTCGTTGGGGCAGAAGTGGCAGACCGTCTCCTCGTCGTTCTTCGTCGAGTACTCGAGGTCGATCGCCGCGCGGACGCCGACGAACGACGACCTCCCCTTGCGCTTGACGACGCGCAGCGTCTCCATCGCCGCGCCGATCGCGCCGGCCTCGCCGGTGTGCGGGTGGACGAACACGCGCGCGCCGGGCACGCGCTCCTTGATGTAGTCGACCTGCGCCTTGACCGCCGCGAGGTTGTACTGTGTGCCTCCCTGCAAGACGAACGTCTTGCCAAGTGAAGCCATCCGGGGGATCTGCACGACGTACTGCCACACGTTCTTCGGGAGCACCTGCGCGAGGCCGGAGAGCAGCTCCTCCTTGGAGAAGCCCTCCTTCTGGAAGTTGACCCGATCGGTGTCCAGGAACACGGCGCAGCCGTAGCTGAACTTGGGGCTCAGCTCGGCCTGGAACGCCGTGTCGGCGTAGTCGGTGACGGGGATCCCGAACTGATCGGCCATCGCCTGCAGCAGCATCCCGTTGCCTGCCGAGCACGAGTTGGAGAGCCTGAAGTTGGCGATGTCGCCGTTCTTCATGAAGAGGACCTTGATGTCCTGCCCGCCGATGTCGCAGATGACGTCGACGTCGCCGAAGAAGTGTACGGCGCTCATCATGTGCGCCACGGTCTCGACGACGTTGACGTCGGCGAGCAGCGCCTCTTGCAGCACGTCGGCCGCGTAGCCCGTCGCGCCGAAGCCGAGGCACTCGAGCGTCGCGCCTTGGCCCTCGACGTAGCCGAGCAGCTGGGTCAGCAGCTCCTTCGTGTCAGCGATCGGGTTGCCCTTCGACAGCTGATAGGCCTTCTGGATGATGGTGCCGTCCTCGGCGATGAGCACCGCCTTCGACGACGTGCTCCCGCCGTCCAGGCCGATGACCGCGCGCACGACCTCGCCCTGCGACAGGCGCTTTGGCTCGAACCTGGCGATGCGGTACGCGGCCTTGAACTCCTCGAGCTCGTCGGTGGTCTTCGCCAGCGGCCCCGCCGCGCTCTCGCCGAGGCGCGCCTTGCGCCCGTGCGTGATGTACTGGAGCAGATCGTCCTTGCCTTTGTAGACGCCGACGTCGGCGGGCTCGCCGAGGCCGAACAGCACCGCGCCCAGCGCCGCGTAGTACTCGGCGCTCTTCGGGACGAACACGAGCTCGTCGATGGGGACGTCCTTCGGGTAGTCGTAGCCGCGCTCCTCCCACGTCTGCGGGATGCGGAGCTGCCAGCACTGCTTCAGGAACGGCAGGTAGGTGTTGGGCCCGCCGAGCAGCAGCACCTTGTGCCTGAGCGTGTTGCCGCGCGTGAGCACCGAGAGGTTCTGCAGGACGATCGCGTCGGCGAGCGAGCAGAGGATCTCGTCGGACGGGATGCCGCTCTTCACGAGGTTGACGATGTCCGTCTCGGCGAAGACGCCGCACTTGGCCGCGACGTGGTGGATCTTCTCGCCGTTGAAGTCGAGCGCGTTGGCGATCTCCTGCGCGACGCCGACCTTGATCATGCATTTGTCGATCGTGGCGCCCGTGCCCGACGCGCATTTGTCGTTCATCGACGCGATGGGCGTGCGCTCGCCGGTCTGGCGATCCTGCTTGAAGATGATGATCTTGGCGTCCTGCCCGCCGAGCTCGATGACCGAGCCGACGTCGGGGTGCAGGTGCTCGACCGCCATCGTGACCGCGTTGACCTCTTGCACGAACTTAGCGCCGATCGGCCCCGCGAGCGGGCCCGAGCCCGAGCCCGTGACGAACGCGCGCCACGTCTCCTTCGGCTTGCCGACGCCGACGAGATCCGCCTCGATGCGCTCGAGGAATTCGAGCACCTTCTCGGGCTGCTTCGTCTGGTGGCGCTGGTAGTCGCGCCAGAGGATCTCCTTCGTCGAGGGGTCGACCGCGACGATCTTCACGGTGGTCGAGCCCACGTCGATGCCGAGGACGATGTCGCGGAGCGCGCTGTCGGTCATGGTCAAAACCTCGATGACACGTGTGTCAGTTGCAGAGCGTGAAGAGGGCCAAAAGTCGCAAGAAACGCCGTCGAGTGCTCGATCGAGTCGACTGACAGGCGTGGTCAGTGAGGGCCAAGAGGTACCGGGCATCGCGGTGACGCGCAAGGTCTTCTGGTCGGCTACGCTGCGCGGCCGATGAGGCCCGCCACGCGCACCGCGATGTTTGGCACGACGATCTTCACGGAGATGACGCGCCTCGCGAACGAGCACGGCGCCGTGAACCTCGCGCAGGGCTTCCCCGACTTCGACGGTCCCGAGTTCGTGAAGGAGGCGGCGAAGCGCGCGATCGACGCCGGGCACAACCAGTACGCGCCGATGGCTGGGTTGCCCGCGCTCGCCGAGCGGATCGCGCGCGACGTGGCCGCGCGCACGGGCGTCGTCCGCGAGCCGTCGACCGAGGTGCTGATCGGCTGCGGCGCGACCGAGCTGCTGTTCGACGCGGTGCTCGCGCTCACCGAGCCCGGCGACGAGGTGGTGATGCTCGAGCCGTTCTATGACTCGTACCTCGCCGCGGTGCGCCTCGCCGGCGCGACGCCGCGGGTCGTGCGCCTCTCGCCCCCCGCGTTCGAGCTGACGCGCGACGCGCTCGCCGCCGCCGTCAGCGACCGGACGCGGCTCATCGTGGTCAACCAGCCGCACAACCCGTCGGGGCGCGTCTTCACCCGAGCCGAGCTGTCGCTCGTCGCCGAGGTGGCCCGCGCGCGTGATCTGCCGTGCCTCTCGGACGAGGTGTACGACCGGCTCGTCTACGCGCGGCCGCACCTCTCGCCGTCGAGCCTCGAGGGGATGGCCGAGCGCACGATGGTCTTCGGCAGCCTGTCCAAGACCTACTCGCTGACGGGCTGGCGCGTGGGGTGGGTGACGGGGCCACGCGAGCTCGTCGCCGCGACGCGGGCGGCGCACCAGTTCGTCACCTTCACCACGCCGGCCCCGCTCCAGCACGGCGCCATGGCGGCGCTCGACGCCCCGCCCGAGTACTACGGGCGGCTCGTCGACGACTACCGCGCGCGCCGTGATCTGCTCGTCGCGGCGCTCGCCGAGGCCGAGCTCGAGCCGTTCGCGTGCGACGGCGCCTACTTCGTGTGCGCCGGGTTCTCGCGCTTCGCGTTCGACGACGACGTCGCGTTCGCGCGGTTCTTGACGGCCGAGATCGGCGTCGCGGCGATCCCGCCGAGCGCGTTTCATCTGACGCCGGGCGGCGGCCGATCCTACGTCCGCTTCACGTTCGCGAAGCAGCAGGCGACGCTCGCCCGCGCGGCCGAGCGGCTCCGCGCGCTTGCGGGGTCGGCGCGCCGTCGCTAAGCGGGGCGGGCCGATGGCCACGATCGACATCCGACGCGCGCACGCGCTCACGCACGAGGACGCCCGCGAGAAGGCCGAGGAGCTCGCCCGCGCGATGCAGGCCAAGCTCGGGATCGTGTGGGCCTGGGACGGCGCGCGGATCGTACGCTTCGACGCGCCGAGCGGCGCCGCGAAGGGCTCGAAGGGCCAGGTCACGCTCGAGCCCGGGCAGGTGCGCGTCGAGATCGACCTGCCGCTCCTCTTGCGCGCGCTGAAGGGGCTGGTCGAGGGCAAGGTCCGCTCGCGCCTCGACGGCCTGCTCGGGCCCGAGTGATCTCGACCAAGGTCTGCGGCGTCACCAGCGTCGAAGACGCGCGCGCGTGCGTCGAGCTCGGCGTCGACCGGCTCGGCGTGAACCTCGTCCGGACGTCTCCGCGGCTCGTCGACGTCGAGACCGCGCGCGAGATCGTGCGCGCGGTCGAGGCCCGCGCCGAGGTGTTCGTCGTGGTCGCGGATCTCTCGATAGAAGAGGCGCGCGCCCTGCTCGAGGAGACCGGCGCGGCGGCGCTCCAGCTGCACGGCGCGGAGCCGGACCGCGTGGTGGCCGAGCTCGGTGATCGCGCGGTCAAGGCGGTGCGGGTCGGGGACACGGCAGACGTCGCGCGCGCCCTCTCGGTGCCCGGCTCGCTCGTGCTCGTCGACGCGAAGGTGCCCGGCGCGCTCGGCGGGACCGGCGTGAGCCCGCCGCTCGAGCTGGTCGCGCAGATCGCCCGCGCGCGCCCGACGATCCTCGCCGGCGGGCTGATCCCGGACAACGTCGGCGACGCGGTCGCGCGCGTGCGGCCCGCGGGCGTGGACGTCGCGAGCGGGGTCGAGAGGGCAGGTGAGCCTCGCCGAAAATCGCTCGACGCCGTCGCTCGCTTCGTCTCGGCGGTGCGAGACGCTTGTCGCCAACGCCCATGAGAGTAGGCTCCCCCGCGTGGCGTTGTCGCTGGTCGCAGGGTCCGCGCGGGGAGAAGGTTCGGGCCTGCTCGAGGTCGACCGGCTGGCGCGCGCGGCGTCCGGGGTCGTCGAGGTCAGCGGCCTCGCGCTAGCCGCGTCGCACCTGGCCCGCCGCGCCCGCGCCGCGGGGCGCCCTTGCTTCGTGGTCGACGCCAGCGACGCCCCGCTCTCGACCGAGCTCGCGGCGCGCCTCGGACGGACCGACGGCGACGCCGCGGCGCTGGGGCGCGCGCTCGAGCAGGCCGCGGCCTGCCTCGTCGTGCTCGCGCCTTCCGAGGCCGACCGCGAGCTGCTCGCCGAGCTCGGGCGCCTAGAGCGGGCGCTCGTGCTGATCGAGGCTCCCGCGGCCGAGCTCGAGATCGAGGCGTCGCTGTCCGGCGAGGCCGCGCGCGCGGTGCTCGACGCGCTGGCGTCCGTCGAGCCGTCGGCGATCGCCGAGCGCGGGGTCAGGGCGCTCGAGGCATGGTGGCGAGGTGGAGCGCCGACCGACGCGCCGGTCGAACCGCCGCTCGTCGCCGAGCGAGATCGCGCGGCGTGGGCGCTGCTCAGCGGCGTCTCGCGCGCGTGGCCGCTCGCGGGCGTGTCGCGGCTGGGGCTCGCGGGCGCGGCCGAGCGCCTGCGGGCAGTGGGCGCCGTGAGGATCGAGGGCGCCGCGCTGTGCGTCGCGTCTCCGTCGCCCGACACGCCCGAGCCCGCGAAGCTGGCGGTCGCGCTGGCGGCGGTGTTCGCCGACGACCCCCGCGCGATGGCGCGCGCCGGTGAGCTGTGGGCCGCCGAGGGTGAGTTCGTCCGGGCCGAGATCACGCTGGTCGACGCGCTCTCCCGCTGCGACGCGGCGGCCGTTCGCGCCGACGTGTGGCCGTCGTTCGTGCGCGCGTTCGAGCGCCTCTCGGTGTCCGCCGCGCCTGGTTTCGCGCAGCGCGCGGCCGAGCTCGCGCTGTCGCTCGGCGACCCGGAGATCGCGTCGGACTGGGCCAATCGCCTGCTCGAGCTCGGCGCGTCCTCGGCCGTCGCCTACCTCGCGCTCGGTCGCGCGCTGCTCGCCGGCGCCGATCTGCGGGCGGCGCGCGTCGCGCTCGAGGCGGCCCGCGACGCGGCGCAGACCGAGCGTGAGCGCGCGCGCGCCGTCGCGCACCTCGCCGAGGCCAGCTACCTCGCGGGCGACCACGACGACGCCCTCGCGCTCGCGCTCGAGGCCGAGGCGCTGGGCGACACCGCGCTCGTCGCGCGCAACACGCGAGGCAAGCTGCTGCTCGCGGCCGGAGCGTTCGCGGACGCCGAGGCGCATTTCATCGCCGACGCGTTCGACGCGCGTCGGGCGGGCGATCGCTCGGCCGAGCTTCGCGCGCGCGTGAACCGCGCGATCGCCGTCCTGTCAGACGGCCGCACCGACGAGGCGCGTGGCCTGCTCGAGCTCGTCCTCGACGACGCGCGCGCCGGGCGCGATCACCGCGCCGTCGCGTTCGCCTTGTCCAACCTCGCCGTGCTCGCGACCAACCGCCGCGAGTACGAGCTCGCGCTGTCGCTGAGCGAGGCCGCCCTCGCGGCGCGCCGCAGGCTGGGCGAGCGGGTGGGCCTCGCGCGCCTCGTCGGCAACCTCGCCGAGCTGCGCCTGCGGGTGGGGCTCGTGCGCGAGGCCGAGCAGGTGCTGGCGTTCGGCCGCGCGGTGCCGCGCCGCGAGGGCCTCGTGCCCGCGCTCGCCCACCTCGCGCTCGTCTCCGCGCGCGTGCACCTCGAGCGAGGTGACGCGCCGCGAGCTCGACGTGAGCTCGACGCCGCGCGCGCGGGGGCCAATGGCTCGAGCGACGGCGACATGCTCGGCGAGGTCAGCCGCGTCGCGGTGAGGGTCGAGCTCGAAGACGGCGACGCCCCGGCGGCGGCGCGACACCTCGCGCTCGCGGTCGAGCGCGCCGACGCGCCCTACGCCCGCGCCGAGGTCGAGCTGCTCGGGGTCGCGGTGTCGCGCGCGCGCGGCGTGCTCGACGTCGACGCGGCCGAGCGAGCGGTCGTCGTGTGTCGCGAGGCCGATCACGGCGAGCTCACCGAAGAGGCGCACGCGCTCGCCGCGGCGGTCCACCTCGCGGCGGGAGACCACGCCCGCGCCGCTCATCACGCCTCGCGCGCCGCGGCCGCGCTCGAAGAGGTGCGTCGGTCGCTGCCGCCTCGCCTCGCCGAGACCTTCTCCGCCCGCCGCGCCGTCCGGCAGCTCGACGAGCTGATCGAGCGCGCGCGGCAGGTCGCTCCGCCGCCAGCGCCACCCGCGCCCCGCGCGCGCGTCGCCGCCCCCCCGCGGCTCGTCGGCGCCCACCCGAAGGTTCGCTCGCTGCTCGACGCCGTGAAGAAGGTCGCGCGCACCGACGTGACCGTGCTGATCCAGGGCGAGAGCGGCACCGGCAAGGAGCTGGTCGCCGAGGCGCTCCACGCCGCCAGCGCCCGCGCCGCTGCGCCGCTCGTCAAGGTGAACTGCGGCGCGCTCGTGGAGAGCCTGCTGCTGTCCGAGCTGTTCGGCCACGAGAAGGGCGCGTTCACCGGCGCCGTCTCCAAGAAGCGCGGCCGCTTCGAGCTGGCCGAGGGCGGCACGCTGTTCCTCGACGAGATCGGCGACATCACGCCCGCGACGCAGGTCGCGCTCCTGCGGGTGCTGCAGGAGCGCACGTTCGAGCGCGTGGGCGGCGCCGCCCCGATCACCGCCGACGTCCGCGTCGTCTGCGCGACCCACCGCGATCTCCGCGCGCTCGTCGAGCGGGGCGCGTTCCGCGAGGATCTCTACTTTCGCCTGACGGGCATCGTGCTCCGCGTCCCGTCGCTGCGCGAGCGCGTCTCCGATCTGCCGACCATCTCCGAGTCCTTGCTCGCGCGCATCGCCGCCGAGCGCGCCGAGCAGCCGAAGCGCCTCGACGCGAGCGCGCTCGAGCTGCTCGAGCGTCACGCGTGGCCGGGCAACGTCCGCGAGCTCGACAACGTGCTGCGCGCGGCGTCGCTCTTCGCCGAGGGCGCCGCGCTCTGCGCCGACGAGCTGCTCGCTCACGCCGAGGCGCTCCGTGGGCTCGGGTCGTCCGAGGTCGTGGCCCTCCCGCCGTCCGACGACGACGCGCCCTCCGACGGCCCCACCAGCGGCAACTCCGAGGCGGTGTCGCTGGTGTACGACGACATGAAGGCGGGGCGCTTCGGCCTCTTCGACGCCAAGCGGCACCTCGAGCGCGAGTGCATCGTCCGCGCGCTCCACGAGACCCGCGGCAACATCACCCGCGCCGCGGCGCTCCTCGGCATGAAGCGCCCACGGCTCTCGCAACTGGTCAAGCAGTACGGATTGGGGCATGCTCCCGAGGGTTCTCAGTGATGGCTCGTCTCTCCTGGCTGATTCTCTGTGTCGTCGGTGCGCTGCTCGGCGGCTGCGCGTACGGCGTCGATGACGCGGTCGACGCCGACGCCACCGCCGAAGACGGCGCGCCGCTCGAGGCCGCGCAGCCCGCCGCCGCCGCCGACACCGCGCCGCGCGAGACCCGCAAGCCTCAGCCCGATCCGTGGGGTCACGCGCGCGATCCGCGACAGGACGCCGAGCAGATCGACGTCGACCCTGGCAAGCCTCAGCCCGATCCGTGGCACGAGGCGGGCTCCACCGCGGCCACCGTCCGTACGACGAACTCGAAATAGCGGGCGTCGCCGGTGGTCGACTTCGGGTCCGACCTCCGCAAGCGGACGCTGGTGCTGTGCGCGGCGCTCGCGCTGACGATCGCGCTCGGCGTGCTCTTGCGCAGCCGGAAGCACGCGGAGAACCGCCTGTTCGCGGCGTTCGCGGCCGACGTCGGCCTCTGGTACCTCGCCCAGGCGCTGTACGGGTTCTTTCAGGCCTCGATCTGGGCGAGGTTCACGGCGCTGCTCGCGGTCTTGCTGCCGCTCATCGCCATTCGACTCTTCGAGGTGATCGCGCCGCCGCCGCCGTCTCGCGTGAACGGGCTGCGTCGCGTGGCCGCGGTGCTGGCGCTCGGCGTGACGGTGCTCGTGCTGTCTCCGTCGTATGGCCAGGGGTGGGCGCGCGGGATCGTGTTCGGCTACGATTTCGGGCTGTTCGCCGCCGCGCTGTGGAGCCTGTCGAGGCGCGGCCGCGAGAGCCCGTCGCGCGCGGTGAAGGGGAGGGTGCAGTACCTCGTCGTCACCGGCGCGCTGGCGCTCACGTTCAGCATGGCCGATTTCTTGTGGTTCGTCGGCGTCGAGCTGCCGCCGGTCGGGATGGTGCTGTCGGTGATCTTCTTGTTCGCGATCGCGCAGTCGGTCGGTGAAGAGCGCCTGCTGGACCTCTATGACCTGCTCGCCCGGCTCGTCGTCGCCACGGCGCTCGCGTTCGCGGTCGCGGGCATCTTCTATGTCTGCGTCACGGTGATCGGCCGCTTCAGCACGATGTACCTCAACGCCGTGGTGGGCGCGATCGTGGTGCTCGTCCTGTTCGAGCCCCTGCGCCAGAAGGTCGAGGAGAAGATCCATCAGGTGCTGTTCCGAGACAGGTTCGTGCTCGAGACGACGGTCGCGGAGGCCCGTCGGCAGCTCGCTTACGTGCTCGATCCCGACGAGGCGGCGCGCGTCGTCGTCGACGCGCTCGGCGGCTCCCGCCGCACGACGGCCGTGGCGCTCTACGTGCGCGATCCGCAGCGGGGGGTGCTCGCGCTCGCGACGTCGAGGGGCACGCAGCCGCCCGAGGAGCTCGAGGTGGCCGCGCTCGGTCCTCTCTTCGACCGGCTCGCGAGGGGCCCGGTGTCGCTCGACGCGCTGGCCTCCCATGAAGGCGGCGAAGATCGCGCCGAGCTCGAGCGCGTGCTCGGGTGCGCGCGCGTGTTCGGACCGCCCACCGGCGCGGTGGTCGTGCCCATCGGCGCGGACGCGCCAGAGCCGACGGGGCTGCTGATCGTCGTCGACGATCGCGTGCGCGATCCGTTCTCCATCGATGACGTGGGGCAGCTCGAGGGCCTCGCGGCGCAGCTGGCCGTCGTCCTGCAAAACGATCGTGCGTACGCGGAGCTGAAGCTGCGTGATCGCCTCGCCGCGCTCGGACAGATGGCCGCGGGGCTCGCGCACGAGATCAAGAACCCGCTCGGCTCGATCAAGGGCGCCGCGCAGCTCCTCTCCGAGCCCGGCCCCGGCGTCGCCGCCGATCCCGCGAGCCGCGAGTTCGTCGGGATCATCCTCGAGGAGGTCGACAGGCTCGATCGCGTGGTGCGCTCGGTGCTCGACTATGCGCGCCCGACGAACGCGGCGCCGACCCCGGTCGACGTCAACGCGGTCGTGCAGCGGACGCTTCGGGTCCTGTCGGCCGAGCTCAGCGACGTCGAGGTCGCGCTGTCGCTCGGCGACGGCCTGCCGCTCGCGCGCATCGACGCCGAGAAGCTGCGCCAGGTGCTGATGAACCTCTTGCAGAACGCGCGTCAGGCCATGAGCGGCCACGGGACCGTGACGCTGTCGACCAAGGCTCAGGCTCGCGGAGACGACGAGTTCGTCGTGCTCTCGGTCGCCGACACGGGCACGGGCATGTCCGCGGGCGTGGTGAAGAACCTCTTCATGCCGTTCTTCACGACGCGGGCCGCGGGCACCGGCCTCGGCCTCGCGATAAGTCAGCGGATCTTGCAGGACGCGGGCGGCGTGATCGAGGTGAAGACCCGAGAAGGGGAGGGGACCACCTTTCTCGTGTTCATCCCGGTGACGAGCGAGCTCCGCGCCTCGCCGCTGCCGCCCGCGATCGCCGCGGTCAGCGACACCACGCGCGGATGACGTACGACGAGGGCGTCGACTTGTCGCCGGTCGCGGTGAAGTAGACCTTCGACGGAGCCGTCACCTTCACGACGCAGCGCTCGTTGGAGTTGTATTTGTAAGAAGGGCACTTGAACGTCTGCGTCCCGTCCGGGGCCTTGCCGACCCGCACGCGGAGATCGGCGTCGCCGCCGGCGGCCGACGGCTCGGGGGTCATCTCGAACGTGCACGTCCCCGCGGGGAGCACGTCCGTCTCGTAGGCTCGCACCTCCTTGTAGCCGACGGAGCCGGACTCATCGACGAGGGGCGCGGCGGCCTCGCGACCGGGGACGAACGTGTTGTCCTCCTCGCCGTCCACGACGACGACCTGCGACGCGTCCACGTCACGGAACATCGCCTCGTACGTGCGCGGCGTCGTCGACGTCAGGCCGCGCAACAGCGCCATCGACGCGCCCGGCAGCGACGAGAAATACGCGGGCATCGCGTTGGTCAGCACGTCGAGGTACCTCGAGCCCGTGGGATCGTCGGGGTTCAGCGAGGCGCGCGTCCTCGCCAGGGTGTCGTCCTGGTACGCGAACGTGTCGCAGCCGTTGACGAACAGGATCTGATACTTGCCGGGGAACCACGCGCCTTTGTGCGAGAGCGCGGCGACGTTGGTGCCGAGACCGGCGTGGCCGTTGTAGAGCACGAGATCGGCGCCAGGGGTCAGCTCGGCGAGGCGCTTGTCGAAGGCCGCGCCCTCGCTGCGCAATTCGTCGGTGAGGATCGCCGTCACGACGACGACTCGTCCGTCGGGGAGCGCCGCCTCGAGCGTGACCTCGGGCGTCGAGGCGTCGACCGACGCGGCGAGCGCGGCAGGGGTCGTGGCGACGCCGCTCCACTCGGAGCGCACCGCGCGCACGAAGCGATCGTACGCCTCGATGCCCGCGTCGCTCGTCGTGGTCGCGCCGCGCTCGTACTTGCCGAAGATCGCGACGACCTCTAGCGCGCCGTCCTCCCACACGCGGTCGAGCTCGGGGTACTTGCCCGCGGTGTTCTTCGCGCTGCGTGTCACCTTGGCCGTGACGCGGACGACGTCGGAGGCGGCGAGCGCGCAGCCCTCGGGGCGGAAGTGGTACCAGTAGTTTCCCTGCGTGACGTCGCTCGGGTCGCCGTCGTTGCACGCGGGCCCGTACTTGGTCGTGAACGCGCCGAGCCCCGTCGTGTCGGCGCGGCGCGGCAGCGTGAGCTGGAGCGCCGTCGGCAGGTTGGTCTTCGAGCCCCACGCGACCGGGAGCTTCGCGTGGTAGCGCACGCGGACGAGGCCGCCGCCGATCGACGCCTTCGTCACGCGGGACAGCGAGAGCTTCGACAGGCGCGAGACGCTGTCGTGCGCGTTGAGCGCGCCGACCGTGAAGAACAGCTGCGCCTTGATCAGCGCGGTCGTGCTCGACGTCGGCGGCGCGACCACCTCTCCGTCGAACTCGAGATCGAGCAGCGTCGCCCGATCGCTCGCGAACTCGTCGCCCTCGACCGCGTCGTCCTCGTGCTTGGTCGTGTCGCTCGCGCACCCTCCGAGGGAGAGCGAGGCGACGAACAGGGCGGCGACGGCGGTGAGCTTGCGGGACATCAGGCACCTTTCTGCTCTGCCTACTTCTGCGGAGCGGGTGCGCGCAGGTAGGACATGGTGCGCAACGTTGCAAGCGGAAAAATCCACCTATCCGTAGCGTCGCTCGAACAGCGCGCGGAGCTTTGGCGAGTCGCGCAGGAGCCCGAGCGTGTGCTCGGCGTGCCCGTGCGCGTAGCCGTTTCCGATGGCGAGCTCGATGTCCTTGCCGACGCCCTCGGCGCCGAGCGCGGCGGCGCCGAAGCTCGTGCTCATCGCGAAGAAGTACGCCGTACCCCGGTCGCGCGTGCAGAGGATCGCGCTCATCTCGACGCCGGGGACGTTCACGCACGACACGGTGAGATCGGCCTCGCCGCCGATCGCGGCGAGCACGGCGCGGCGGACGGCGAGCGCGTCGCGCGCGTCGACCTCGACGATCTGGTCGCACACGCCGAGGTCGCGCAGCTCGCGGGCGTAGGGCGCGTGCGACTCGACGCCGACGATCTTGCCCGACGCGCCGACGCGACGGCGCGCCTCTACCGCGCACAGCGCTCCTGATTTTCCGCCCGCGCCGAGCACGACGACGCTCGCGCCGCTCGTCGCGCGCCTCGCGATCTGCGGCGCGGCGCCCGCGACGTCGAGCGCCGCCAGCGCGAGCCGCTCGGGCAGCTCGGTCGGCAGCTTCGCGAGCGGCGCCGACGCGAAGATCACGGCCTGTCCCGCCACGTCGAGCTGGGCGCTCTCCGCGCGCACGGCGCCGACGCTCGAGAGCGCGAGCGGCGTCAGCGACAGCGACGCGAGCGTCGCGATCCTGTCTCCCACCGCGAACCCGCGAGCGACGACGCTCGGCCCGACCCACGCGATCGTCCCGAGCAGCATCCCGCCGGAGCCGGTGACGGGGTTGTGCTGCTTGCCGCGCGCCGCGACGGTCTCGAGGACGAGGCGCCCGACGGACGCCGCGCCGCCGCCTGCGTCTTCCATCTGGCGAAAGCTCGCGGCGTCGAGGTTCAGCACTTCGACGTCGACGAGGAGCTCTGTCGAGAACGCGCGCGAGAAATCGTTGTCGACGCGGGCCGCGGGCTGCGGGAGCGCGCCCTCCGGGGACAGCGAGCGGTGGGTGCCGAGGGGATCGCCCTCTCCGGCGAGCGTGGGGGCCATGCGCTCTCCTACACGAACCTCGGGCGCGCGAGCCTGTCGCGCCTCTTGCTTGACCCTTCGCGCGGGCGGAACCTAGACTGCGCCTTCGCACGGGCTCTCCGCGATGGCAGACAACCTCCCCAAACCCCCGCCCCTGCCAGGTCGGCGGCGCTCGTTCGCACTTCGCTTCATCTCGGGAAAATATCAAGGCGGAGAGTTCCCGCTCTTGCCGGGCAAGGAGGTCGTGATCGGGCGCTCGAGCGACCTCGAGATGGTGCTCGTCGAGGACATGGTCTCGCGGCGCCACGCGCGGATCTTCTGGGAGGGAGACGCGCTCGCGATCGAGGATTTCGGCTCGACCAACGGCACGTTCGTCAACGGCGAGAAGGTCAAGAAGAGCGCGCTCAAGGAGGGCGATCGCGTGCTCGTGGGCACGAGCATCCTCAAGGTCGTCACGACCGAGGGCGCCGCGCCCGCGCCCGTGAAGCAAGATCTCGAGAGCGTCGCCGCGCAGCGCCGCACGTCGCAGGTCCGCACGATGTCGGGCGCGATCGAGGAGATCCCGCTGCCCGATCTGCTGCAGCTGCTGTCGACCTCGAAGAAGAACGGCGTGCTCGTCATCCGCACCGAGGACGACGTCGGCAAGATCTATCTGCGCAAGGGCGCGCTCTACTGGGCGATCATCAACGATCTCGACGACGTCCCGCCGCTGAAATCGCTGTTTCGGATGCTCACCTGGCAGAAGGGCCTGTTCGATCTCGATCCGCCCGAAGAGGACGCCAAGCCCAACGAGATCGACGTCAGCGTCCCCGAGCTCCTGATGGAAGGGCTCCGGCAGATCGACGAGTTCGCGGCGCTGCGCGACCAACTCCCCGATCTGCGCGCGAAGATCTCGCTGCCGCCGCTGCTCTTGCCTCCGCTGAGAGAGCTCTCCCCCGAGGAGCTCGAGGTGATCCAGCTCGCGCATAACTACGGGACGCTCGAGGCGGTGCTCAACAAGAGCACGCAGATGGACCTCGAGACGGCCGAGGTGCTCGCGAAGCTCTTCAAGAAGAACTACCTCGTCGTCGTGTGACGACGCGGCTGGTCGGCGTCGGGCTGCACGGCGGTCGGTCCGCGTCGGTCCGTGTCTCCCGCTGCGACGGCTGGTCGCGCTTCCTCGCCTCGGGGGAGGCCGTCGAGCTCGGCGCGCCGACGATCGTGCGGTGCGATCAGGGCGTGTCGATCGCGGTGGGGGCCGCGACGCTCGATCTCGTCGAGCACGCGGCCGCCGCGCTCGGCGGGCTCGGGCTGCGCGAGGGCGTGTCGCTCGAGGTGGAGGGAGGCGAGGTGCCGCTGCTCGACGGCGGCGCGGCCGAGCTCGTCCGCGCGCTCTCGTCGCTCGGCGTCGCGCCTTCGCCGCCTCGGCTGGTGGTCACGCGCGCGTGGGAGACGAGCATCGGCGCCAGCCGCTATGCGCTCGAGCCGTCGGAGGGCGTCGAGCTCGCGTGCGAGATCGAGTTCGAGCACCGCGCGATCGGCGCGCAGCGCGCCGTGTTTCACGGAGATCCAGCGGAGTTCGCGCGGGAGATCGCGCCGGCGAGGACGTTCGGGTTCGCGCGGGATCACGCCGCCCTGCTCGCGCGGGGGCGGGCGCGCGCGGTGCCGCTCGACGCGGTGATCGTGTTCGACGACGAAGGCGTGACCCCCGGCTGCCGGCTCGCGTGGCCCGACGAGCCCGCGCGCCACAAGCTGCTCGATCTGATCGGAGATCTCGCGCTGTACGGCGGGCCGCCGCGCGGCCGCGTCGTGGCGACGCGACCGGGGCACGCGGCGACGCACGCGCTCGTGCGCGCGGCGCTCGCGACCGGCGCGCTGGCGCGGACCGACGGCTGAGCGGACGCGCGTGTCCTCGGGGCGCTCGTGCTACGCGTCCGCGCGATGGTCGGCCATCGGCCCGTGCTGCTCGCGATCGCGCTGCTCGCCGCGGCGACGCCCGCGCGCGCCGACCGCGAGCTGTTCGGCTACTCGCTCGATCCGAGCGCGATGCCCGATCACCCGGCGCCGCCATCCATCCCCGATCTCACGCACCGAGGGCTCTGGCTCGGCCTCGAGCAGACGTGGGCGAGCATCAAGCCGAAGGACGCCATCACCGGCCCGCAAGATCGCTCGTTCGCGTGGCTCGGCCGCGCCGAGGCGGAGACGACGCTGGGCACGTCGCGCCGCTTCTTCGCGGGGCTCGCGGCCGAGTCCGGGTACGGCAAGCCGCCGGGCGGCACCGACGGGCGCCTGATCGCAGGCTACCCCGAGCTGTGGACTCGCGCGGTGTGGTCTGATCGCACGGGCCTCACGTACGGCGGCGGCCTGTCGCTCGTCGTGCCCGCGTGGCGGCGCGGCGCGAGCTCGGCCGACGCGGCGGTCGCAGAGGGTGTGCGCGTGGTGCGGCCCTGGGATTTCCCTGCGTTCGCGGACAACACCTTCACCGGCACGCCGTTCCTCGACGCGCGCGTCGTCGACGGTCGCGTGACCATGCAGCTCCGACAGGCGTTCAGCTTTCAGGGGCTCGTGGCCGAGGCGCGCATCCCGTCGGTGAACCTGGTCAGCCGCACGACGCTGTACCTCGGATACCAACCCATCGACGAGCTCGGCCTCGGGCTCGAGGTGTGGGAGGTCTATTTTCTCAGCGCGGACCTGCCCGACAACCAGCGCGCCGCGTTCGCGCTGTCGCCGAGCGTGCGCCTCCTGACACGCACGTTTCAACCGGCGCTGTCGCTGCTGGTGCCATAC
This sequence comes from Myxococcota bacterium, assembly GCA_963169165.1. Taxonomy (GTDB): domain Bacteria; phylum Myxococcota_A; class Polyangia; order Polyangiales; family Polyangiaceae; genus JADLFU01. The sequence goes on along the minus strand of CAUJFL010000331.1, from coordinate 3,663 downwards.
GACCGGCCGCTGTTCGACCGCGTCGAGTCCTACTGGGCGGTGCGCCTGACGTTCGGCGCGATCCTCGACATCGCTCGCCCCGCGGTGGTGGTGCCGGAGATCACGCCTCGGTGAGGCGCCGCGCCCGGGTCGTGTGGCCAGCTCGAGCGTGGCCACGCCTCGTCGCCGACCGGAGGCATCACGCAGCGCCCGCGCTCACACCTCGGTGAGCCGATCGACGCCCCGCAGGCGTGGGAACACCACGGCCACAGCCGCCACGACCAGCATCGTCCCGACGCCGCCCGCCACGATCGCGGGCACCACGCCGAGCCAAGCTGCCGCGAGCCCCGACTCCAGCTCGCCGAGCTCGTTGGACGCGCCGATGAACACCATGTTCACCGATGACACGCGCCCGCGCATCTCGTCGGGCGTCGCGAGCTGCAGCAGCACCTGCCGCACGACCACGCTGATCATGTCGAACGCGCCCGCGAGCGCGAGCAGCACGACCGACAGCCACAGGTGGCGAGAGAGCCCGAACCCCGCTGTCGCGGCGCCGAAGCCGAGCACCGACAGCAGCATCTTGGTCCCCGCGCCGCGCTCGATCGGCGCGCGCGCGAGCACCGCGGCGGTCAGCGCGGCGCCGACCGCGGGCGCCGCGCGCAGCACGCCGAGCCCCGTCGGTCCCGTGTGGAGCACGTCGCGCGCGACGATCGGCAGGAGCGCCGTCGCGCCGCCGAGCAGCACGGCGAACAGATCGAGCGTGATCGCGCCCAGCACGAGCTCGTTGCGCCACACGAAGCGCAGCCCCGCCACGAGGACCTCGCGCGAGATCGCCTCCTTGTCGCCCGCGACGCCCAGCCGAGGCAGCGCGAGCGACACGGCGAACGCCGCGAGGCCCAGCGCCCCCGCGGACGCGAGCGCGACGTCCGCGCGCCCTGACCACCCGAGCAGCGCGCCGCCCAGCGCCGGCCCCACCACCGTGCAGAGCTGCCACACGGTCGAGGAGACCGCCGCCGCGCGCGGGAGCCCCGCGCGATCTACCAGCAGCGGCAGCAGCGATTGTGACGCGGGCGAGCCGAAGCTTCGCACCGCGCCGAGCGCCGCGACGATCACGAAGATCGGCGCGGTCGCGCGCGGCGCGACGTACACGGTGGCGACGAGCGCCCACGAGCCCGCCGCGCCGAGCAGGGCGGTGACGCTGACGATCTTCGCGCGGTCGAACCTGTCGGCGACGTGCCCCCCGAACGGCGCCGACAGCATCAGCGGCACGAACTGCGCGAGCCCCAGCAGCCCGAGATCGAGCGCGCGCCCCGTCACGTCGTAGACATGAAACCCGACGACCAGGAACTGCACCTGCCACGCGAGGATCGAGCAGGCGCGGTGCAGGTAGAACACGCGGAGCGACGCGCTCACCCCGCGCCCCACTCGCGGAGGCGTCGCGTCCAGGTCGACACCCGGCCCACGCGCGGAGAGCTCGCGGCCACGCCCGACGCGGAGACGCCTGCCCTCGCGAACTCACGCAACGCGCGCGGCAGGTGCCAGTCGCACGTGGCGACGCAGACGTGTGTGGCGCCGAGCAGCTCCAGCAGGCGCGCCGAGCGAAGGGCGTTCTCGCGGGTCGACAGGCTGACCAGCTCGCGCACGATCAGCGCGGACGGGATACCCAGCGTGAGCAGCGCGGCGCGCATCGCGTCCGCCTCCGCGAGGCCACCCCACCTGCGGCCGCCCGAGGCGACGATCCACGTGCCGTCGCGCCACGCGCTCGCCGCGGCGCGGACGCGTCTCCCGGCGGCGGTCGACGGAGACATCGAGCCGACGCGGCACCCGAGCACGACGATCGCCCGCGTCACGGCAGCGCCGCCCGCGCGAGCTCGACGTGCGTCACCGCGCGCCGACCTGCGGCCCGGAGCGCACGGACGATCTCGGTGAGCCGCGCGAGCTTCTCTCGCCATGGCACGCTCAGGTCGGGCTGGCGCCGCGCGAGCTCTGAGAGCCCGTCGCTCGCGTCGAGCCCCTCGACGCCGTGCAGCTCGAGGTTCACGCAGGCGTCGTCGGCGACCCCGCGCAGCAGCGCGCGCCTCACGATCGCGGGCGCGAGCACCAGGCTCGTGCCGATGAACGGCAGCCGCGCGCCGCGCGTGACCTGGACTGGCAGCATCCGTAGTCCCCCGCCTCGCTCGTGGTAGCGCGGGCCCCTGCGGTAGGGCGCGCGCGGCGCCGTGAGCGCGCGTGGATCGCCGACGATCGCGCCCGAGCGCCGGCCGCCCGCCGCGCGCTTGGTCATCACGGCGAGCTTCGCGGCGAAGTACGACGGGCACGGGAACACCGACGCGTCGTACTCGGCGCCGCTCGCCTCGACCGCGTCGAGCACCTCGTCGGAGAGCGTGTATCCCGGCGCTCGAAACCCGCGCGGCCGCTGCCCCGTCGCGCGCTCGAGCACGTCGCAGCCCACCGAGATCTGTCGCGCGATCTCCGCCCGAGGGAGCCGGATGAGATCGTAGCGGTGGTCGAGCGTGTGGTTGCCGATCTCGTGCCCCTCGCGCGACGCGCCCCGCAGCGCATCGGCCGCCGGACCGTGCGCCATGTCGGCGCCGACCGCGAACAGCGTCAGCGGCACCTCGAGCGCGCGCGCCCACGTCAAGAGCCGGGGCAACGCCACCTCGTACACGGGGAACTCCCGCGCCGACAAAACGACGCTCCCCGGACCGCGTGATCCGGGGAGCCCGTGGATGGCCCGATAGTGCCGGAGCTCGTCGAGGTCGATGGAGACCCCGAACAGCATCTCAGCCGCCAGCCATCCTCGCGACCTCGGAGGCGAAGTCGTCGCTCTTCTTCTCGATCCCCTCGCCGCGCTCGAACCGCGCGAACCTGCGGAGGGTCACCATCCCGCCGGCGGCCTTGGCGACCTCGGCGCGGAGCTTGTCGATCGACGAGCCGGGCGTCACGCAGGACTCCTGATCGAGCAGGCAGACCTCGGTGAACCACTTCTGCTTCTTGCCCTCGATGATCTTCGGCCACGCGGCCTCGGGCTTGCCTTCGTCCTTCAGCTGCGCGGCGAAGATCTCGGCCTGCTTCGCGATGGCGTCGGCCGGGACGTTGCCCTTCTCGACCCACTGCGGCGACATCGCCGCGATCTGCATCGCGGTGTCGTCGGCGAACGCCTTGACCGCGGCGTGGTTCGCCAGCTCGGGCGTCTCGGTGCCCAGCTCGAGCAGGACGCCGATCTTGCCGCCCATGTGGACGTAGCTCGCGAGGAGCCCCGCGCCGTCGAGATCGAAGCGCGCCCAGCGGCGCACCTGGATGTTCTCGCCGATCGTGCCCGCGATCGCCTGCCGCGTCGCCTCGAGCGTCTTGTCGCTGCCCGGGTACGGGCGGCCGCCGAGCTCTTCGCCGGCGGGCGTCCCGAGGGCTACCTCGATGACGTCGCCGACGAACTTCTGAAAGTCGGGGTTGCGCGCGACGAAGTCGGTCTGGCTGTTGACCTCGACGAGGACGGCGTGCTTGCCGCCCGCCGCGATCGCCGCGCGGACCTCGCCCTCGCTCGCCGCCGCGCCCGCGCGCTTCGCGCTCTTCGCCAGGCCCTTCTTCAGGATGATTTCGACGGCCTTCTCCATGTCGCCCTCGGCCACGACGAGCGCTGCCTTGCAGTCGCTCATCCCCGCCTGGGTGCGCTCACGAAGCTCC
>CAUJFL010000330.1 GCA_963169165.1 Myxococcota bacterium | reverse complement strand
TGCATCGCGCGGAGCATCCAGAAGGACGCCGGGGGCTTTCACGCGCAGCACCCGGTGCAGGCGATCGGGCTCGGCTGCCGCGTCTCGTTCGCGAAGGAGCTGGTCTATTCGGACGGCGTCGAGCTCGAGCACCTCGACACGGCCGTCAACGTCGGGGTGACCTGTCGGCTGTGTGACCGCACGGACTGCGAGCAGCGGGCGTTCCCCTCGGTCGGCCACGCGCTGCGCATCGAGGAGAACGTGCGGCGCCTGTCGGTGTTCACGCCGGTTGGCAGGTGAGCCTCGACGGCCGCGCGCGAAGTTGATAGCTCGTGTCCATGCTTCGTCGCCTCGCCGCGCTCACGCTAGCTCTCTCTGCGCCGGTCGCGGCCTGCGGCGAGGCCTCTCCGCCGACCGGGGGCATCTTCGGCTCCTCTCCCTGCACACAACTGAAGGCGTGCTGCCCGCTGCTCCGCGACCCGGCGGAGGCCGCCGACAAGCTCACCTGCGAGGCGATCTCGAGCAAGTACACCACCTCACAAGATCAACAAGACTGTCAGGCGTCGCTGACGCAGCTCGGCGCGCGTTGCGCGTCGGGGAACCCTGTCGGACAGGGCGGATCGGCGGGCGCGTCGGCGGGCGGCTCGACCTCGACGGGCGGCGCCTCGACCGGAGGGACGAGCGCGGGTGGTCCCTCGGGCGGCTGGTCTCCGGGCGGCGCGGGGACGACTGGCGGCGGAGGGTGGTCCGCTGGCGGCGCGGCCGCGGGCAGCCCGGCCGGGGGCTCGTCGGCGAGCGGCGCGGCGGGAGCGCCCGTGGGGGCGGCCTGCAAGGGCACCTGTGTCCACGACGCGTGCACGGAGGGCGCGAAGCTCACGTCGGCGTGCGCGCCGTGCGCGGCGACGGTGTGCGCCGCCGACTCGTTCTGCTGCAAGAGCTCCTGGGACGACATGTGCGTGACCAAGGCGCAGACACTCTGCACTTGCTGCTGAGCGTGGGGCTCGGGGGCTCTTCGGCGCGCAGGGCGACCGGCTCGCGTCCTTCTGCCGCTCCGGGTGAGCGCGCGCTCGACAGGGCTGGGCCGAGCCCGCGCGCGTCCCAGCTCGACTCGAACTTCCGCTTCGGGGCTCGACCGTGCGCCTCGCGCCCCCGAGACCCAGGCTGACATGAGCGGCCGCGCGTCGACCGCGCTCGCGCACCCGCTCGCGCCCGCGCGCCAGCGGCTGACCGACATCTCGTCCGAGCTGCGGTCCTTCGCGATCACCACCTACACTTGCGCGCCCGACGCGCTCGCGCGGCACCTCCCGGCGGGCTTCGAGCCCGAGCTCGTGTCGATCGACGGCGCGCCGCGCGCGCTCGTGTCGGCCGTGAGCTTCGTGAACACTCGGTTCTATGTTGGGTTTGCGCCATTCGTGAAGCTCACCTGCGCGCAGACCAACTTCAGGGCTTACGTGCGCCGCGACGGCGCCTCGGCGGTCTGGTTCTTCGCGACCTCGCTCGGTTCGCGGTTCGTGGCGCTGCCCAGGCACGCGTGGCGCTTCCCCTGGCACCACGTCCAGGCCGAGTGCGAGGCCGAGTGGGAGGGCGAGCACCTCGCGCGGCTGTCGTGGCGGGGGCGAGCCGCCGAGGGAGAGGAGCGCCTGGACGCGCGCGGGACGGGAGAGACGCTCGACCGGCTGCCAGGCTTCGAAGAGCCGGCCGAGGCGCGGCGCGTGCTGACCCACCCGCTGACGGGCTACCTGCGCCGACGCGACGGGCTCGTGGTGACCTACGGCGTCTCTCACGCGCACCTCGACATGGAGCTCGCGACGGCGAGCGACGCGCGGCACGAGGTCTTCGAGCGCGCGGGGGTGGTCGCGCCGGGCCAGGCGCCGCACTCGGTGCTGGTGCAGCGCGCGACGCACTTCATCGTGCAGCTGCCGCCGCGGGCGCTGCGCCCGCAGCCCGACGCGCGGCGCCTCGGGCCGTGAGCGACCGACGCGTCGCGCGGGCCGTGACGTGCTACGGCGCCCGCGCCCGCGCACGGTGGGCGCACCATGGCAGGCGACGAGCCCGCGTCGCGCGGATCCCCCATCGACTTCCCCGAGGCGCTGCCGATCACGGCGCGCGTGCGCGACCTCGCCGTCGCGATCCACGAGCACCAGGTCGTGATCGTCGCCGGCGCGACCGGCTCGGGCAAGACGACGCAGCTGCCCAAGATCGCGCTCGCGATGGGCCGAGGCGTCGACGCCCTGATCGGCGTGACGCAGCCGCGCAGGCTCGCGGCCACCAGCGTCGCCGCCCGCGTCGCCGAAGAGCTGGGGAGCCCGCTCGGCGCCGACGTCGGGTACAAGATCCGCTTCGACGATCGGACCTCACGGGGCACGTACGTCAAGTTCATGACGGACGGCATCCTGCTCGCCGAGCTCGAGGGTGATCCGCGGCTCCGACGTTACGACACGCTGATCATCGACGAGGCGCACGAGCGGAGCCTGACGATCGACTTCTTGCTGGGCTGGCTCCGACGCGTCTTGCCCGAGCGCCCCGACCTCAAGGTGATCGTCAGCTCGGCGACGCTCGAGACCTCGCGGTTCTCCGAGTTCTTCGGCGGGGCGCCGGTCATCGAGGTCGAGGGGCGCACGTTCCCCGTCGACGTGCTGTACGAGCCGCCGGCCGACGACGCCGATCAGGCGACGGCCATCGCGGACGCCGTGGCGCGCATCACCTCGCTCGATCCGCGCGGAGACGTGCTCGTGTTCTTGCCGGGCGAGCGCGAGATCCGCGACGCCGAGCACGCGCTCACGGCCCGCGCGCTGCGGCACACGCGCGTCGTGCCGCTGTTCGCGCGGCTCTCCGCGGCCGAGCAGGCGCGCGCGTTCGCCGACACGCCCGAGCGCAAGGTGATCCTCGCGACCAACGTCGCCGAGACGTCGCTGACGATCCCGCGCATCGTCTACGTCGTCGACACCGGCGTGGCGCGGCTGTCGCGCTACGATCCGCGCTCGGGCACGACGCGCCTGCAGATCGAGAGCGTGTCGCGCGCCAGCGCCGAGCAGCGCAAGGGGCGCTGCGGCCGCGTGCGCGACGGCGTCTGCGTGCGGCTCTACGACGAGCAGAGCTTCGCCTCACGCCCCGAGTTCACCGATCCCGAGATCAAGCGCACCGGCCTCGCGGGCGTGATCTTGCGGATGAAATCGCTCGGGCTCGGCGACGTCGAGCGGTTCGCGTTCCTCGATCCGCCGAGCGCGAGGGCGATCTCCGAGGGGTACCGCGTGCTCGAAGAGCTGGGCGCGCTCGACGAGCACCGCGAGCTCACCGAGACCGGGCGGCAGCTCGCGAGGTTCCCCGTCGATCCGCGCGTCGCGCGGGTGGTCCTCGAGGGCGCTCGGCGCGGCTGCCTCCGCGACGTGCTCACCGTCGCGGCGTTCCTGTCGGTTCAAGATCCGCGCGAGCGGCCTGCGGCGGCGCAGCAGAAGGCCGATCAGGCGCACGCGCGCTTCCGCGAGCCCACCTCCGACTTCGTCGCGTGCCTCCGCCTGTGGTCGTTCGTCGAGGAGGCCGAGCGCCGCGGCGCCTCGCACCTGCGCCGCGTCTGCAAGGAGTCGTTCCTGTCGTTCCTCCGCGTGCGCGAGTGGATCGAGGTGCGCCGCCAGCTCGCCGAGCTGTCGCGCGAGCTCGGTCTGCAGGCAGACGCCGCCACCCCCGACCACGCCGACGCGCTGCACGTCTCGCTCGCCGCGGGCCTGCTGTCGCGGGTCGGGGTCTGGAGCCAGGAACACAAGACTTACATCGGCGCGAAGCAGACCCGGTTCGCGCTGCACCCGTCCTCCGGGCTCGCGAAGAAGCCGCCGGCGTGGGTGATGGCGTTCGAGCTGACGGAGACGACCCGCCTGTTCGCGAGGATGGCCGCGCGCGTCGAGCCCGAGTGGCTGGTCGAGACGGGCGCGCACCTGCTGAGGCGCACGTACTCGTCGCCGACGTGGTCCACGAAGACGGCGCGCGCGACGGTGCGCGAGCACGCGACGCTGTTCGGGCTGCCGGTGCGCAAGGACAAGAGCGTGGACTACGCGCCGATCGCCCCGGTCGAGGCGCGCCGGCTGTTCATCACGCACGCGCTCGTACGCGGCGAGTACACGACGCGCGGGGCTTTTCACGACGCCAACCGCGCGCTCTTCGACGAGGTCGCGCGGCTGCGAGACAAGGCGCGGCGCAGCGACATGCTGGCCGACGAGGGCGCGGTGTTCGACTTCTTCGAGCGCGTGGTGCCGGCCGAGATCACCTGCGGCAAGGACTTCGAGGCTTGGCGAGCGCTGAAGGAGCGCGACGAGCCGCGGTGCCTCTTCCTCTCGCGCGAGGACGTGCTCGCGGGGGAGGGAGACCTCAGCCCCGGCGACTACCCCGACGAGCTGTCGCTGCACGGCGCGACGATCGAGGTGTCGTATCGGTTCGATCCTTCGGCCGACGACGACGGGATCACGCTGACGGTGCCGCTGTCGCTGCTGCCGCAGCTCGCGCCGGGGGAGCTCGAGTGGATGGTCCCGGGCGCGCACGCGAGGCTCGTCGCGGCGCTGCTCGACGAGGTGCCGCGCGCGCGCGCCCGTGAGCTCGGAGATCTTGGCGCGCTCGCCCGGGCGATCACGCCGAAGCTGACGCCCTTTCGAGGCGAGCTCGTCCCCGAGGTCGCGCGCGCGATAGAGGCTCACACGGGCGTGTGCCTCCCCGACGGCGCGCTGCGGCCCGACGCGCTGCCGCCGTTTCTTCGCCCCACGGTCCACGTGATCGACGCCGACGGTCGCACGGTCGCGCGCGGGCGCGAGCTCTCGAGGCTGCTCGAGGCGCACGGCGCGAGGGCGCGTGAGGCGTGGCAGCGCGCCGCGAAGCCCGAGCTGGAGCAGCGCTCGATGACGACGTGGGACCTCGACGAGCTGCCCGAGCACGTGACGCGCAGGGTGGGCGACCACCAGGTGCGCGCGTACCCGGCGCTGTTCGATCGCGGCGCGAAGGTCGAGCTCGGCCTCTGCGAGTCGGCCGCCGCGGCAGAGGAGGCGACCCGCCTCGGCGTGCGTCGGCTGTTGTGGCTCTCCGTGCGGCGTGAGCTGAGCGCGGCGCGCGCGCCGACGCTGCCGCGCGTGACGGGCCGGATGCCGTCGCGCGCGGAGGCCGACGCCGAGCACGCGCTGGTGCAGGCGCGCGCCGTCGAAGAGGCGTTCGAGCTCGCGACACGGCCGCTGCCGCGCACGCGGGGCAACTTCGCCGCCCGGCTGCGGGACGGCGCCCCGAAGACCGCCCTCTCCCTGCGCGCGTGGTGCGAGGTGGTCGCCGAGATCTCGACGGAGCTGGGCGCGGTGCTCGCCGCCCTCCGCGCCGCCCGCGCGCAGCCCAACGGCAAGGCGGCCGTCGCCGACGTGGAAGCGCACGTCGCGCGCCTCTGCTCCCCCGAGGCGCTGCTGGCCGCGCCGCGTGAACGCCTCCGCCACGTGCCGCGATACCTCAAGGCCGCGCGCGCGCGCCTCGCGAGGGCGCTCCACGATCCGCGCAAGGACGCCGACAAGCAGGCGCCGCTCACGCCGCTGTGGCTCGGGTTCGTGAAGGCGCGACAAGGCGCGCGGGACAGCGCTGCGGTCGAGGACCTGGATTGGGCGTTCGAGGAGCTGCGCGTGTCGATCTTCGCGCCCGAGCTGCGCACGCCCCAGCCCATCTCGACCGCGCGCGTGGCGGCGATGCTCGCGGCGTTGAGGTGAACAGGGCGGCTCGCGGCGCTGGCGCGTCTGATCGGACCCTGCCTGGCTCCGCTCATGCGGCGACCGCGGCGAGCGAAGCGAACATGCCTCCCACTGCGCCGACCCCGTTGGGCGCTCTGTCCCGGGCACGGCGCGTCGATGATCTCGAACACCTACCGGCGTGCCGTGCGATCTGCTACGGAGCCTGGGCTTGGCCGTCGCGCCTCCCTCGAGGTGGCCGCCCCAGAGCTGAATCGTCCGAAAGACCACGCGGAAATTCACGACGGGCACGGTCCGAGTCGCAGAAAGCGTAACTGTGTAAGCACTTAGCCGAAGTGGCGGAATGGCAGACGCGGCGGATTCAAAATCCGCTGTCCGTGAGGGCGTGTCGGTTCGATCCCGACCTTCGGCACCAGGTAAAACATACGCGATTCGCGATCGGGCGCCGTCGTCGGCCCTAGGTCCCCTGCAGATTCCCCTGCAGATTGGCGACCCGGTCGAGGCGGCCCTCGTTGCGGCGCTGAACGTGGCGACGGCGGCCGTCGACCTCGACGCGATCAAGCTGCTCGCCGTCGAGATTCGCGAACGCCGCCTCGTGCGTGCCGGAGTCGTCGATCTCGCCGCTCGTCGCGAGCGGCAACCTTGAGGGCGCGCTAGGCTGCAAGAGGTTGCGCCCCGCGTCGGCTGGAACCGACCGAGGCGCGTGACCGGGAGTGGGGCTTCCCGATGGCGACGAAGAAGACACGCGCGAGCGGTGGGCGCAAGGGCGAGGCTGGCGAGCCGTGGTACGGGACCGCTCTCGCGATGCCCTGTGGCAACGCCGACAAGGAGGACGCCCGTTCGGACGCCATGCTCGCGACGCTGGAGGCGTTGCAGAAGGGGACGGTCATCGAGAACCCCGACGCGTACGCGCGGACCATCATGAAGCGCGAGGCAGTCCGTCGCGGTCGCGGTCTTGCCCGCGAAGCCCCATCCTCTGAGCTGCAGGAGCGCGCCGGGTCGACCGAGT
>CAUJFL010000329.1 GCA_963169165.1 Myxococcota bacterium | reverse complement strand
CGCGCCGAAGCCGTGGCAGAGCAGCAAGGCCGGGCCGTCGCCGCCGCCGTCGCGATCGGTCCCGCCCGCGGCGTGAACGACGAGCGAGCCTGCGAGCAGGGTCTTCATTTCGAGCTCTCGTCGAGCATCTTCAGATACGAGGAGGCGCGCACGCTCTCGGGCTCGATCGACAGCGCCTCTTCCCAGCTCGTGCGCGCGGCCGCCTTGTCCCCGAGCGTGAGCTGCGTCGCGCCGAGCAGGATGTGCGCGCGCACGAACTTCGGGTTCGCGTCGACGGCCGCCTGCAGCTCGTGCCGCGCGTACTCGTGGCGCCCCGCGTCCCGGTAGAACATCGCGAGCTTCACGCGGAGATCGGCGAAGCTCGGGCAGAGGCGCACCGCCTTTTCCATCTGCTCGATGGCCTCGTTGAGGTGCCCGAGATCCGAGTAGGCCTGCGCGAGCTCGGCGTGCATGTTGGCGATCTTGCCGCGCGCGAAGCTCTCGATGACGGCGTCGTTGGTCGAGGTCTTGTTGCCGAGCCGCTCGAAGATCTGCCGCGCCTCGTCGTACTTGCGCAGTTCGTTCAGCGTGACGGCGAGGTTGAGCAGCGCGTCGGTGTAGCCGGGGTTCAGCTCGACTGCCTTGCGGAAGCGCGCCTCGGCCATCGCGAGATCGCCGCGCTGGTGCGCGATGACCCCGAGCATGTCGTAGACGTCGGCGAACGTGGTGCCGGAGCGCTCGAGCTCGGAGAGCACCGGCTCGGCGTTGTAGTGGTCGCGGGCCTCGTAAAGCTCCCGTCCTCGCGCGAGCAGCTCTTTCTGACGATCGTCCATGATCAACGCGAACTCTGCGCCACACCCGGCGCGCGTGGCAAGCGTCAAAAGCTCGCCAGAAACCTGGGATCGTTCTCGAACAGGAGCCGCAGATCGGGCACGCCATACCGCATCATCGCGAGCCGCTCGACACCGAGCCCGAACGCGAAGCCGGTGTAGATCTCGGGATCGATGCCGCAGTGGATGAAGACCTCTGGGTGGATCATCCCGCAGCCCAGCACCTCGAGCCACCCCGTGCCTTTGCACACGCGGCAGCCCGCGCCCTTGCAGAGCGCGCAGCTCACGTCGATCTCGGCGCCCGGCTCGACGAACGGGAAGTAGCTCGGACGAAAGCGCGTCTTCGTGCCCGGCCCGTACAGGCGCTCGGCGAACGCCGCGAGCACGCCGCGCAGATCGGCCATCGAGACGCCCTGATCGACCAGGAAGCCCTCGACCTGGTGGAACATCGGCGAGTGCGTGGCGTCGTCGTCTCGGCGAAAGACGGCGCCGGGGCTCACGATGGCCATCGGCGGCGTCCGCCGCGACATCTCGCGCACCTGCACGCTGCTCGTGTGCGTGCGCAGCAGGGTCCGCGCGTCGCTGGGCGCGCCCGCGACCTCGACCCAGAAGGTGTCCTGCATGTCGGTCGCGGGGTGATCTGGCGGGAACGCGAGCTTGGTGAAGTTGTTCTCCTCGAGCTCGACCTCGGGCCCCTCGACCACGATGAAGCCCAGGTCACGAAAGATCGCGAGCAGATCGTCCGTGACCAGCGAGATCGGGTGGCGATGCCCGCGGATCGGCGCGCGCCCCGGCAGCGACAGATCGAGCGGACGCGCCGACAGCTCGCGCGCCCGCGCCTCGGCGTGGAGCTGGCGCAGCCTGGCGTCGAACGCGCCCTCGACGGCGCTCTTCTCGCCGTTGACCCGCTCGCCGATGCGCTTGCGGTCGGCGGGCGGCACCTTGCCCATCAGCTTGAGCGCCTCGGTGAGGGCGCCCTTCTTGCCGAGCAGCCGCGCCTTCTCGTCGCGGAGCGCCTGCTCGGTCGGCGCGTCGGCGAACGCGCGCTCGTACTCGCGCCCGAACGAGTCGAGCGACTCCTCGAGGGCCTTCGTGGGGTCCATGCTTTGCGCCCGCCTACCACGAAATCGCGTCGCCGCGCCCGGCGTCGAATGCGCGCGCGACGGGCGGCATCGAAAAACGGTGCATGGCCACTCCACATGTGCGAAAAGACCGCAAATCCCGCTTCGGGGGAGGCACCCACACCACCATGTCGATCCGCAAGACCGCAGCCCGCACCCTGTTCGCCTCGACGCTCGCGCTCGGCGTCGCGTCGCTCTCGTCCACCGCGCGCGCGGACGGGCCCGCCTCCGGGAGCGGCAAGGGCATCGCCGGCGGCGCGCTGCTCGGCGCCGAGCTGGTCGTCGGCGTCGAGGCGATCGCGGGCGTCCAGCAGCAGTGGGCGTACGGCGCGGGCCTCCTCGTCGGCGCGGCGGCGGGCGGCGTCGGAGGCTATTTCATCGAGCAGAGCGCCGATCGCAAGGTGCCGCTCTACATGCTCGCCGGCGGCGTCGCGCTCGCCATCCCCGCGGCCATCGTCGCCCTCAACGCGACCGCGTACCGCCCCCCGGCCGACTACCAGGAGGACACCGGCCCCAAGGACGAGCCCCCGGCCGACGCCCCGAAGCGCGCGAGCGAGGGGCCGCGCGCCGCGCCGATCCACCTGGCGTCACGCACCTACGTCCCCCCGCCGACGCTGCAGGCGCCGCGCCGCGTGGCCATCCCGATGTCGGTCGTCGCGCTGCAGCCCGAGGGCGTCCGCGTCGGCGTCCCCGCGATCGAGCTGCGCCCGGTCTACACCGCGACCGAGCAGCAGAAATACGGCGTCACGCAGCGCGAAGAGGTCCGCGTGCCCGTGTTCCGCGCGACGTTCTGAGCGCGGCCTCGTCGCTCGCGCTCAGAAGTGCGCCTTGACGCCGGTCTGCACCATCAGCGGCGCGTTGGGGCGCGCGCCGAGCGGTCGACGCGCGACGAGCGCCCGCTGGTTGGTCAGGTTGCGACCGTTGACGTAGAGCGACATGCCGTGCCCGAGGTCGTAGTACGCGGACGCGTCGATCGTGAGCAGCCGATCGGTGACGAGGTCCGGCGTGGCGGGCCCCTGCCCCGCCATCTCGCGCATCTTTCCGACCGAGGTGAGCGCGACGTTCAGGCCCGCCTCGCGGCGCTCGACGCCGATCGACGCGGTCAGCTGCTGCTTCGGCACGTAGGGCAGATAGTCGCCCTCGTGGACGACGCCGAAGGTGGGATCGCCCGAGGTGAACGACGACAGGAACCGCGCGTCGGTGTAGGTGTACGCGAGCCGCCCCGGCACCCGCCAGCCGCGCCCCGCGCGAAGCTCGCTCTCGAGGTACACCTCGACGCCGCGGATGCGCGCGCGGCCGGCGTCATACTGACGATCGACGCCGTTCTTGATGCACCCGCTGGAGAACGAGCAGACGCTGGTCAGGTTGCGGTACGCGTTCCAGAAACCGATGATCTCGGCGCGAAAGCGGCGCGGCGCGAACCGCACGCCCGCCTCGCCGTTGGTGCTGCGCTCGGGGTGCACGTTGGTCTGATCGGTGGGCGGCGCCGGCGTGAAGCCCTCGTGTACGCCCCCGAAAACTCCGAGCGCGTCGGTGAGCGAGTAGAACGCGCCCGCGCCGGGGAGCAGCACGCGCTGCGAGATCCGCGTCTCGTCGCCCGTGAGCGCGTCGGAGTACCTTCCGCGTATGCTCTCGACGCGCGCACCCGCCGTGATCGTCAGGCGCGACCAGGTCATCGCGTCGATGAAGTACGCGGACAGGGCGTCGGACTGCGCGATGTTGCGCGCCGTCGTCTCGACCCCCGAGCCGAGGTTGTTCACGCTGCCGCCGTCGAGCCCGAACGCCTCCTGCGTGTGGATGCGCTCGATCTGATCGTGGTGCAGCCGGAACCCCTGCTCGATACGGTGCTGGATCGGGCCCGTCCTGGGCGACGCCCGCAGCGCGAACTGCACCCCCGACGCGGAGAAGATGCGGTGGTTCGGGCCGATGAGCAGGCTGTCGTCGCCGCCGATCGTCGCCGTGTCGCCGCGCAGCTCCGAGACCACGAGCTGGCTGAACTCGGAGCGTGGATCTCGGAGGATGGAGTAGAGGTCCCCGTTGCGCAGGCCCTGCACGCGGTTCCAGCTGCGCTCGTAGTCGGCGCGGTAGAGCGTGGTTCGCAGCTCGACGCCCGACGACAGCGTCGCCCTGTGCGTGAGCGTGAGCGCCTTGCGCGACCACCGCATCACGTCGTTCTGTGTGGCGGCGTAGCGGCGCGACGGATCCGCGCGGAAATCTGCGTCTGACAGGCCGAGGTAGGTCTCGTGCGACACCTCGTCCGAGTAGGTGCCCTTCAGCTCGAGCTCCTGGGTCATGTCGCCGACCGTGGGCAACGCACGGCGCAGCTTGCCGACCCATTCGTTGTGCGAGAAGCCCGTGTCGCCGCCGACGAAATCGATGGTCTTGTAGCCGGTGCTCGAGACGTGGACGCCCTCGATGAGCGCGCCCCACTTGTCATCGGAGAGGCCGCCGCGCACGTGCGCCTTGCGGTAGCCATACTGTCCCACCGCGAGGTCGACCATGCCCCTGGCCGAGTCGGGGATCGGCGCGCTGATGAGATCGATCGCGCCGCCGACGGTGTGTGGCCCGTACGGAATGGCCGAGGGGCCCTTCAGCACCCGCACGCTCGTCATCCGCGTGATCAGCGGGAAATAGTAGGCCGCGGGGGCCGAGTAAGGCGCGGGCGCGAACAGCACGCCGTCCTCCATCAGCGTGACCTTCTTGCTGCGATCGGAGGCCGCGCCGCGCATGCCGATGTTGGGGCGCAGGCCGTAGCCGTCCTCCTGGCGGACGTAGACGCCGGGCGCGCTCATCAGCACCTGGTTGGGATCGTCGTGCTCGTAGCGCTCGAGCTGACGGCTCTTGATGATCAAGCCCGACCCGCCGGTCTTGCTCTCCTTCGTGCCGACGACGAGCACGTCGGTGGTCGCGGGCTGGGCGTCGGCGCGTGGCGCCTCGGGCGGAGGCTCGGGTGGGGTGGCCTGCGCCGAAGCGGCGGGCGGCGCGGGGGGTTCGGCCGCGAGGACGGCCGGAGCGCAGAGCAGCGCGGCGGCCAGCGAGGTGTGACAGGCTCGTCGAGGGGTCATCGTGAGGCGACGCGGGAGAGGCGCGCGGGCTGCTGGGTGGGGGCGGGCAAGATCCACGACGCCCTGGCGACGCCGTCGACCACCTGCGCCAGGTCGACCTCGGGGTCGATGAGCGGCGCGCC
Source organism: Myxococcota bacterium (assembly GCA_963169165.1). Lineage (GTDB taxonomy): Bacteria > Myxococcota_A > Polyangia > Polyangiales > Polyangiaceae > JADLFU01. Next base: position 27,328 of record CAUJFL010000329.1, on the reverse strand, counting down.
AGGTCGACCGTTCCATGAGACGCGCGTGTCCGCGTGGACCGCGACGCGCTCGCCGAGCAGCCGCCGATCGGCCGCGATCCTGTGCGCGAGCTGCAGGATGAGATCGGGCTGCGACGAGAACTCACGCGCCTGTCGATCGGTGAGGTACTTTCGAGGGTTGACCTCGGTGAGCTTGCCGGTGTCCAGGTCGCGCACACGGTAGGTGACAGCGCCGTTCTTCTCGCGCAGCATCACGCGCCAGGAGAAGCGCATCCCCTGCTCGTGCCAGGCGACGTTCCCGCCATAGAGGTGACAGCGAAGCGGCATCGCCACATGAAACAATACGAACAAACCAAACACCGTCGCCCCGGCCTCGAACCACCGCGACGAGCGGGCGGGCGGGGGCCGCGGCGCGACCGAGCGCGGCCCCAGCCACCGACGCGGCCACGAGGGCGAGAAGAACACCAGCGCGGAGCCGACCATGATGAACGGGAACATCCCGATAGGAAACAGCGCCCGCGTCGCGACGTGGAACGCGACGACCGCCGCGAACGCGAACGGCCGCGTGCGCCCCGCGAGCAGGAAGAACGCGATCGAGGTGTCGTACAGGAACCCCGCCCACGACATGAAGTAGGCCACCCAGAGCTGGTCGAGGAGGGGCCCGATGAGCGGCGTCTCGGTGCGCGACGACAGCCATATCTGCAGCGGCTGCGCGTGCAACAACCAGTCAGTGTTGAACTTGGCGAGGCCCGCGTAGAAATAGACGATCCCCACCTGAAACCGCAGCGCCCAGGTGCACCACGCAGGCAGGTAGGGTGACAGCCCGAGGCGTCGCGCGTCGACCGAGTAGGCGCGGTGCAGCGGGAGGATGGCGGCGAGCACGAGCAGCCACGACAGCAAGTAATAGTGGTTGAGGTAGTTGGTGACGTCGACCAGCTCGATGAACGCGAACGCGAGCGCGTAGCCGATGATGGCGACGCGGTAGAACGTGCCCGTCGCGACGAGCGCGCCGCAGACCGCGGCCGTGATGAGCGCCGCGTGGACGCGCGCCGGGGTCGGCTCGGGCAGCCAGCCGAAGCCGAAATAGCGAAACTGGAAGCGCGAGCGGAAGAACAGCTCGTCGGCCCAGCCGTAGGCGTAGATGCGCGCGACCGAGACGACGCCGATCGAGCCGAGCACGATCCGGAAGATCGCGAGCGCCGCCGCGTCGGTCGGCACCTCGGCCGCGGCGCGCAGCCGCGCCAAGCGCGCGCGCGCGTCAGTCATTGTCACCCTCGAGCGACTTGGGAGGTTCGAGATCGAGCAAGGTCAGGAAATCGCTCTTCAAGAAATCGGTCAGGCGCTTGACCGCGTCGCGAGCGGCCGTGACCGACAGCGGGCTCCCCGCGAGCGCCGCGGAGAGGCTCTCGTAGGGGACGGCGTCGACCGCGCGGATGGCCTGATCGACCAGCAGGCGGAGCTGCTCGGCGGCCGCCTGCTGGCCGAGACCGAACAGCAGATCGTCGAAGCCGACGCCGGCGCCCCCCTCGGCGCAGCCGGTCGCCAGCCGCCGAAACCCGAGCAGGTTGCGTCTGAGCGACTCGCGAGAGTGCCCGGCCCACTGGGACTCGACCGCCTCGGGGCAGGTCGCCTTCGCGCAGTCGATGAGCCCGAGCGGCTGGCCGAGCTTGCGGTCCTTCACGCGCTGATCGACGTGAAACATGGCGTCGCTGATGGCGTTGAGCGCGAGCTGATCGGTCGCGAACAGCGCCCCGCCCTGCCCGGCCGCGCTGAGCTGCGCGACGAAGTCGCCGGACGCGGGGCTCCAGAGCTTGGACAGCGCGCGCGCGCGCTGGGCGCTGTCGGCCGCGACCACGCCCGCGTACGAAGCGCGCCGCGCCGCGAGCTCGTCGCCGGACAGCGCGGCGAACGGCGCGGCGATCGCGTGGGTCGCGCCGCACCCCTGATCGTGCGCCGAGTAGAAATGGAGGTAGTCGAGCGCCGCGAGCGAGCGCGTCGGCAAGAGGCTCGCCTTGGTGAAATCGGGCGCGGCGTAGCCCTGCGACACGAGCAGCTTGTCGATCTCGCAGCGGCTCACGAGCGGCCATCCGTAGATGGCCGGCGCGAGATCCTGACCGCCCGGCGTGGGGCTCGCCGACGCGGTGCTCCCGCCGGCCGGACCGAAGCCGATGACCTCGGCCTCGGACCAGGCGTCGAGCGCCGACGCGAACGCCGCGCGCGCCTTGCTCGCCACCGCGTCGTCGGAGGGTGACTTGACGCGCTCGGCGCTCGCCGCGGACAGCGCCTCGATGGCGGCGGCCGCCGCCTCGAGCGTCTTCACGGCGCACGCGCCGGACGCGACGACGACGTCGTGCCGGGACGCAGGGGTCAACGGGCCATAGTCAGTGATCGTCGACGAGCCCGCGGACGGCTGGATCGGCGCGCCGGCGGCGCCGCCCGCCGAGCTCCCGGGTGCGCCGGCGGCCGCGCGGCCCGCGCGGCTCCACGTCTCGGTGCGTTCGCACCCGACGATGACGACCGCCGCGACGAGGGCGCCAACGGCTGCGAGCTTGGTCGAGCGATTCACGGGGTCGGCAGCAGTAGTACGGCGGCGTCGTCGTGGGTAGCGCTGCTGCCCTTCGCCCCTACGAACATCAGCCGTTTGTGATCGGGAGAGAGCGCGACGGCCCAGAACTGATCACCGGTGCCGCCGAGATCGAACACCTGCTTGCCGGCCGGGGCGAACGTCGTGTCGGGCGCGCCGTCCTTCGTCAACACCGCGACCATCGCGTCGCTCACGTCGGCGCTCGACCTGCCGCTCCCCGTGAGCACGAGCCGCCCGTCCGGCAGCGCGACGAGCGAGCGACCGTTGTCGTTGAAGCCCGCCGCGTCGACGTGCGCGACGCCCTTGTCGCCGTAGGTCGTGTCGAGCTTGCCGTCGGCGGTGAGGCGCAGCGACAGCCAGTCGAGCGCGTCGGCCTCGGCCGCCTTGCCGTACCCGACCGTCACGAATTTGTCGCCCTGGAGCGCGACAGAATAGGCCTCGGTCGTGTGCGGCAGGACGAGCTCGCTGAAGACGCCGCCCTTACCGAACGTCGGATCGAGCGCGCCGTCCTTCGTCAGCTTGTAGACGACCGGCGAGACGAGCTTGGCCGCGTCACGCGTGTAGCCCGCGGCGACCACGCCACCGTCCGCGAGGACCGTCAGCCCGCGCGGATCGGCGTTCTGCTGGTTGATGTCGACGCAGGTCATGCCCTTGTCGCCGTAGGTGGTGTCGAGCGCGCCGGTCGTGGTGAGGCGCAGCACGCAGTGATCGCGATCCGCGCGACCGTCGGCCTTCTTGGCGAACGCCACCAGCGCCTTGCCGTCGGGGCCGAGGCCGAGTCCCCACGCCTGGTCCGCGGTGTAGGAAGAGCCCGAGACCTCACCGGCCGACAGATCGAGGATCGCGACGCCGTTGGCGCCGAAGGTCGTGTCGAGCTCGCCCGCCGACGTGAAGCGCGCGACCGCGACGTCGCGATCGCGCGCGTCGGCCGCGCCCGCGTGCTCGACCGTCGCCGCGACGACGAGCTTGCCGTCCGCCTGGACCGCGATCCCGCGCGCGGCCTCGCCGCCCGCGCCGACCACGAGGTTGTGGCGGACGAAGCCGCCCGTGCCGAACGACGCGTCGACCTTGCCGTCGACGCCGAGCTTCACGATCACGGTGGCGACGTCGGCGGTCGCCTCGGTCGTGTCCGCGATCGTCCCGACAGCGAACGCGCTGCCGTCCGCCGCGAACGCGACGGCGAGCAGCCGGTCGTGGCCGATCGACGACATCGGGAAGACCTCCGCCGCGGCAGGCGCGCTACCACCCGCGCCCGCGCTCGACCCACCCGCGCCCGCGCTCGACCCACCCGCGCCCGCGCTCGCGCCGCCCGCGCCCGCGCTCGCGCCACCCGCGCCAGCGTTCGTGCCCCCCGCGCCAGCGCTCGACCCTCCGGCGCCGACGCCGCTGCCTCCCGAAGGTCCAGGGGTCGCGGTGGTCTCTACGTCTTCCGTGCAGGCGACCAGCGCGAAGGGCACGACGAGCGAGGCGACGAAGGCGAGACGGAGGTTTTTCATACGCACCTGATAAGCATATTGACTTGCATTATCAACAACTGTTTGGAGTCCCTTCGCGAATTCGCGCGAACCGCTGCTATCTCCGTGGCCCATGAAGCTCCTCGCTCGCACCTCCGTCGCGCTCGTCGCGCTCTCGTCGCTCGCCGCCGCCGACGAGCCGCCCCCCGTCACCGCGAGCCCCGCGACCGAGCTCCCCGCGCCGCGACCGCGGCCTGGCGGACACCTCCACGACGGCTTCTTCTTGCGGCTCGGCGCGGGCTTCGGCGCGTACCAGGAGCGCATCTTCGCGAAGATGGGTCACGACCAACCGCACACGACGGTGACCGGCGTCGGCACGGCGAGCGAGCTGATGATCGGCGGCAACGTCTCGCGCAGGCTCGTGCTCGGCGGCGGCTCGTGGGGGACCAGCGTGCTCGCGTCGGACGTCACCCTCGCGCAGGGCTCGGGGGGCGCGCCCCCCCCGGCGGCGGCGACCGATCTCGCGGGGACGCCGAGCCTCACGTTGCTGGGGCCGTTCTTGACGTACTACGTCGACCCGACGGGCGGACTGTCGTTCTACGGCGCGCTCGGCGTCGCGGCCTCTCGCGAGCTCGACGTCCCGGGCGGCAAGTTCGAGCGGGACCGCGTCGCGCGGGGCGCGGGGGCCGCGCTCGGGCTGTCATACGACTGGTGGGTCGGCGAAGAATGGAGCGTGGGCGTCTCGGCCCGCGCCGCGGCCGCCGCGACCGCCCGGAAGATCGACGGCGAGCGAGCGTGGCACATGGTGGTCACCTCACCGTCCGTGCTCTTCACCGTGACCTATCACTGACTCACTCGCGGGACGGGAGCGTCACCGTGAGCGCAGCGTCGACCTCGGACACCACCCCGCCCCAGCGCGCGACGATCAGCTCGAGCAGCGGCCTCGCGCTCCCCGCGCCGCCCGCCAGCGGACCAGAAGAGATCGTGAGGCCGCGCTCACCACCAGCCACCGTGAGGCGCGCCTTGCCCGAGGCGCGCTCGACCGCGGCGCACGCGACGACCGCGGCCGCGGCCTCGGCGAGGCGGCGCGGGACGACGCACCTGCCGGAGGCCTCGATGTCGAGCGGCGCGCTCACCGACTCTGCCGCGAAGCGCGCCAGGGCGTGAGGATCCGCCTCGGCGCTCGTCTCGCCAGGATCGAGCTCGGCGAGCCTCGCCAGCGACGCTGACAGCGCCCGAAGCGCGGCGGGCTCTGATCTTGCGGCGAGCGCGGAGAGCTCGATCGCGAGCGCGGAGGCGAACCTCGCGACCAGCAGGTAGGGCTCCGCGCCCGGCGGCGGCGGGACCGACGAGCGCGCGCGGGTGAAGATCGACGCGAGCTCGCGCGCGTAGGCCTCGCCCTGCACCTGGGCCGCCGCGAGCTCTTTTCGTAGCTCTTCAACCTCCTCGCGATCGGCTGGATCCTCGGCGGGGAGCGACAGCCAGATGGTGCCAGCCTCCAGCGTGACCTCGCCGCCGTGGCGGACGGCCATGCGGTGGAGCCACGCGTGCTCGATGCGAGACGAGGTGCTCGCGTCTGGGCCGAGCGCCACGCCGATGCGCACGTGCGCGCCGTCTCTGATCACGCGCGTCGGCTCGCCGCCCGCGTGAGTCCCGAGATCGAGCATGACCTGCAGGACCCGCGTGAGCTCCGCGAGGTCAGCCTGCACCGCGGTGCCGCTGCCTGGCTCGAGCGCGATCTGCGCCCCGGGCGCGAGCTCGAGCAGCAGGGCCGCGATGTCGATGCGGCCGCGGCGCGCGTGGTGCGGCAGCGGCGCGCCCAACGCCCGGACGGCGTCGTCGACGAGATCGAGCGACGTCGCGACCTCGGCCGGGAAAATTGACGTCGCCGTCGGTTGACCCTCGACGCCCTTGCGCATGCGATCGGCCGCGCTCTTCGCCTCCTGGGTGAGCAACCAAGAGAGCTCCTGCCGCGAGAGCCGTCCTTCCGCCATGGGGTCGGCATCGTGCCACAGCCGGCGCCGCCGCGGGGCGAATCCTCGCGGCCTTGCCGCGCACGAGGCGACGTGGTCTTGCGACGCCACGATGGACTTCAACCTCTCCGACGAACAGAAGGCCCTGCGCGACACCGCGCGCCGCTTCGCGCGCGAGCGCATCATCCCCGTCGCCGCCGAGTGCGATCACCACTCGAAGCTGCCGATGGACGTGTTCAAGGCCGCGTGGGAGATCGGCCTCGTCAACCCGTGCGTGCCGCCCGAGTACGGCGGCGCGGGCATGGGCGAGCTCGACAACACGATCCTCACCGAGGAGCTCGGCTACGGCTGCACCGGCATCCAGACCAGCATCACGGCCAACCAGCTCGCGCTCACGCCGATCAAGCTGGGCGGCTCCGAGGACCAGAAGAAGAAGTACCTCGGCATGCTCACCGCCGAGCCGATCATGGCGAGCTACGCGACCAGCGAGCCCGGCGCCGGCAGCGACGTCGCGGGGCTCTCCACGCGCTTCACCCAGCACGGCGACGACTTCGTGCTCACGGGGCAGAAGTGCTGGATCACGAACGCCAGCCACGCGCGCTTCTACGTCGTGTTCGCCACCAAGGACCCGTCGCTGAAGCACAAGGGGATCGCCGCGTTCATCGTCGACCGCGACAGCGCGGGCCTGCGCGTCGGCAAGAAGGAGGACAAGCTCGGCCAGCGCGCGAGCGACACCGCCGTGCTCCACCTCGAGGAGGTCAAGGTGCCGCGCGCCAACGTGCTCGCCCCCGAGGGTCAGGGCTTCAAGCTCGCGATGGAGACCTTCAACCAGACGCGCCCCGACATCGCGGCCGCCGCGACGGGGCTCATGCGCCGCTGCATCGACGAGTGCGTGGCGTACGCGAAGGAGCGCAAGACGTTCGGCGTGCCGATCGCGCAGCACCAGCTCGTGCAGGCGATGATCGCCGAGATGGTGATCCGCGAGCAGGCGACGCGGCTGCTCTACATGAAGGCCGCGTGGGCGCTCGACAACGGGGTGCGAGACCCGCTGACGTCGTCTTGCTCGAAGGCGTTCGGCGCCGACGGCGCGATGGCCTCCGCGGTCGACGCGGTGCAGGTGTTCGGCGGGAACGGCTTCGTGAAGGACTACCCCGTCGAGAAGCTGATGCGCGACGCGAAGGTGCTCCAGATCTACGAGGGCACGAGCCAGATCCAGCGGATGGTCATCGCGAAATCGGTGCTCGTCGGCTGACGCTCACTCGGCCCACATCGACACGCGCTCGGCGCGGAGAGGGCGCTTGCCCCCCGCGACGGTCGTCGTGTCGCCGAACGCATGCGCGACGCTCGCGCCGAGCAGGGTGACCGCGAGCGCGGCGGCGAGGCCCGCGACGAAGTCGCGCGTCGCGCTCGACGGGCGACGCAGCGCCGCTGGCGGGCGGACCGGGCCGGACCACGCGGGCACAGGTGGCCTGCTCGCGACGGGGCGCTCGGGCGGGAAGAAGCCGTTCCACGCCGGGGCGGGCGCGCGCAGCGAGTCGTAGCGAGCGCGCGCGGCAGGTTCGAGGAGGATCGCCGCGGCGAGGTTGACGAGCTTCATCCGCTCGACGGCGTCCTCGCCCGCGAGGTCGGGGTGCGTGGTGCGCGCGAGCCGACGGTACGCCGCGCGCACCTCCCGCGTCGTCGCGGTCCTCGTGACGCCCAGCACCGCATAGAGATCGAGCCTCGCCTCGCAGGGTCCAACGCGCATGGACCGCTAGGATGCCGCGCTGGCGCCGAAGTTCCCACTGTCGCGTGACTTTCGGTGACATCGAAACTTGACGACTTCGCGGTTTGTCGCGCGCGCCGAGCGCTGGTAGCCGCGCCGCCCATGAACCTCGCCGTCGACCCCGAGACCGTCCTCGCACCGCGCTTCCGGGCGGCGATCGCCGCCGCGTTCGGCGAGGAGCACCGTGACGCGGACCCGATGCTTCGCGCGAGCGACCGCGCGGATCTACAGGCCAACGTCGCGATGGGCCTCGCGAAGCGCCTCGGGCAGCCGCCGCGAAAGGTCGCGGAGGCCATCCAGGCGAAGCTCGAGGCGAGCGACGTGCTCGAGCGGATCGAGCTCGCGGGTCCGGGGTTCTTCAACCTCTGGTTGCGCGGAGACTGGCTCGCCGCGGCCGCGTCACGCGCGCTCGCCGACGCCCGCGCCGGGGTCCCGCTCGCCGCCGAGCCGTCACGGATCGTCATCGACTACTCGTCGCCCAACGTCGCCAAGGAGATGCACGTCGGCCACCTGCGCAGCACGGTGATCGGCGACGCGCTCGCCCGCGTGCTCGAGCTGCGCGGGCACACCGTGATCCGGCAGAACCACGTGGGCGACTGGGGCACCCCGTTCGGCATGCTGATCGAGCACCTGCTCGACGTCGGCGAGGACGCGGCGACCCGGGAGCTCGGCGTCGGCGAGCTCGGCGCGTTCTACAAGGCGGCGCGAAAGAAGTTCGACGAGGCGCCCGACTTCGCGGCGCGCTCGCGCGCGAGGGTCGTCGCGCTGCAGGGCGGAGACGCCGAGACGCGGCGGCTCTGGAGCGTGCTGGTCGACGTGTCGAAGCGCTACTTCGGCTCGATCTACGAGCGCCTCGGCGTGACGCTGAGGCCGGGCGACGTCGCCGGAGAGAGCCTCTACGATCCGCGCCTCGCGCCGCTCGCCGACGAGCTGCGCGCGAGCGGCGCGGCGACCGTCACCGACGGCGCGCTGTGCCTGTTCCCGCCCGGGTTCGCGGCCAAGGACGGCGCGCCGCTGCCCCTCATCGTGCAGAAGAGCGACGGGGGGTTCGGGTACGCGACGACCGATCTCGCGGCGATCCGCTACCGGCTCGACGAGCTCCGCGCGACCCGCCTGCTGTACGTGGTCGGCGCGCCGCAGGCGCAGCACCTCGCGATGGTGTTCGAGGCCGCGAGGTCGCTCGGGTGGCTGCGCCCGCCGGCCCAGGCGACGCACGTCGCGTTCGGATCGGTGCTCGGCACCGACAAGCGCATGTTCAAGACGCGCTCCGGGGACACCGTGCGGCTGGTCGATCTGATCGACGAGGCCGAGGCGCGCGCGCGCGGAGTCATCGAGGAGAAGGCGCGCGAGCTCTCGGACGACGAGCGCGCCGAGATCGCCCGCGCGATCGGCGTCGGCGCGATAAAATACGCCGATCTGTCGAGCGATCGCGTGAAGGACTACGTGTTCGATCTCGATCGGATGCTGTCGTTCGACGGCAACACGGCGCCGTACCTGCAGTACGCGCACGCGCGGCTCTGCTCGATGTTCCGCAAGGCCGACGCCGAGGGTGCCGCGGCGGGCCCGGTCCTGGCGGCGAGCGGCGACGGCGCGGTCAAGGAGCGCGCGCTCGTGCTGCACCTGCTCCGGTTCGGCGCGGTCGTGGCGAGCGTCGACTCCACGCTCGAACCACACAAACTATGCACGTACCTCCACGAGCTCGCGACCGCGTTCATGGCGTTCTACGAGGCGTGCCCGGTGCTGAAGGCCGACGAAGAGGCGCGCGCCTCTCGGCTCTCGATCTGCGCGCTGACGCGCCGGACGCTGCGGCAGGGGCTCGCGCTGCTCGGCGTCGAGGCACCCGAGAAGATGTGACGACTACGCGGCGGGCGTGACGTGGGCGGTGACCCACTGGATGATCTCGGCGAGCGGCGTGCCGGGGGTGAAGATCCCCGAGACGCCCGCGTCGCGCAGCCGGGCGAAGTCCTCGTCGGGGATGATGCCGCCGCCGAACACCTTCACGTCGCCGGCGCCCTTCGCGCGGAGCGCGTCGACGACCGCGGGGAAGAGCGTGTTGTGCGCGCCGGACATGATCGACAGGCCCACCGCGTCGACGTCCTCCTGGACGGCCGCGGCGGCGATCATCTCGGGGGTCTGGTGCAGCCCGGTGTAGATGACCTCGAAGCCGGCGTCGCGGAGCGCGCGCGCGACGACCTTCGCGCCTCGATCGTGGCCGTCGAGGCCGGGCTTCGCGACGAGGATGCGCACCTTCTGGCTCATGGTCCCGCCTTCGTATCAACGCGGCCCGCGGCGGGCAACGTCTTGCCGGGCTCGGGCGCGCGTCAGAGGCAGCAGCGAAAGCCGATCTGGGCCGAGCGCGTGTCGCGCTTCGTCGAGGCGTCGGCGTCGCAGCGGAGCCCGGCCGGCGCGTCTTTGAAGGCGCCTCCGCGGATCCTGCACGCGTCGCCGGCGCCCACCGCGCCGTTGCAGCTGTCCTCCCACTCGGCGACGTTGCCGGACATCTGGTACACGCCAGGGGCGCCGCCCAGGCAGAAATCAAGGGGCGCGCCCGTCGCGTCGACGACCTTGCACACCTCCGCCGTCCGCGCGAGCGGGACCACGTTCGGGTCGACCGAGCAGCCGATCTCGTAGTCTTGCGTGGGGTTCGACAGCATCGTGGGCACCGTGAGCGACTCATCGCGACAGTGGCGACCGGTGTCGTAGGTCGCGCCGTACGGGTAGACGTTGGACCCCCCCGCCGAGCAGGCGTTGTACCACTCGCTCTTGCTCGCCTCCTTGTGGTCCGCGAACGCGTTGCCGCCGCTCGTGCCGACCTTGCCGCAGAGGTGCTTGCCGGACCAGGTGCAGTATGCCTCCGCGTCGCACCAGTCGACGTAGCGCACGGGCATCCCCAGGTTCTCCTTCAGCGCGGGCCACTCGTCGGAAGGCGTGAAGGTCGAGTTCCACGCGCAGACGCCGGTGCCCATCGCCTGCGGGTTGGCCATCCAGAACTTCTGATACTGCGAATAGGTGACCTCGGTCGCGTCGATGCAGAACGAGCCGCCGCCCCCCACCTTCGGCACGACGGCCATCCCGTCGGGGCACTTGCAGAGGTTGTCCGCGCCGCAGGTGTCGCTCTGACAGTCGGGGCCAGTGTTGCATTTCTGACCGTTGGCGCACTTGTTGGAGCAGCCGGCGCCGCAGTCGACGTCGCTCTCGTCGCCGTTGCGAACGTTGTCGTTGCAGGTGGGCGCCGCGCACTTCTTGTCCATGCCGCAGACGCCAGTCTTGCAGTCAGACTTGACGAGGCACGCCTGCCCCTGCTCGCACGGACCACACTTGAGCCCGCCGCAGTTGAGATCTGTCTCGTCCTGGTTCTTCTCCGTGTCCATGCAAGAGGACGGCGCGCACTTGTCGCTGACGCAGTTCTTCGACTCGCAGTCGGCCGCGCTCTCGCAGCCCACCCCCTCGGCGCAGCGCTTCGGGCACACCTGGCCGCAGTCGACGCCGGCCTCGGCGCCGTCCTGCTTGCCGTTGGTGCAGTCGCCCGCGGGCCCGCCGCCGCCGCCGCCCGCGCCAGCCTCACCGCCCGCGCCAGCGTCGCCGCCTGAGCCCGCGTCACCGCCCGCGCCCGCGTCGCCGCCCGCTCCGCCTCCTCCCGCGACGCCCGCCCCTCCCGCGGCGCCGGACTTGCCGCCCTTGCCGCCCTTCCCGGCTGTGCCCGCGGTCCCGGCCGCGCCCGACGCGCCGCCCTGCGAGGTGAAGCCGGGCCCGAGCGGGCGAGCGGTCTTCTCGTCGCCGCCTCCGCACCCGGCGCCGACGAGCGACGCTCCGACCGAGACCCCGAACACCACGACGAGAGAAGAGCGGAGCGAGCGCATGTGGATCACGATGGCGCCAACGTAGCAAACGCCGCGCAATTCGGAAAAATCATCAAAGATGAGGTAAGAAGCGCCGCCTCACGTGTCGCGCCTGGTCCCGTCCCTGCTCCTGTTGGTCGCGGCGTCTTGCGCGCCCTCGCGGCCCGCGACGCCCGAGCAGGCGCTGTCGGCCTACGCCGCGGCGATCCGCGAGCGGCGGGTCGAGGACGCCTACGCGCTCCTGTCCGCCGAGGCGCGCCGGGGGCTGCCGCTCGAGGCGTTTCGTCGCGTCGTCCTCGAGAGCCGCGACGACATGGACGAGCTCGCCCGCGCGCTCGCCCGCCCGACGACGGCGCCGGTCGTGACCGCGACGCTGACCGCGCCGAACGGCGAGGAGGTGGTCCTGTTCTACGAGCACGGCGCCTGGAAGGTCGACGCCGCGAGCGTCGATCTCTACGGTCAAGACACCCCGCGCAAGGCGCTGCGGGCCTTTCTCCGCGCGTATGACAAGCGCCGCTGGGACATCCTCTTGCGGCTGGTGCCCGACGCGAAGAAGGCGCCCGACGACAGGTCACCGCCGCTCGACGAAGAGAAGCTGAAGGCCTCGTGGGAGGGCCCGCAGCGCGAGGACATGCAGCGCGTGGTCTCGGCGATCCGCGCGGCGCTGCCCGACGCCGCCATCGAGGAGACCGGCGAGCGCGCGGCGATGCCGTACGGCGCGTCCGGCACGGTGCTGCTCGTGCGCGAGCGCGGCGCCTGGAAGATCGAGGACTTCGACTGACCATGACCACGCCCCCCTCGCCGAGGCCCCGGACCGCGACCGTCACGCGCACCACGCGCGAGACCCGCATCACCGTCTCGCTCGATCTCGACGGCCAGGGGGCCGCGAAGATCGAGACGCCGCTGCCGTTCCTGTCGCACATGCTCGAGCAGATCGCGCGGCACGGCCTCTTCGATCTCACGGTGGCGGCGGAGGGCGACGTCGAGATCGACGGGCACCACACCACCGAGGATCTAGGGATCGTGCTCGGCGAGGCGGTCGCCAAGGCGCTCGGCGACAAGGCCGGGCTCGTGCGCTACGGGCACGCGACGCTGCCGATGGACGAGGCGCTGGTCACGGCCGCGATCGATCTGTCGGGTCGCACGTTCTTCGTGTGGCGCGTCCCGCTGCCGAAGGCGAAGGTCGGCGCGTTCGACGTCGAGCTCGCGCCGGTGTTCTTCGAGGGCTTCGCGCGCGGCGCGGGCGCCAACCTCCACGTCAAGCTCCACGAGGGCGACAACCTCCACCACATCATCGAGATCTCGTTCAAGGCCTTCGCGCGGGCCCTCGCTTCGGCGACGCGGCTCGAGCCGCGCGTCGTCGGCGTGCCGTCGACCAAGGGCTCGCTTTGAGCGCGCGCCGGATCGCGCTCGTCGATCTCGGCCTCGGCAACCTCCGCTCGGTCGAGCGCGCGCTCGCGCAGGCCGCGGGCGTCGCGCGGGTCGAGGCGTCGATCGCCGTGACCCGCCGAGCCGAGGCGGTGCTCGCGGCCGATCACGTGGTGGTGCCAGGCCAGGGCGCGTTTCGCGACGGCGGGGCCGCGGTGGCGACCGAGCTCGGCGCCGCGCTCCGCGAGGCGATCACGCGGGGCGCGCCCTACCTGGGGATCTGTCTGGGCCTGCAGCTCCTGCTGCGCTCGAGCGACGAGGCGCCGGGGGTCGCGGGGCTCGGCGTGCTCGACGGCCACAACGCGCGGCTGCGCACGGGACCGGGGATCAAGGTGCCGCACATGGGCTGGAACCGCGTCTCGCTCGCGCCCGGCGCGCCGAGGCCGCTGGTCGAGGCCGCGCGCGTGTCGCCGTGGTTCTATTTCGTCCACTCGTTCCACGCCGAGCCCGACGACCGCGGCGTCGTCGTCGCCGACTCCACCCACGGCGACAACGTCGTCACCGCGGCGGTCGCGCGCGACAACGTGCTGGCCGTGCAGTTTCACCCCGAGAAGAGCCAGGCGGCCGGGATCGCGCTGCTCTCCGCGTTCCTGCGAGGCTAGCTTGGCGCTCGAGATCTATCCCGCGATCGATCTGCTCGGAGGCGCCGCCGTCCGTCTGCACCAGGGTCGCTACGACGAGGTGACGGTCTACGACGCCGATCCGGTGTCGATCGCCGCGCGGTGGCGCGGGCGCACGCCGAGGTTGCACGTCGTCGATCTCGAGGGGGCGCGTGACGGACGGCTCGCGCAGCTCGACGCGGTCCGCGCGCTCGTCGCCGCGTTCGGGCCAGGTGTGCAGGTGGGCGGCGGCGTGAGATCGCTCGACGCGGCCGAGGCCTATCTCTCCGCGGGCGCCGCGCGCGTCGTGCTGGGGACGGCCGCGGTCGAGGCGCCGGAGCTGGTGCGCGCGATCGCCCGGGGCGCGCCGGGGCGGGTCGTGCTCGCGGTCGACGCGATGGGCGGGCTCGTCGCGACGCGAGGCTGGGAGACCGTGACCGAGCGCACCTCGATCGACGTCGTGCGGTCGCTCGACGACGCGCCGATCGGCGCGGTGCTCTACACCGACATCGCGCGAGACGGCACGAAGGCCGGGCCCAACGTCGAGGCGACCCGCGCGCTCGGCGAGGCGTCGCCGTTCCCCGTGCTCGCGAGCGGGGGCGTCGGCGTCCTCGACCACGTCCGCGCGCTCGCCGCCACCCCCGCCATCGCGGGCGTGGTGATAGGCAAGGCCCTCCACGACGGCGTGTTCACGCTCGAAGAGGCCCGCGCGCTCGGCGCGTGAGCAGGCGCTAACTCGATCGGCGCGCCCGCCGCGATCCAGCGCGCCAGCTTGTCGCGCTCGTCGTCGGTCATGTGAGTCTTGTTGCCAAGCGGCATGGTCTTGGTGACCACCGCGCGCTCGCGGATCCGGGGCGCGAGCAGCTTCATTTGTGAGAGCGTGTCGAGCACGACGCCGCTGGGCGGGGCCTTCCACACGTCGTCGGTAGGGTGCTGCGAGTGGCAAGCGACGCAGCGGGTCTCCACGATGACGCGGGCCTCGGCCCCCGAGACGGGGGGGCCAGACGGCGTCGCCTGCGACGGGCGCCGCGTCAGCCAGAACACCGCCGCGAACCCCAGCACCATCAGCGCGGCCGTCGGCAGGCGCCAGCCAGGGAACGTGAAGCGGATGTTCATGAAGTGCCGCACGCCTGCACCGACCACGAGGATCACGGCGAGCACCGCCCACGGGAGCCTCGCGCCGAAGGTCGACGGGAAGTGGTTGGACACCATGATGAACAGCAGCGGGAACGTGAAATAGTTGTTGTGGATGCTCCGCGCCTTCGCGCGCATCCCGATGCGCTTGTCCTGCTCGCGCCCCTCGACGGTGGCGGCCACCAGCTCGCGCTGCGAGGGGACGATGACCATCCAGACGTTGCCGGTCATCAGCGTGCCCATGATCACGCCGACGTGGAGGAACGCCGCGCGCCCGCTCATCACGTGGGTCAGCCCGTAGGCGAGCCCGAACAGGAGGCCGAGGCCGATCGCCGACGCGAGCCACTCGACCTTGGCGATCGGGGAGCGGAACAGGCCGTCGTACACCGCCCACGCGCCGACGATGCTGCCGACGCCGATGCCGATCTGCGCGTGCGGGTGAAGCTGGGTCACGGAGGGATCGGCGAGCAGCGCGCCCCCGCCCAGGTAATAGACGACGATCAAGAGCGAGATCCCGCTCGCCCAGGTGGTGAAGTTCTGCCACTTGAACCAGTGCAGGACGGCGGGCATCTGCCCCGGCGGGAGCTGCTTCTTCTCGACCTGGTAGAACCCCCCCGAGTGCAGGAGCCAGATCTCTCCCTCGTGCCGCGCGTCGCGCTCGGCGAGCTTGACGAGGTTGCGATCGAGCCAGTTGAACAGGAGCGAGTTGCCGATCCACATGATCCCCGCGATCACGTGGACCCAGCGGATCACCAGATCCAGCAGCTCGCGCAGGTGAGCGTCCATCGGGCGGGACTACCGCGATTCTTCGCGAGCGTCCCAGAACCTCGACAGCTCGCGCGGCAGCTCGGACGTCACGGCGAGCGGCGCGCCGGTGATCGGGTGCGCGAGCCGCACCTCGTGCGCGTGCAGCGCGTGGCGCGGCAGCTCGAGCCTGGCTGCGTCCTCGGCGGTGGCCTCTCCGTCGCGGTCACGCTTGAAATAGCCCTCGTCGAACGCGTAGAGCTTGTCGCCGACGATCGGCGCGCCGATCGCGGCGAGGTGGACGCGGATCTGGTGCTGTCGGCCGGTCTCGAGATCACAGGCGATCCTCGCGTAGCCGCCGCGGGCCTCGAGCACCGTGAAGCGCGTGGCCGAGCGCAGCCCCTCGCCCTGCCTCGCCACGCGCATCTTCACGCGGGTCGACGAGGTCGGATCGAGCTCGAGCGGCAGATCCACGCGGAGCTCCCGCGCGGGAGGCACGCCCAGGGTGAGCGCGAGGTAGCGCTTCTCGACGTCGCGCCCCTCGAAGAGTCGCTTGATCTTGCGGTCGGCCTCGGCGCTCTTCGTCAAGAACAACACGCCGCTCGTCTCCCGGTCGATCCGGTGCGCGAGGAAGAGCTCTTCGTCGGGGCGCGCGGCCTCGAGCAGCTTGACCACGGTGTTCTTGTGGTAGCGCGCGGTCGGGTGCACCGGCACGCCCGACGGCTTGTCGATGACCAGCAGGTGCTCGTCCTCGTACAGCACGGGCAGCTCGGTCGGCACCGCCTGCTCGTCCCACGGGGGTCGCCACAGGAGGACGCGCTGCTCGGCGCGGACGCGCGCGTTGGGGCGCAGCTTGTGGCCGAGGTCGTCGTAGGCGCTGTTGTGGATGATGAACTGCGCGCGCGTGCGGCTCGTGCGGTGGAGCTCGAGCTTCAAGAACTGGTCGAGGCGCATCCCCGCGAGCTCGGGCGGCACGCGAAACACCGTCACGACCGCGCCGTCTTCGACACCCGACGGTCGAACGAACCTCTCCTCTCTCGCGCGGAGCCGCGTCATCCGCGCCCGGCACTGAGCCGAGGTCGCGCGCGAACGCAAGGCTCGTCGCGCCGCCGACGCGACGAATCATGGGATTGCCTCGGCGCGGGCGGACCCAGGGTGACACGCTGCTCGCACACCTTCGTCGCACATGGCGATCCGGGCTGGTGAGCACGCGGCCGTCCTCCGGCTCGCGCGTCTGAGCGAACGCGGGGTTTGGCGCCCACGCGGCGCTCGGGTACGCGACCCGCACCTTGTCGACGCTCTACCCTTTCTCCGCGCTGCGCCCCGCCCTCTCGCTCGCGAGATCGGTCGCGGCGCCGCCCTACGACGTGATCGACACGAGCGAGGCGCGCGCGCTCGTCGCGACGGGCGAGGCGTCCTATCTCCACGTCTCGCGCCCCGAGGTGGGGTTGCCCGCGGGCGTCGACGAGCACGACGACGCCGTCTACGCCGAGGGCGCGCGCGCGCTCGCGAGGCTCGTCGCCGAGGGCGCGCTCGTCGCCGACGCCGAGCCGTCACTGTACGTGTACGCGCAGACGATGGGCGCCCACCGGCAGCTCGGCGTCGTCGGGTGCGTGTCGGTCGACGAGTACGATCGCGACGTCATCAAGAAGCACGAGAAGACCCGGCGAAACAAGGAGGACGACCGCACGCGGCACATCGACGAGCTCGGCGCGCACGACGAGCCGGTGTTCCTCACGTACCGCGCCGACGCCGAGATCGACGCCGTCGTCGCGCGGATCACCTCGTCGTCGGCGTCGCCCGATTTCGTCACCGCCGACGGCGTGCGTCACGAGGTGTGGGTCGCGCCGCCCGACGCTCGAGACGCGCTGGTCGCCGCGTTCGCGTCGCGCGTCCCGTCGCTCTACGTCGCCGACGGCCACCACCGCTCGGCCGCCGCGTCGCGCGTCCACGCGAAGCGCCGAGGGGCGCCGGGAGAGCACGGGGTGTTCCTCGCGGTGCTCTTCCCCGACGATCAGCTGCAGATCCTCGCCTACAACCGCCTCGTGCGCGACTCGCGCGGCCGCACCCAGGCCGAGCTGCGCGCGGCGCTCTCCGCGACGTTCGAGCTCGTCCCGGCCGAAGCGCCAGCGCCGCCCCGCGCTGGAACGTTTGGATTGTTCATAGAGAACGCGTGGTGGCTCGCGACGCCTCGGCAGCCGCCGCCCGTCGATCCGGTCGGAGCGCTCGACTGCTCGGTGTGCCAGGAGATGATCCTGTCAGCGGTGTTCGGGATCGACGATCCGCGCGTCGACGAGCGCGTCGACTTCGTCGGCGGCATCCGCGGCGCGGCCGAGCTCGAGCGACGCGTGCGCGAAGAAGGCTGGTCGCTCGCGATCCACCTCTATCCGACCAGCGTCGCGCAGCTCCTCACGGTCAGCGACGCCGGGCTGCTGATGCCGCCGAAGAGCACGTGGTTCGAGCCGAAGCTCCGCAGCGGCCTGTTCGTGCACAGGTTCTGAGGTTTCACCGTACGAGGAGGGAGGCCGCGACGGGAGCGACGACGTCGACGCGCCACCCTGGCCCGGGCTCGGAGCTCACGTCCGAGGAGCTCCAGGTCTTCACGGCGCCGTTGCACGGCTCCGGGAGCTTGAACGTCGCCCCCGCCGCCGGGCAGGCCAGCGCGTCGATGTCAGCCTGACACTGTGGAAAGCTCGGGCTGATCCCGACGGCGGTCGAGCACTTCACCGACTCCGCGAGCTTGGCCACGCACTCTGCCTTGCTGTCGGCCTTGCACCGCTCTGCATACGAGCACCACTGATCGATGAATTGACTGCAGAGCTGCTGCGCCGGCGCCTTGTCGGCGACGTCGTGGCAAGCGGCGGGCGGCGCTCCGCAGGGCGCGGTCGCGTAGCCGTCGATGCACGCTTGCATGACCAGGTCCGCCTTGCAGAACAGTGACTGAAGTAGGTTGTCACACTCTGCCCGCCCAACGGTCTTGCACTTGTCGGCTGTCCAGTCACAGGCGGCGTCCTGGAAGGCGAGGCACGTCGGGGAGCGCGTCGTGTTGCCAGCCAGCGACGAGCCGCTCGAGCCAGAGTCGGAGTCCGAGCACGCGACCAGCGCTCCTTGGGTCGCGAACACCGCGAGCGTGAGCGCCATCGACCTCGAGCCAAGCTTCATCGGGCCGCGGTACATGGCGCGGCGCCCAGGGACAGTTCGTATCGTTTCGTCGGCGCGCCAGCCATGCGAGGACGCGGCGATGACGCGCACGCTCGCCTGGACCTCGCTGCTGCTCGCCGGTTGCGCCTCGACGCCTCCGCCCACGCCCGTGCCGACCGTCGCCGCGCCGACGGCCACGGCGCCCGCCTCCGCCACGCCCACGCTCGTGGCCGCGCCGGTCGCGCGCCCGGCGGCCCAGGGCGTTTCGGAGAGCTGCAGGCTCACGTGGACGGCCCAGCCGGTGTGGACCCCGAGCTCACCGTCGATCGGCCCGGTGTCCGCGCCGCTGACGATCGTGTGGTTCTTCGAGCTCGACGATCCGTTCTCCGCGCGCGTTGCGCCGAGGATCCTCGAGCTGAGAGACGAGCTCGGGCACGACAACGTGAGGATCGTATGGCGTCACCATCCGCTGCCGTTCCACAAGACGGCGCGACGCGCGGGCAAGGCGGCGCAGCACGTCTTCGAGGCGCGCGGCGGCGAGGCGTTCTGGCGCTTCGTGCAGGGCGCCTTCGAGGCGCGGCCGCCGCACACCGATGATCGTCTGTTCGAGCTCGCGTCGCGCGAGGGCTTGACGGACCGCGCGTCCTTCGACGCCGCGCTCGACGATCCGAGGCTCGACGCCGAGCTCGACGACGGCGCGGCGCTCGCGCAGGCGCTGCGGTTGCTCGGGGTGCCTGCGTTCCTGATCAACGGCGAGGTGGTCAACGGCGCGCAGCCGATAGAGACATTTAGGGAGGCGGCGCGACGAGCCACGGTCGCGTCCCGACAGGCCGGGCACGACGCGTGCGCGGCGACCCAGCTTGCGCTGCGAGCGCCCCCGTCCGAGCCCACGCGGGCGACCACGGCGCCGGCGCCCGACGCCGTCGAGTTCTTCTCCATCCCGGTCGGCGCTTCCCCGGCGCGCGGCCCCGCCGACGCGCCCGTGACGATCGTCGC
This sequence comes from Myxococcota bacterium, assembly GCA_963169165.1. GTDB lineage: Bacteria > Myxococcota_A > Polyangia > Polyangiales > Polyangiaceae > JADLFU01. The sequence goes on along the minus strand of CAUJFL010000329.1, from coordinate 7,692 downwards.
CTTCGGCGGCTATCAGGACCCGTTCTCGCGGCGCGCGACCTCGACCATCCACTCGCTGCTCGAAAAACACAAATCCGACGTTAGATATGTCTGGAAAGACTTTCCGCTCGATTTCCACAAGCACGCCATCGCGGCGGCGACGCTGGTGCGGCGCGGCGCCGCGAAGGGTGGGCCCGCCGCGTTCTTTCAGTTGCACGACGAGCTGATGGCGTCGCCCGCGATCGACGACGCCACGCTCGCCGCGTTCGCGTCGAAGCACCGGCTGGGGGCGCCGTCGTCGACCAAGACCCCGGCGATCTCCGTCGATCTCGCGCTCGGGACGGCGGCGGGTGTACGCGGCACGCCGACGTTCTTCATCAACGGCCGCAGGCTGACCGGCGCGCGCCCCGAGGGGGACTTCGAGCAAGCGATCGGCGAGGAGCTGGCCAAGGCGAGGGCGCTGCTCGCGCGTGGCACGCCGCGCGCGCGGATCTACGAAGCCGCCCTGCGGGCCAACGGCGCGAAGCCCGTGAGCCCGAAGCCGTGACCCGCGCGGCAGAACCCGCTCGCGCGGCGGGTGAGCGATCGGTATCCTCTCGCGTCGAATGAACAGCTACGCGAAGATCCTGACGTGGGCGGCGACGGCGACCTTGTTCTCGCTCGTGGCGTGCAAGCGAGACCAGCCCGCGCAGCAGCCGCAGCAACCTTACGGACAGCAGCAGCCTTACGGGCAGCAGCAGCCTTACCAGCAGCAGCCGTACCAGCAGCAGCCTTACCAGCAGCAGCCGCCCGCGCCGGCGACCGTGCAACCGAGCCCCATGGCGCCGCCGTGCCAGCAGCCCGAGGGCACCTGCGGCTTCGCGCGCTGCAACATGGCCGCCGGACGCTGCTCGTTCCCGTGCGGGTCCAACGCCGACTGCATCGCGGGCTCGTCGTGCATGGGCGCCGGGACTCCCGTCGCCGTCTGCGGCCCCGCGATGACCATGCCCGGCGCGACGCAGTAGCGAGCAGGCGGCCGAGAGCCCCGACGCGTCGACCGACGGCGCGCGCCGAGGGTCGGCGACGAGATCCGCCCTCGTCACACTTTTATTGGCTGAGACGAAGATGAATCGTGCGTCTTTTTTCTGGAACGCGCGCTCGAGGCGGCTGTCGGTCTCTGCGAGCGGCGCCAATCCCCCGAGGGCCCGCAGCCGAGTCGGCGCGCACTGTCGCGCGCCGAGCCGGTCGATTGGGGGTCATCCGCGCGACGAGCGTCTCGTCTCGCACCACCCGAGGTTCGCCCATGTCCACGCACGTCACCACGTCCGCCGCTTCGATCGATCACGAGCTCTCGTCCCTCACCGAGGACACCACGAAGGAGTCGACCTCCGTGTCGATCTCGTGGGGCGGCTCGGTGCTCCACGTCGCGGAACTCGCGGCGGGCGGCGAGCTGTTCGTCGGCGAGGAGCAGCACCGCAACCTGCGCACCGACTTCCTGATCCCCGCCGAGCGCCTCGGGGCGACGCGGGCGCCGCTCGTCCTCAGCGAGGGCGGCGTGACCTACGCGGTCGCGCTGCCCGGCGCGGGGGGCAAGCTGAGCACGCGGGACGGGCTCGAGACGCCGGTCGCGGAGCTGGTCGCGCGCGGCGTCGCCAAGGCGTATCCGGGGTTGCGCGGCGCGCACCTCGTGCCGATGACCGCAGGGAGCAGCGTGACCACCGAGCTCGGGGACCTGGTGTTCAAGGTCACGGCGGGGGTCGCCGCGCGCCGCACGCCGCGCGCGCTCGTCGTCGGCAAGTCGGTGCTGGCGATGGTCGCCCTGTCGTTCGCGGCGCACGCGGGGATGCTCTCCGGCTTCGCGTTCTTCAAGCCGCGCCTGGCGTCGGCCGACGACGACGACGCCAAGCGCGAGCAGGTCGTGATGATGCAGCAGCTGCTGCGGGCCTCCGCCGAGCGCGAGGACGAGGCGCAGAAGAAGCAGGACGACGCGAACACCGGCGCCGACGGCGGCTCCGAGGGCGCCGCCGCGAAGTCTCCCTCGGGCGCCGCGGGGAAGGACACCGCGCCAAAGACGAACGGCCGCATGGCGATCAAGGGCGACAAGGAGAACCCCAACCCGACGCTCGCCCGCGAGCGCGCCCGCACCGAGGCCGCGACGTTCGGGATCATCGGGCTGCTCAACGCCGGCGTCGGCGGCGACCCCAACGCGCCGACCGCGCCGTGGGGCGGGCCGATCACCGAGGGGCGCGACGCGGTCTCGACCCGCGGCAACTTCTGGGGCGCGACGCTCGATGACAGCTTCGGCAGCGGCCTCGGCTTGCACGGGATCGGCGAGGGCGGCGACGGCACGCACGAGTCGATCGGGCTCGGCGCCATCGGCTTCGGGCGCGGTCGCAGCGCCGGCGGCGATCTCGACGGCTTCGGTGTGTCGCGCGGCAAGACCATGGGGGACCACGTAGTGAAGGCGCCTCCGTCGGTGCGCGCCGGCGTGACCACGGTGAGCGGTCGGCTGCCGTCGGACGTCATCCAGCGCATCGTGCGGCAGAACTTCGGCCGCTTCCGCATGTGCTACGAGCAGGGCCTGCGCACCAACCCGGCGCTGTCTGGGCGCGTCGCGGTGCGCTTCGCCATCGACCGGCAGGGCCACGTCGCGAGCGTCGGCAACTCGGGCTCCGATCTGCCCGACTCGAAGGTCGTGAGCTGCGTGGTGAGCTCGTTCTCGGGGCTGTCGTTCCCCGAGCCGGAGAACGGCATCGTCACGGTGGTCTACCCGATCACCTTCACGCCCGGCGGCTGAGCGGCCTCGCGGCCACGCGGACCCCCGCGCCTCGACGAGGCGCGGGGGTTCTCGCGTTCTCGCGCGAGGCCGGGCGCGCTAGACCACCCTCCCGATGACGCTCGTGACGATCGACTGTGACTACGTCGGGCCCGAGATCGCGTGCGCCTACCTGCGGATCGAGGGCGACGAGTGCGCGTTCATCGAGGCCAACACCTCGCGCGCGACGCCGCGGCTGCTCGACGCGCTCGCACGCGCGGGCAAGGCGCCCGAGGACGTGAGGTGGATCATCGTGACCCACGTACACCTCGATCACGCCGGCGGCGCGGCGAGCCTGATGCGCGCGTGCCCGAACGCGACCCTGCTCGCGCACCCGCGCGCGGCGCGGCACCTGATCGACCCAGCTCGGATCATCGCGGGGGCGACCGCGGTCTATGGAGAGGCGCGATTTCGCGAGCTCTACGGCGAAATCCAGCCGATCGACGCCGCGCGCGTGCGCTCGCTCGACGACGGCGCGCGCGTCCCCTTCGGCGCCGCCGAGCTCACCTTCTTGCACACGCGCGGCCACGCGAACCACCACTTCGTCGTGCACGATCCCGCGGCCGACACCGTGTTCACCGGCGACGCGTTCGGCCTCGTGTACCCGCGGCTGCAGCGGCGCGGGCTGCTCGCGTTCCCGTCGACGAGCCCGACCGACTTCGACGCGGACGCGGCCCTCGCGTCCATCGCCCGCATCGTGGGGCTCGGGACCTCGACGGTCGCGTTGACGCACTTCGGGGTGCACCGCGAGGTGCGTGAGCTCGCCGACCAGGTGCGCGCGTGGCTCTACCTCTCCGCGCGGCTCGTCGAGGCGGGGGGCCACGCGGCCGAGCTCGAGGCGGAGCTCGTGGGCGAGATGGAGCGCGTGGCCGAGGAGCGCGGCATGCCGCTCGACGCGGACGATCTGCGCCTGCTGTCGCTCGATCTCGGGCTCAACGCGCAGGGGCTCGCGCACGCGGCCTCACGCGGAGCCTGAGATTCCGCCGAGATCTCGTCCGATGCGGCGCGTTTGCCGTATCGTGCGCGGCGCATGGGCCAGACGCCCGAGGACGACCACGAAGGGCTCGATGCCCTGATCGGCGCGCAGCTCGCGTCCGCCGAGGCGGACGTGACCTACACGCCGACGCGCGTGCTCGGCGCCGGCGCGATGGCGGTCACGCTGCTCGCGCTGCGGTCCTCTCCGAGCGGTGACGCGCCGGTCGTGCTGAAGGTGGTGCGCCCCTCGGCCGTCGAGTCGAGCGGGGAGCGCGCGTGGCTCAGCGTCGAGAAGGAGATCGTCGCGCTGCGTCGCCTCGCCGACAGGGTGCCCTCGACGCCGTACGTCGTCCGGCTCATCGACGCGGGCGAGCTCTCCGCGCCGAGCGCGTCGCGCCTGCCGTGGATGGCGCTCGAGCTGGTGCACGGCGGCCCCGACGGCACGACGCTCGCCGACCGCGTCGCGACCAACGTCCGGCAGGTGGGCTCGGCGTTCGACGTGAACCGCGCGGCGCGCGCGATCTCGTGCGTGGCCGCGGGGCTCGACGCGATCCACGAGGTCGGGGTCGTGCACCGCGACATCACCCCCAGCAACGTGCTCGTCTGCGGCCGCGGCCTCGACGAGATGTTCAAGATCGTCGATTTCGGCCTCGCGCGGCCGGTCGGGATGAACCGCACGTTTCACGGCGCCTTCATCGGCACGCCCGGCTACGCCGCGCCCGAGCAGTCGAGCCCCGAGCCGGCCGCCGTCGGACCGTCGAGCGACGTGTTCGCGCTCGCCGCGGTCGTCTACTTCGTGCTGACCGGCGAGCACTACTTTCAGCCATCGGACCAGTTCGAGGCGATGATCATCGCGTCGCGCCCCGAGCGCCGCTCGCTGCTCGACGCCGCGCGGCTGACGTCCGAGCTCCGCGCGCGCGAGCCGGCCGCGCGGGCGATCGACGCGATCCTCGCGCAGGCGACGTCGTCGAGGCAGTCGGTGCGCCCGAGGGTCGCGGGCGATCTCGCGGCGATGCTGCTCCCTCAGCTCGCGGCGGCGCTCGAGCGCGTCTCCCGCAGGGTGCTCGTGTCGCTCCCCGACACCGACGGCGAGGCAGACACCGAGCAGCGCGGCTGGACGTGGGTGAGGCGCGCGCGTGCTGTCCCGCAGTGCGCGGTGAGGAGCGTCGCGTGGGACGGCGACGGCCGCGCGATGGCGGCGACGAGCCGCGGCGTGATGTACTGGTCCGGCACCCGGTGGGCCGAGGCGAGCGTGCCCGGCATGTCGCGCGACGGCGCGCGGTTCGCGCTGCGCACGGCGGCCGCCACGTGGCTCGTCGGCGGCGACTCGGCGGCGGTGTCGACCTGCTCACCGAGCGGCGTGCGAGAGGCGTTTCGACACCCGGATCCGCTCGTCAAGTTCGAGCACGCGGCGGGCACGCTCGACGGCGGCCTCGTGTTCGTCGGGTGGGGGCTCGCGCGCTCACCGACGATCTACGCCCACCGCGACGGCGACTGGCTCTCTCCGCTCCCGCTCCCCGGGATCGAGACGGTCACGCTGGTGGTCGCGGCGGTGGGGCGGTTCCTGCTCGCCGGGCGCCGCAGGGATCGCACGAGCGTCGTCGTCTCGTACGAGCTCGGCGCGCGCGCCGTCACGCCGGTGCCGCTGCCGCCCGTGCGCGCGGTGCTCGCGGCGGGAGCGAACACACGACGAGGCGAGGCGCTGCTGGTCGGCACCGACGGCGTGTCGCTGCACGTCGACGGCGCCGTCGCGACGGCCGAGTTCACCGGGCCGCGCACCGACCTGTCCGCGGCGGCGATGGACCCGAGCGGCTGGACCTGGGCGGCGGGCGGCGGCGAGCTTCACCTGCGACGACCGGGCCGCGGCGGGTCGTGGTCGAGGCAGCCGCTCGATGAAGCGCTCGAGGCGCCCGTCGTGTCGCTCTTCGCCGCGCCCGGCTCGCTCGTCCTGGTCGGCGCCGACGGCGGAATCGTCGAGGGGCAGTCACTGGTCGGGCGGCCCTGAGGCGAGCAGCCCGTCGGCCGCGCGCTCGCAGAGATCGAGCACCTCGTCGAAACCGGACGCGCCGCCATAGTAAGGATCGGGAACCTCTGCGCGTGGGGGCGCGGCGGGATCGAACGAGCGAAACAGCCTCACCTTGGTGCGCGCCTCGTCGTCGGGCGCGAGCCGCCGCAGCGCGGCCTCGTTGGACGCGTCCATCGCGAGCACCAGCTCGAACCTCTCGAAGTCGGCACGACGAAACTGTCGAGCGCGGCCCGACAGCGCGTATCCCCGCCTCGCGCCGTGCTCGCGGCTGCGACGATCCGCCGGCTCTCCCTCGTGATGCGCGCCGGTGCCGGCGCTCTCTACGACCCAGTCGCGCGCCACGCCCGCGTCGGCCGCGCGCTTGCGAAAGACGGCCTCGGCGGTCGGCGAGCGGCAGATGTTCCCGAGGCATACGAAGCAGACGCGCGTAGGCACGCCTCGCTCATGCCACGCCGACGCGCGGGGCGGGAGCGGTCAGGCCGGGACGCGCTCTTCTTCTCGTCGGCTCCCGATCGCGGCCATCAGGTGAGCCAGCGCCAGCAGTCCAGCGCCGAGCACGGCCGGGCTCGACGACTCGCCGAGGCCCTGACACAGCACGGTCGCGTCGACGCGGGGCTGCCTCGCGAGGTGGTACATCACCGCCATCACGTCCGTCGCGACGGCGACCACGGTCATCCACGCGACCGCCGGCGAGAGCCGCAGCGCGAACCGTCGCGTCGTCCGTCGCCCGGTCGCCGCCGCGGACGCTGACGCGCCGAGCATCACGAGGCCCACGATCAAGATGGGGAACATCCCCCACCCACCAGCTTTGAAGTGCTCGATCATGCCCCATACGACGCGGTGGGCGGCGAGGTGTGACGAAGAGAAATGAGCGCGACGCGCGGAACCGCGCCACGGTGCGCGTGTCGGTCCGACGATGCGACGAGACGACGAGCGCTGGGTGGCTGGGCTGCGAGCGGGAGATCCGGCGGTGTTCGACGAGGTCCACGCGCGCCACGCGCCGCGGCTGTACGGCTTCCTCAGACGGATGACCGGGCGCGCGGACGTCGCGGATGATCTGCTCCAGGACGCGTTCGTGTCGTTCGCGCGGGCGGCGCCGACCCTGCGCGAGGACACGGACGTCGGCGCCTATCTCTTCACCATCGCGCGCAACGCGTACCGCAGCCATCGCCGATGGGCGCTGCTCGACGTCGCGCGGTGGTTCAGCGCGCCGCACCCCGAGGTGTGCGATCCTAGGTTCGAGGAGCGCGCGGACGCGACCGAGGCGGCGCGCAGGCTCGAGCGCGAGCTCGGCGCGCTGCCAGACGAACAGCGCGAGGCGCTGCTGCTGGTCACGGTCGACGGGATGAGCTGCGAGCAGGCGGCGCGAATCGTCGGGGTCTCCGCGGCGGCGCTCCGCAAGCGAGTCTCGCGGGCGCGCGCCGCGCTGGGAGACGCGCTCGGCGAGCTCGCGCTCGGGAGGGCCACGCCGTGACCCCCTGCCCGTTCGTCCCGACCGACGCGCGAAGGCGCGCGGTGTCGGCGAGCGCTCGCGACGCGTTCGTGGCCGGGCACGCCTCGCGCAGGCGGCGTCGCGAGCGCTTGTCGGGCTTGCCGACGCTCGCGCTGACCGGCGGCGCGCTCGTGTACCTCGCGTGGGTGCTCGCCGCCGCGCGCGGGCTGCTCTCCGGGTGACTACAGCGAGTCGAGATCGATCGCCGCGAGCGCGTCGTGCAGCCGATCGCCCCACGCGCGCGCGGCGTCAGGCGTCGCGAGGCCGTCCTGTCGCAGCTCGAACGCCGTGTGCAGCAGGCCGCGCGCCTCGCCGTGCACCGGCACGGTGTAGTCCGTCTCGTCGCTCACGCGGTACGGCTCGTTGTCACCGACGACCAGCGACGGATCTCGCGCCAGCACGTCGCGGACGGCGTGGGCGAGCCGA
>CAUJFL010000328.1 GCA_963169165.1 Myxococcota bacterium | reverse complement strand
CGGCGGTGTTCTGTCGCTTCGCGGGCTGCAACCTCTGGAGCGGCCGCGAGCAGGACCGCGCGACGGCCGCGTGTCGCTTCTGTGACACCGATTTCGTCGGCGTCGACGGCGCGGGAGGCGGTCGCTTCCGCGACGCGACCTCGCTCGCGGCGGCGGTGGCGGGCGCGTTCCCCGGGCCGCGCGCGCGCAGGTTCGTCGTGCTGACGGGAGGCGAGCCGCTCCTGCAGGTCGACGAGGCGCTGGTCGACGCGCTGCACGCCGAGGGCTTCACGGTCGCGGTCGAGACCAACGGGACCGTCGAGGCGCCCGCGGGGCTCGACTGGATCTGCGTGTCGCCGAAGGCCGGGCTGCCGCTCGCGCTCGAGCGGGGCGACGAGCTGAAGCTCGTTCATCCGCAGGTCGGGGTCGAGCCGTCGACCTACATCGAGCTCGCGTTCTCCCACCACCTGCTGCAGCCGATGGATGGCCCCGACCGCGAGGCGTCGACGCGAGCGTGCGTCGAGCACTGCCTGCGCGATCCGAGGTGGCGACTGTCGCTCCAGACCCATAAATTGCTGGGGATCCCGTGATCCGGGTCGCGCTCACGCTCGCGCTCGCGCTCTCGGCGTGCGGCAGGTCGGCGCCGCAGCCGGGGCGACGCGTCGCGTGCGAGTGCTCGTACCTGACCGACTTCGACGACACGGCCAGGATCGACGTCGAGGTCTGCGCGCGCGACGGGCGGCCGGTCCTCGACGAGGCGCGGACGTGCGCGGGCCAGGCCGCCCACAACCACGTCGAGCGGTGCGACTGCAAGCCGCCGGGGGCCGCGTGCGACGCGCGAGACAAGGACGCCTGCGCCGCGAGGTGACGGCGACGACGAAAGAATCGTTGACCGGAAAGGCGCGAGAAACGTAGCCTGCCGCACGCATGCGAACGAGGAGCAGGTGGTCCACGATGGTGGCGGCGGCGGCAGCGCTGCTCGGGGCCGTCTCGGAGGCGAAGGCCGACCAGATGGACCCGGCGCTCGAGCGCCTCACGAAGCCCATCATCCTGACGCCTACCACCGGCAACCCGGTCACCTACGGCAGCTGCACGGGCCTGCAGAGCGCGCCCAACGTGCCGACCGGCAAGTTCCCCGGCAACATCACGGCGGGCGGACTCAGCGGCGTCGCGCAGTGCCGCCCCGACAACATCGCGTTCGCGAAGCTGATCAACCAGTACGCGATGGCCATCGCGCCCAACGCGATGCACACCGCGCGCACGACCGGCTACGGCGGCTTCATCCTCTCGTTCGAGCTCGCGATGACCTCGATCGACAACGGCGCCGACTACATGAAGAAGGGCACGCAGGGCGCCACCGATCCCAACAACAAGAAGGCGAGCGTCAGCAACAACGATCCCTCGTCGCAGCTGCCCGTCTACAGCATCAAGGTGAAGAAGGGCTTCCCGCTCGGGTTCGAGGTCGGCGCGCAGGTCGGCTACGTCGGCTCGACCAACATCGTGTCGGGCGGCGCCGACGTGAGGCTCGCGGTCCTCGAGGGCTTCCGCAAGGGCGCGCTCGGCGTGTTGCCCGACGTCTCGGTCGGGGGCGGCGTGCGCACCGTCACGGGCACGCCTCAGTTCCAGCTCACGGTCGCGTCTTTCGATCTCACGGTCTCCAAGCCGTTCCCGGTCGCCGATTCGAGCGTGATCTCGCCGTACCTCGGCTTCCAGAAGCTCTGGATCTTCGGCGACTCGGGCCTGATCGACGGCACGCCGAACACCGATCCGCTGGGCTATTGCGGCTACGCGGGCCCCAACGTCCCCGGCAACATCGATCCGAAGAAGTCGGCCTACGACGGGCAGCCGGTCTGCGCGGGCGGCTCGCCGCTCGACTTCAACAACACGTTCGTGTTCGACAAGGTCCGCATCCAGCGGCAGCGCCTGATCATCGGCCTGAGCTACCGCTACGAGGTCGTGTTCGTCAGCGGGCAGTTCATGACGGACATCAAGGCCCCCGAGGACAGCGGCGGCGACGAGAACCGCGAGAAGCTGAAGGGCGTCCCCAAGCAATCGACCCTCGCATTCGAGCTCGGCGCCTTCTTCTGAGCGCGGCGCTCGTCGGCGCGTGCGCGGCGCCGCGCGCCCCGACCGCGTCGCCCCAGGCCGCGCCCGTGGCGCCCAGCGCGTCGTCGGCCCCCGCACCCGCTGGCGAGCGCTGGCCCGCCGCGCTCACTCAGGTCGGCGAGATCGCCGCGACGGCGCACGGCCACGGCGCGTACACGGCGCGCGTGCTCACGTCGGACGTGGCCGCGTTCGCGGCGAGGCGCGTGGTCGACGGGCTCGTCGCCTGCGCGGCGCACGAGGCGCGGGGAGGCGGCGCAGGTCCGTTCGTCTGCTGGAGGGTCGAGCGCCCGCTGCCACACTACTCGGTGAGCGCGTCCCCGAGCGGTCCCGTCGTGCGCGAGGGACGCCTCGATGACTGCGCGGGGTGCCACGACCCCGGACCGCTGCTCGCGCCGTGACGCGAACCGCGATTTTTTGGGAGCGTGGCCTGCGTAGAACGTGTTTCAATCGTCGGATGCGCGAACACGACAAGCTGTACATCGGCGGAGAGCTCGTCGCGCCGGCGGGCACCGGCGTCATCGAGGTGAGATCGCCCGCGACCGAGGAGTTGGTGGGGCGGGTGCCCGACGGCGCGCCGGCCGACATCGATCGCGCGGTCGCGGCGGCGCGCGAGGCGTTCGAGCGCGGTCCGTGGCCCCGGATGACGCCGGGCGAGCGTGGAGACGCGCTCGCTCGCCTGAACGACGCGCTCGGGCCGCGCGTCGAGGAGCTGGCGACGGTGCAGACCCTCGAGGTCGGCTCGCCGATCACGTTCTCGATGAGCGCGGGCGTGTCGGCGGCGACGATGATCGTCTCGTATTACGCCGAGCTGGCGAAGACGTTCGTGTTCGACGAGCTGCGCGACGGGCTGCTCGGGCAGACGTGGGTGCTGCGGGAGCCGTGCGGCGTGGTCGCGGCGATCGTGCCGTGGAACGTGCCGCTCTTCGTCACGCTCACCAAGCTGATGCCGGCGCTCGCGGCCGGCTGCACGGTGGTGTTGAAGCCGCCGCCCGAGACGCCGCTCTACGCCTATCTCCTCGCCGAGGCGCTCGACGAGGCGGGCATCCCGAAGGGCGTGGTGAACATCGTGGCCGGCGGGCGCGAGCTCGGCGAGCACCTCGTCAAGCACCCCGACGTCGACAAGGTCAGCTTCACGGGCAGCACGGGCGCCGGGCGGCGCGTGGCGTCGCTGTGCGGAGAGCGGCTGCGCCCGGTGACGCTCGAGCTCGGCGGAAAATCGGCGGCGATCCTGCTCGACGACGTCGATCTCGACGCCAAGATCCCCGAGCTCTTGCCGTTCGCGATGATGAACACGGGGCAGGCGTGCATCGCGCAGACGCGGATCCTCGCGTCGCGGCGGCGCTACGCCGAGGTCGTCGCCGCCCTCACCGCGGAGGTGGAGCGCCAGAAGCAAGGGGATCCGATGGATCCCGAGGTGTTCTTCGGTCCGGTGATCGCCGAGCGGCAGCGCGCACGCATCGAGGGCTTCATCGCGAAGGGCCGCGCCGACGGAGCGCGGGTGACGACGGGCGGCGGTCGACCGGCGGGCCACGAGCGAGGATGGTGGGTCGAGCCGACGGTGTTCGCCGACGTGACCCACGAGATGGAGCTTGCCCAGGAGGAGATCTTCGGTCCCGTGCTGGCGGTCATCCCCTACGACGACGACGACGACGCGGTGCGGATCGCGAACTCGTCTCGCTACGGGCTCTCGGGCTCGGTGTGGACCTCCGACCGGGAGCGCGGCCTCGCGATCGCGCGGCGGGTGAAGACCGGCACGTACACGATCGACGGCTTCGTGCTCGACTTCGCGGCGCCGTTCGGCGGCTACCGTGACTCGGGGCTCGGGCGCGAGTTCGGGCCGGAGGGGCTCTCCGCGTACCTTCAGCTCAAGTCGGTCAACCTCGTCTGAGCTCAGCTCGCGGTCGGCGCGTCGGCGGCGGGGAACCACAGCTCGAACCTCGCGCCGCGCCCGCCGTCGAGCCGCGCGCGCGTCTTCGCTTCTCCGCCGTGCGCGCGCATGACGACGCGGACGAACGGGAGCCCGACCCCCGTGCCGAGCGCCTTGGTCGTCACGGTCGGCTCGAACAGCGTGTCCCGCACCGCGGCCTCGACGCCGGGGCCGTCGTCTTCGACCGCGATGACGACGCGCTCGCCCTCCCGGGCGGCGGTCACCTCGACGACGCCGCCGCGTTCGCCGAGCGCCTCGACGGAGTTCTGGAGCAGGTTGGCGATCGCCCGAACCGCCAGCACGTCGTCGCAGCGCACCTGATGCGAGCGCTCGGCGGTGGCGTCACGCAGCTCGACGGCCGCGTGCACGCGGACCGAGCTGCGCGCGCGGGCGACGAGCTCGGCCGCGTCGACGGCCTCGGTCACGAGCGTGGTCCCGCGGGCCAACCGCAGGACCGCGCGGATCACGGAGCGCGCCGCGTCGAGCTCGCGCGAGCTCGCGTCGAGGTGGCGCGAGAGCGCGGTCGCGTCGTCGCGATCACGCCGCGCGAGGTAGAGCGACGACGCGACCACCGCGAGCGAGTTCTGCAGCTCGTGCGCGAGCGCGACCGACACCAGCGCGGCGTCGTCGAGAGCGTGGGGGTGCGCCGTCACCGTGCCTCGTCGGTAGGGCCGGATGCGGAGAGGGACAAGGTCGGGTCGACGACGTGCAGCCTCCCGCCGGTGCGCGTGGCGCGCGCGATGGCGCGAGAGAGCCTGCGCTTCGCCCACTGGACGGCTTCGAGCGTCGACTCGCCGCGTGCCAACCTGCCCGCGACCAGCGAGGCGAAGGTGCAGCCCGCGCCGTGCAGCGCGACGTCGACACGCCGACGCGACGACAGCACGACCACGCCGCGCGGCGTCGCGAGCACGTCGGCCGCGCGCGCGCCCGGCAGGTGGCCACCCTTCACGAGCGCCGCCCGCGCGCCGAGCTCGCGCACCAGCCGCCGCGCGGCATCGCGCTGCTCGTCGAGCCCGGCGATCTCGCGCTCGAGCAGCGCCTCGGCCTCGTCGATGTTCGGCGTGATGAGCGACGCGCGCGCGGCGAGCTTGCGCTGCGCGTCGAGCGCGGACGGATCGGCGAGCCTGGCGCCGGATACCGTCCGTGTCGCGACCATCACCGGATCGACGACGAGCGGTACGCGCGGGTGCTCCGCGACGAGCTCCGTCACCGCGCCGATGATCTCACGGGTGCCGAGCGCGCCGGTCTTGAGCGCGCGCACGCGCTCGACCGCGAGCACCGCCTTCGCCTGGGCGACGACGAGGGCGGGCTCGAGCGGATGCACCGAGACGAGGCCGTCTGTCGTCTGCACCGTCCACAGCGACGCGACGGCGGCGCCCCACACGCCCGCCGCGGAGAACCCCCTGAGATCGGCCGCGATTCCGGCCCCTCCCGACGGATCGAGCCCGGCGATCGTCAGCGCGACCGGCGTCAACCGAGCTGCCGCGCCTCGATGTCTTCGAGCTGCGCGAGCACCGCCGCGAGCGCGTCCTTCGCGCGGTCGAGCGCGCCTCGATCGGCCTCCCACTTGGCGCGGGCGGCGTCGGCGGCGCCGCGCTGGGTGGTGAGCGCCTGCTCTGTCGTCGCCAGCGCCTCTGCCAGCTCGCCGCGTTCGGAGGTGAGCGTCGCGAGCTTCGCCGTCGTCGACTCGAGCTCGGCCGTGAGCGCGCTCTTCGCCGCCGTCACCTCGTCCCGCTCGGAGGTGAGCGCGGCGAGGGCGGCGGTGGCCGCGGCGGCCTCGGACGCGATCGTGCCCTGTGCGGCCGTGAGCGACTCGGCGAGCTGGTCCCGCGAAGCCGTCAGCGACGAGAGCTGCGCGGCGGCCTCGGAGACGCGCGTGTCGAGCTCGGCGGCGCGCGCGAGCGACGCCTCGAGCTCGCGCGAGCGCGCGTCGAGGTCGGCCGTGAGACGCTCCACGGTGGCCTCGAGCTCGGCGCGGGCGGCGTTCGACTGAGAGCTCGCGCTGTCGAGCTCGTTGGCGCGCCGCAGAGCGGCGTCACGCTCCGACTCCACCGCGGCGACCTTCGCGTCGCGCTCGGCCTCGACGGCGGCGACCTTCGCGTCGCGCTCGGCCTCGACGACGGCGACCTTCGCGTCGCGCTCGGTCTCGAGCCGCGCGTGCAGCTCGGACAGCGCGGCCTCCTTCGCGCGCTCCGCGTCGATCTTCGCGCCGTCGAGCGCGGCGGCCGCGGCCTGACGCGCGGTGGCCTCTGCGGCCGCGCGCTCTGTCGAGAGGCGCTCGAGCTCTCCGCGGTGCGCGGCATCGCGCGCCTCGACCGTGGCTCTCGCGCCGTCCTCGGCCTCGGAGACGGCGACGCGCGCGCGCTCCTCGATCTCTGCTTGCCTGGCCTGCGCGGCCTCGAGCTCTCGGGCGAGCGCCGCGCCGTGTTCTGTCGACAGGCGCTCGAGCGCGGTCGAGTGGAGCGCGCCGAGCTCTGCCTCTCGCGCGACGGCGGCGGCGCGCGCTTGCTCGACTGCTTCGGCGGCTTGCCTCCGTTCTGCGTCGAGGCGCTCCTGGAGCGCGTCGAGCTCGGCCTTGGTCTTCTCGGCCCTCGCGCGAAAATCGTCGGCGCGCTTCGCCGCCTGCTCCTTGTCGGCCTTCGCGGCGGCCTCGACGTGGCGGAGCGCTTCGAGCTCGCGCGCGACCTCGACGACCTTGTCCTCGAGATCGGCCTTGGCGCGCTCCGCCTCGAGCGCGCCGTCCTTCACGTCGAGCAGCTCTCGCTCGGTGCGTGTCTGAGCGTCGCGCAGCGCGAGGATCTCCTTGTCCTTCTTGTTGAGCGCCTCTCGAAGATCCAGAAAATCACGGCTCGACACGCCGCCGAGCTTCGCGCCCGACGACTGCTTCGCCTTCAGCTCGTCGAGCTCTCGCTGGAGCCGCGCGACCTCGGCGCTCTGCGTCGCCCCCTGCGCGGCGTCGGCGCGCACGCGGGCGAGCTCTGCCTTCTGGGCCGCGACCTCACGCTCGAGGGCGTCACCGCGCTCTCTCGCGCGCTCGAACTCGCGTTGCACACGCTCCAGCTCGGCCGTGTCCGCGACAGGGCGAGGCGGCACCGACGCGCGCGGCGGGGCGGGCGCGATGCTCGGCGGACGCGCCGGGGACGGGATGCTCGCAGGTCGCGGCGGCGGCGGGATGCTCGCGGGCCGCGCCGCGACGGGCGCGCTCGCCGCGGGCTGGCGCGGCGGCGGCGGGGGCGGCGGCGGTGGAACGGAGGCGGGCTTCGGTGCGGCGCCCATGAGCGCGTCGAACGCCCCGTCGGCGAAGGAGTCGACCTCGGACGCCGCGTCGACCTCGAGCGGCGAGTCCATCGCGGGCGCCGCGCCGAACGACAGCGCCGAGCGGTCCATCATCTGGGTGCCCTCGTCCTCGCTCTCGATGTCGTCGATCGCGATGTCGTCCTCGATGATGATGCCGCTGTCCTCGAGCGCGGGGCCGAGCGTGACGTGCTGCTGGATGCGCTCGAGCAGCGCGCCAAACGCGATAGGTTTGTGAACATATTCCTCGGCGCGCGTGCGGAGCTGTTTGTGCTGCTCGAACGTCTCGGCCGACGACTCGCTCGACATGATGATGAGCGGCACGGCCTTGAGCGCGGGATCTTGCTTCAGCCGCTTGCACACGGAGAAGCCGTTCATCCGCGGCAGCTCGATCGACAGCAGGATGAGATCGGGCGGCTCGGTGGCCGCGAGCTGGAGACCTACGTTGCCGTCGTCGACGACGCGGGGCACGGCGCCGAGCGCGCCGAGCTCGTTGCGGAGCTCTGCCGCGAAGGCGGGATCACTCTCGAAAATCAGGACCTTCAGCGGACCGGACATGAGCTCCTCGGGGGCGCGCCGTCGCTCGGCGCGCAAGGAGCGAGAGCCTAAGGGGGGCCGTCCGCGGTTGTCCATCGTGAAGCGACGCTCAGAGGCCGCTTGGCGGAAGATCGTCGGGCGGAAGCGGTCTCGCGGGCGGCGGGCGCGGCCGCCTCGGGCTCGGTCGCGCGGTCGTGGCGCTCGACGACGCGCCGAACGAGCTCGCGGGCGGCAGAGGCTGAAGGGACGCGATCGGCGCCACCTCCGCCGACGGCGCGCCAGACGGAGCGCGCGCGGAGGACGCCGACGCGAGCGGCGCGCGAGAGCGCGGGCGCACGACGAGCGCCGCCATCGCCACGACCGCGGCGAACGCCAGGGACGCGGACGCGGCGATCACAGGCCAGGCGCGGCGCGGTCGGCCCGGCGGGGCGGGCGCGTCGGGGGTCGGGTTCGCGGCGGCGGCCGGAGCTTCGAGCGAGAGCGCCGGTGGCAGCGCGGCGTCGAGCAGCGCCGTCGGCTCGGCGTCGAACGCTATCGTCGAGGCCTCATCGGGCTCGCCGCCCACCGCTTCGACCAGCGCCGCGCGCAGCGCCGCCGCGGTCTGCGGTCGAGCGCGCGGGTCGGGGCGGGTCGCGCGGTGCACGATCTCGGCGAGCGCGTCGGGCTCGAAATCCCCTCGCGGGAGCCCCTCCCGGGCCACGCGCGCGGCGGCGAGCACGCCATCGACCTCGGCGTGCGGCGGCGCGCCGCCCGTCATCTCCCACACGAGCGCGCCCACGGCCCAGAGGTCGGCGCGCGCGTCGGCGGCCTCTCCCCTCGCCTGCTCGGGCGCCATGTAGCGAGGCGTGCCGAGCGACGCTCCCGTCGCGGTGAGCTCGGCGAGCGACGCGATCCGCGCGATCCCGAAGTCGAGCAGCTTCACGCCGCGCCCCGCGAGCACGAACACGTTCTCGGGCTTCACGTCGCGGTGCACCACGCCGTGCGCGTGCACGACCTCGAGGGCATCGAGCACGGCCGCCGCGATGGAGACGGCCTGGTCTGCGCGCAGCCTCTCACGATCGAGCAGCACGTCGCGCAGCGTGCGCCCCTCCAGCAGCTCCATCGCGAGGTACGGCCGACCGTCCGACGACACGCCGAGATCGAGCACCTCGACGAGGTTCGGGTGCCGCAGCTGCGCGAGGATGCGCGCCTCCCGCGTGAAGCGAGCGCGCACCTCGCGCTGTCCCGAGAGCTCGCGCCTCAACAGCTTGATCGCCCTGCGCGCGCCGAGCTCGACGTGGACGGCCTCGTGTACCTCACCGATGCCGCCCGCGCCGAGCGCGCGGATCAGCTCGTAGGGCGTCCCTGGCAGCCGCACCCGCCGATTTTCGCCCGGATCGACGCGAACCCGCAACCGACGCGGCGCCTCCCCAGCGAGGCTCAGCCTCGCGTGGCCGACTCGAGGCGCGCGACCGCCGCGAGCGCGAGCACCCAGTCGGACAGCGCGTCGTCGACCCCCAAGTGTACGACCCACTCGAGCTCGCCGCCCCGTGGCTCACGCGCGACGCGCCTCGCGAACAGCGCGTCCTCTATGTAGCGACCCATGCCGAGATCTGCGTCGGCCAGCTCTAGCTGGACCTGGCGACGCGCGGCCGCGATCGCCGCCGTGAGCGCGGCAGGCGTGGAGGTCTCGAGCGGCACGACGACACGCTCTCCGCCGTGCTGGCGGATGACGACGTGCTCCGTGGGCGGCAACAGGCCGCGCTCGACCAGCGCCGCGAGCCAGCTGGCCAGCGTCGCCGGATCCTCCTCGCGCACCTCGGAGAGGAACCGCGCCGCGAGCTCGAAACAGGAAGATGGGCTGGACACGCGAGCGCGTCGAATGCACGCGCGATGCCAGGCAGTAAGCGGGGCGCGAACGCCTTGATGGCGTCGAGGTCGATCAAGAGGCCGCGCTGCCCGAGGAACTCTGCGAGCTGCTCGCCCATGTACGCGAGCGCGAAACCATCTCCTTCGGTGTAGGGGCGATCGTCGGTCGGATTCGCGAGCTCGAGCAGCCCAAGGAAGCGACCTCCCAGCGCGACCGGCGCGATGACGACGCTGGTGAGCGGCTCGCCGACGAGATCCCAGCGTGAGCCCTTCAGCTCGTCGAGCTGGGCGCCGGAGAACAGCGACGGACGACGAGAGCGCATCGTGCGTGACACGATGGTGTCTCGCTCGGCGAGGCGGTGCGCGACCAGCGCGTCGCGCGAGGCCGCGATGGCGTCGGCGATCACGAACTCTCGCTTGTTGATGTCGTAGAAGTGGCAGACCGCGATGTGCGACGGCAGCTTCTGGAGCGCGAGGCGGAGCACGAACCGCGCGCCGTCCAGCAGCGACGGCTGAAAATGCAGCTCGTGCATCGCGTCGAAGAGATCGGACAGCAGCTCGTCGCCAGTCAATCGTCGCTTGCCGGCCGCGGCGGGGGGCGCCCCCCTGACGGACGGAGCAGGCGGTGGGACGGCGTCGGCCGCGAACGGATCCTTGACCTCGGCCGATGGCGCGGGCTCGGCGATCGTCGCGGGCGCCGACGGTGGCGGAGCCGTCGCGACAGCTGGCGAGGAGTCGCCGAAGTCGACGTCGACGTCGATGGTGGCGGCCCCCGACGGAGCGGCTGCAGCGGCAGGCGCGGCAGGCGCAGGAGCAGGTGCGGCAGCGGGCGCGGGTGCGGCAGCAGCGGGCGCGGGTGCGGCAGCAGCGGGCGCGGGCGCGGCAGCAGCGGGCGCGGGTGCGGCAGCAGCGGGCGCGGGCGCCGGCGAGGCAGGCGCGGCGGCCGGCGTGACGTCCGGCGCGATGATGACCTTCGGTACGGAGGCGGGCTTGGTCGGTGCAGCGGGCGCCTGCGCGGGCGCGGCGACCGGCGCGATGATGACCTTCGGTACGGAGGCGGGCTTGGTCGGTGCGGCGGGCGCCTGCGCGGGCGCGACGATGACCTTCGGCGCGGCGGCCGGCTGCGGCGGTGGCGCGACCACGACGACGGGCGCCGCGGGGGTCGGGGGCGACACCACGGCCACGGCGCTCGGCGCGGGGACGACCGTCCCTGCCTTCGCGGCCGCGGCGCGCTCACGCGCTGGGAAGCGGAGCTCTGGCTCTCCTTTCCAGTCCTTCCACGAGAGCGTCGCGATGGGCGGCTTCGGCGGCTTGCCGGTGAACACGACGTCGAAGATCGCGAGGTTCACCATCTTGCCGGGCGGCGCGCCGGCGATGCGCGCGAGCACGTCGGCGAATTGCAGCCTCAACGCGATGTCGGCGAGGTGGTCGGGCGTCCCCACCGGCACCGCGTACGAGTACTCGCGGTAGGTGAGCGGCGACTGCGGGGTCGGGTCCTCGATGCGCGCACTGATGACCTCGCACTCGGGGAGGGAGATGGGATCAGGGCTGCGCTGGGTGGCAGACAGCGTGGTCAGCGGCGACGCGACCGACGGCGTCGCGGCCGTGCTGGGCGCGGTCGACGCGGGGCTGGGCGCCGAGGACGAAGGCTTGGGCGCGGGCTCACTCGAGGCGGCTGACGGGGCGCGCGAGGCCGCTACCGTCGACGGCACGGCGGCGGTGGACGGCGCCGGAGCGGCCGCAGGGCGAGGGACCGACTGCGCGACCGGGGACGTCCGCGCGTCGACCGCGGACACCTTCGCGTCGCGCGGAGGCGCCGTGGGCTCGGTGGGCCGATCGTCGGGCGCTCGCACCGACGGCGCAGGGGACGCGGGGGATGGCGACAGCGCTGACGATGGGATCGAAGGCGGTGGCCCCTCGATCGTCGTCTTGGCGTCGTCCGCCGTGCGCTTGACCACGTAGCGAAGCCGACCGACCGGATCGATCGCTCGGTAGCCGTCGGACAACAGCTCGATCGAGAACTGCGAGATCGGGCCCGAGCTGCCGCCGTGCTCGCGGGCGGCCTGCAGCGCCGATTGCCAATTCTTGGCCTCGACCACGTGCGCCTCCGGGGGCGTGGGGGCGATCCCTGGGGCGGTAGAGGGACGGAGGGGAGAGACCTCGACGGACCAGCGCATGAGTGAAGGCGCGCGGAGTAAAGGCCGCGCGTGGGCCGAGAGCAAGGCGAAACGCATCGATCGACCTCGCGCGCGCGGCCCTTCGAGCGCGCTCCCGATTTCGCTTGTGCTATCGGGCGGCGTGGCAGGGCGGCGCCCATCGGCGTGGTTCTTGGTCGTCGCGGCGGTGGCGACGCTGGCGTCGGCGCGCTTGTTCTATGGATCGGTGCTGGCGCAGACGGGCGGCGAGTGGGCGCTGCCGCTCGACGACGTGTACATCCACTTCGACTACGCGCGCGCGGCCGCGCGGGGGCACCCCTTCGAGTGGAGCGAGGGCAACGGCTACTCGAGCGGCAACACCAGCGTCACCTACCCGTTCGTGCTCGCGCTCGGCTACTGGATGGGAGCGCGCGGCGAGCTGCTGGTGCCGTTCGCCGGGGTGGTCGCGGCGGTGTCGGTGCTGGCGTTCCTGTGGGGCGCGGCGCGCGCGTTCGGGCGCTTGCCCCGCGCGACGTCGCTCCTGCTCCCGGTGACCGTCTTCTCCACGGGCGCGCTCGCGTGGTCGCTGTGGAGCGGGATGGAGGTCGCGTGGTTCCTCGGCATCTGGGGCCTCGCGTATGTCGCGGCCGACGACGCCGCGCGCGCGAGGGCGCCAGAGCGGGCGGCGACGTGGCTCGGCGCGCTCGGCGCGCTCATGTGCCTCACGCGCCCCGAGGGCGCGACGAGCCTCCTCGTGCTCGGCGTGTACGCGGCGCTCTCCGTGAACCGCGCCGTCGGCGTCGGCGCCGCCATCTCCGTGCTGTGGCGCGCGGGGACGCCAGCGGCCCTGGCGCTGCTCGCGCAGTCCTTCGCGAACAGAGCGCTGACGGGCGAGTGGTCGGCCAACGGCGCGATCGTGAAGCTCGCGCTCGAGAACCCCTACATGACGCCCGCGGAGAAGCTGGCCGACTGGCAGTTCAACCTCCGCTACTGCTTCGACCGGCTCGCCTGGCACCACTTCGGCGAGCAGAGGCCGTGGGGGATGGTGCCGTACCTGCTGGCGATCGTGCCGCTGGTCGACCGTCGGACCCGCGCGCCCGCGGCGGTGCTGTGCTCGTCGGCCGTGCTCTGGGCGCTGGTGGTCGCGCTGAACGGCCAGGTGCGCTGGCAGAACGAGCGCTACCTGATGCCCGCGGTCGCGTGGCTGCTCGCGTCGGCGGCGCTCGGGCTCGGCGTGCTGTTCGCGCCCCGCGGTCCTGGATCGCTCGGCGCGCGCGCGGCGCGGTTCGTCGTCATCGCGCAGCTCGGGTTCTATCTCTGCGACCACGAGAAGACCTGGCCCGACGAGCTCGCGCGGGTGACGCTGCTCATGGCGGCCCTGGTCGCGACCGCGCCGCGCCGGACCTACACGGCGGCGTGGGGGATCGCGTCGGCGGCGACCGCGCTCTGGCTCTGTGGACGCTACTGGCAGGGCGAGCGCGCGCAGGTGCGCGACCAGATCTGGTTCTTCGGGCGCGCGAGCCGCAACATCCGCGACCAGCACCTGAAGGTCGGACACCTCTTGCGCGAGCTCGATCCGCCGGTGCGCCGCGTGCTGGTCGGCGACGCTGGCGCGATCCTCTACGCGGCCGACGTGCCGGGGTTCGACCTGATCGGGCTGGGCGGATACCGGGATCTGCCGCTCGCGCGCGCGGGCGTGCACGGGCTGCCGGCGACGCTCGAGCTGCTCGAGCGCGTACCGCCGCGAGACCGCCCCGACACGATGGCCATCTTCCCCACGTGGTGGCCCGCGCTGCCCGGCTGGTTCGGACAGACCGTGGCGTCGGTGCCGGTGCCCGGCAACGTGATCTCCGGGGGCGCGGAGAAGCTGGTGCTGCGCGCCGACTGGCACTTGCTCGACACCGGCGCGTCACCGGTCGGGCTCGTCGACCAGGAGCGCGTCGTCGACGAGGTGGATGTCTGCGATCTCGTGAGCGAGCGCGCGCACGGCTACCGCTTCCCGCAGCCGCAGGGCGGCTTCACCGAGATGCGCGTCCTGCCTGATCCGCGCGACGCAGACGCCGATCTGTGGGACGCGGGGCGGCGCATCCCCAACGGGCGCGAGGAGCGGTTCGTCGTCGGCGTGAAGGGCGCGCAGCCGCGGCTCGCGCTGAGGACCGTGCTCGATCGAGATGGCGCGCTCGACGTGTCGGTCGGCGGCGCGCTCCATCGGATCGTGCTCTCACGCCGCGACGGCTGGGTGGAGCTCTCCGTTCCCCTCGACGGCGCGGCGGGCGCGACCGCGATCACGATAGTCCCGCGCGCGGGCGAGTGGGTCTCGTACCACGCGTGGGTGATCTCGCGCTGACGCTCAGCGCGACGCCGCAGGGGCGGCGGACGCCGCGGCGGAAGCGGCGGGCGCCGGGGGCGTGGGGACGGCGCGCGGCCAGGGGATCTCGATAGACTTTCCGGTCGCGCGGTCGACGATCGCGGCCGAGGTCGCGCGCTCGGTGTCGGGCACCTCGACCTTGATCTTGGCGCGAACATGCTTGGTGCGATCGGGCGGCGCGTCGAACGGGCGCGTCTTCGCGCCCGCCCAGGGATCTCCGTTGAGCAGCGGGACGTCGAAGCGGACGCGCTCGAGCAGGTCCGGGCCCACGTACAGCTCGAGCATGAAGCGCCCCATCTTGCGCTCGGTCTCGGTGGGGCGCGGCAGCTCGCGCCGCCTCGGCGGCGGCACGGTGAACACGCCGTCGGCGTACGCGAGCTCGTAGACCCACTTGCCGCGCGTGACGAGCGGGCGGGGATCGGGCGCGAACCCCACGCTCAGGTGACGCGGCCTCGAGCGAGACGTCGACGCGCTCGCCGACGCGCTCGCCTCTGCGCGGACGAGCCGCGGAGCCTCGGCGCGCACGAGCCCGACGAGCGCGGGCGGCGCGAGCGCGAGCGACAGCGCGAGGAGCCGGGGCTTCACCGTCGCGGCTGTGTCACGTCGCGCGCACCGCGTCGAGCCGCGGCGCTGTCGAACGCTCGTCGATCGTGAGAAGCTCGCCGTCACGATGGGCTTCTCACTCTCGGTGGCGGCGTCGACCGACGTCGGGCGCAAGCGATCGCTCAACGAGGATCGCTACCTCTGCGATCCGCCCCTCGGCCTGTACGTCGTCGCGGACGGCATCGGCGGCAAGCGCGGCGGAGAGGAGGCCGCGCGCCTCGCCACCGACATCCTCCGGGAGCACCTCCGGACGCACGAGGCCGAGCTCGCCCACCTCGTCCGCGATCCGTCGGCCGAGGCGCGCGCGCAGGCGTGTCGAGCGATCGAAGAGGCGGTGCAGGCGACCTGCGCGGCCGTCCACCAGCGCAACGTCACGGAAGGCAAGCGGATGGGGACGACGCTGACGTGCGTCGTGCAGCGAGGCGCCTTCGCGGTGCTCGGCCACGTCGGAGACAGCCGCATCTATCTGGTCCGACAGGGCGCGGTGCACCGCCTCACCGAGGATCACACGATCACCGCGATGCAGGTGAGGGCGGGCGCGATGACGCGCGAGGAGGCCGAGGCCAGCCGCTATCGAGGCGTGCTCACGCGGAGCATCGGCTCGCACGAGTCGGTGCAGGTCGACACGCTGGCGCTCGAGCTGTCCAACGACGACGCGCTCGTGCTCTGCACCGACGGGCTCCACATGTACCTCCGCGACGACGAGCTGCCGGCGCTCCTCGACGCGCCGACGGATCCGTCGCGCGCGCTCGTCGAGCTGGCGAACACGGCGGGCGGCGCCGACAACGTGACGGCGATCGTGCTCCGCGCGCGGGCGACGACGTTCGACGAGCGGTCGACGATGGCGAGGCAGCGGATCGACGCGGTCCGGCACGTGCCGCTGCTCGCCCACCTCAGCTACAAGGAGCAGGCCTCGGTCATGTCGGTCGCGGTCTCGCGCAGCTTCGCGACCGGTGAGCTGGTCGTTCGCGAAGGCGAGGCGGGCTCGGACATGTTCATCGTCGTGTCGGGGCGGGTCTCGGTCGAGCGGCATCGAATCCCGTTCGCCGAGCTCGGGCCGGGCGGGCACTTCGGCGAGATGGCGCTGGTCGAGTACGCCGAGCGTTCGGCCACCGTGCGGGCGCTCGAGGAGACCGAGGCGCTGGTGGTGACTCAAGACGCGATGGGCAAGCTGATGCGCGCCGATCCGGTCGTCGGCGTGAAGGTGCTCTGGGCGCTGGTCCAGGCGATGTCCGCGCGGCTGCGCTCGTCGAACGCCGAGCTCGTCGACTGGCGCCGCGGCGAGGTGCCGCACACCATCCGCGCGCCCTTCGAGGAGCACGACACGGTGAGCTGACCCGCTCGACTTGCGGGGGCCGTGGTGTAGGCTGCGCGCGCTCTCATGAGACCCTCGTCGCCGGCGACCGCCGGGCTCGCGCTCACGACGCTGCTAGTCCTGGCTGGCTGCGGGACCTCGACCGGCGTCTCGCTCGCCGAGCGGGGCGACTACGCGGGGCTGCGGCGACATCTCGAGGCGAACCAGCGCAAGCTCGACGGCGGCGAGGTGCGCGACATCGCGCACGCGGTGATCTCGCGCACGATCAGGGACACCAAGCCCGAAGAGTCCGCGGAGCGCCTCGATCTGTTGCAGGGCTGCCTCAAGAAGGTCGACGACGTCGTCGAGCGCCGCGCGAAGCTCCGCGACGAGGCGGGCGCGCACGCGGCGTTCCTGCTGGTCGACGGCGGGGTCGTCTCTCCGGGCGATTACCGCAAGGAGGCGACCAGCGACGACGCCGGGTGGCGCGCGGTCGGGGCGCGCACGCTGTTTCGAGGGGGAGACGGAGAGCTCCGCCGCAAGCTGGTCGTCGATCTCGACGCGCGAGTGCGGAGGGGCGCGCTCTTCGCGGCGCTCGACGCGGGCGACGCGGGTGACGCGGCGACGCTGCTCGAGGCCGCGCGCCTCGATCCAGACGGGCTCGCCCGGGGCACGGCGGCGCGGGCGGCGGGCCGCCTGGGCGGGCGCGAGATCGTGCTCGGCCTGAAGGACCGCTGGGCGACGGCCGACGACGCGCTCCGCTCGTCGCTGGCCTCCGCGTGGGGGATGAGCGCGTCGTACGACGCCGGCGGGCGTGACCAGCTGGTGTGGATCATCGAGACGTCGCGGGGCGTCCCCGCGCTGACGGCGGCTGGCCTGCTGAAGGGCCATGGTGGCGCCGAGGCCGACGCGGCCCGCGCGGCGATCGTCCGCGCGGTCGACAGCGGCCCGACCGACGCGCGCGTCTCGGCGATCGCGTTCGCCGATCTCGACGACGCGAGCTCGTTGAAGGCGCTGGAGAAGGCCTCGGAAGACGGCGATCCTCGCGTGAAGGTCGCCGCGCTGGGGCGCCTGGCGTGGCTCGCCGATCACAAGCAGAAGGCGCTCGACGAGCTGGGTCAGCTGGCGACCGGCACGACCTCCGTCCGCAACGCCGCGCGCGCCGCGATGGCCACGGCGGGCGATCGCCGCGTGGTCTCACTCCTGGCGGAGGACACCCGCGCCCCCGAGCCCAACGTCCGCGCCTGGGCCGCGACCGAGCTCGCCTCGATGCGCGAGTTCCCCGACGCCGCCCCCGTCCTGGCCGACGACGATCCCGCCGCTCGCACGAGGGCAGCCTGCGCCCTGCTCTCGATGAAGCGCTGAGCCCCTCGCGCCGCGAGCGAGCCCTCGCGCCGCGAGCGAGCCCTCGCGCAGCGAGCGAGCCCTCGCGCCGCGAGCGAGCCCACGGCTAATTCCCCAAGCCTCACAGGTCACGCGCTGAGCGGATGCGCGGGGGGGCGCCGGCAAGCGAGCTCGGCGTTTTCCGCGCACAGCCGTACGCAAGTACGGCGAGCACGAAAACGCCGAGATCGCGCCGCCGCCGCCCCTCCGCGCGCCGCTCAGCGGCAGCCGCGGGCTTCGTCCCCAAGCTGCTTGAGCTTGCGGCAGACGTCGGCGAGGTAGGGGCTGTCGGGCGGCGCGAGGCTCACGAACTGCTGAAAGTGCTGGATCGCGAGCTCTCGCTTGCCGGCCGCGTTCTCGGCCTCTCCGAGCAAGAACGCGCACTCCATCAGCCACGGCGGCTTGGGCTCCGCGCGCGTCGCGAGCTCGTGCGCCTTCGCGAGGTGCTCGAGCGCGCCGGCGCGGTTGCCGTGCGCCTTGATCAGCTTGCCGAGACGAAACTGCCAGTCGGCGCGGTCGGCGTTGCCTTTCAGCGCCTTGCCCCAGGCGTCTTCGGCGGCGGGCCAGCGCTGCTGATCCTCGTAGACCTCCGCGAGCGTGGCGTACGCCTCGTAGCGGGACGGACGGAGCTCGAGGGCCTTCTTGAGGTCTGCCTCGGCGTCGATCACCTGGCGCTGGCGGCGGCGCAGGACGCCGCGCTGCCAGTACGCGTCCGC
Source organism: Myxococcota bacterium (assembly GCA_963169165.1). GTDB lineage: Bacteria > Myxococcota_A > Polyangia > Polyangiales > Polyangiaceae > JADLFU01. The sequence goes on along the minus strand of CAUJFL010000328.1, from coordinate 8,928 downwards.
GAGGCTCTTGTCGCGGTCGAGGCACTTGTCGAGCGCGTCGGCGGCGACGGACTGCTGGTCGGCCTCGTTGGCGGCCCAGCCGACGTAGAGCCAGTACTCGGCGCGGTTGGGATCGAGCTCGGTGGCGCGGCGCAGGTACTTGAGCGCCTCTGCAAGGTTGGTCCCGCGCATCAGGAGCGCGCGACCCATGTAGTGATTGACCTCGGCGCTGTTCGCGCGGACCTGCAGCACCTTGCGGAGCAGCTCTTCGGCCTTCGCGACGGGCGCCGTCGGCGTCGCCAGCTGCGCGGCCGCGACCCGGAGCATGAGATCGGGATCGTTCGGAGCCTTCGCCAGCGCCGCCTCGTACATCTCGAGCGCCTTGCCGCTCTGCCCCGAGGCCTCGAAGAGCACCGCGCGCTCGAGCGACAGGCCTGGGTAGTCCTTGTCGCTCGCGGCGACCTTGTCGAGCGACGCCGCGGCGGCCTCGAACTTGGCGAGGCGTCGCTGGGTGACGCCGAGGTGGAACCTGGTCGCGAGCTCGCTCTCGTCGAACGCGAGCGCGGCGTCGAACTCTCGCTCGGCCTCTTCGTAGCGCCCCGCCTGGAACGCGAACTCTCCGAGCGCCTTGTTCAGCGCGAGCGACTTGGGCAGCTTGGCCTTCGCCTCGTCCAGCTTGGCCGCCGCCTCGGCGGGGCGGCCGAGCCCGAGCAGCAGCTGCGCGAGCGAGACGTAGGTGTCGATGATGTCCGAGTCGGTGCCCGCGAGCTTGATCGCCTCGAGGTAGTCGGACTCGGCCGAGGGCTTGTCGCCGAGCGCCTCTTCGGTGCGGCCGAGCCAGGAGAGCACGACGAAGCTCGGCTTGTTGTCGTCGCGGAGCTTCTTCGCGAGGTTCTTCAGCAGGTCCTTGGCCTCTTGCAGGCGCTCGAGCGAGATCTTGGTCTTGGCGACGCCAACCTTGGGGCCGATCGCTTCGGGATCTGCCTCCATCGCCGAGTTGAACCTCGCGAGCGCCTCTGCGTAGCGGCCCGCGCGGAACAGCGCCTCACCCACGCCGGCGAGGGCGCCCGCGGCCCGCGAGTCGAGCTTCAACGCCTCGTTGAAGGCCGCCTCGGCGGCGCTGACGCGTGATTTTCGGAGCGCGACCTCGCCGGTGAGCGTGTACGCGGCGACGAGGTCTGCGTGGCTCGCGTTCGCGCGGACGGCGGGATCCTTGAGCACCTTGTCGACGTAGCCCTCGGTCACGTCGTCGTCCTTGCTGGCGTCCCAGACGAGCCGCGCGAGCATCAACCTCGAGGCCGCGTGGCCGGGCGCGGTGTCGACGACCTTCTGCGCGGCTGCCTTGGCCTTGTCGCGCTCGCCCTTCAGCAGGTGGGCGCGAGCGAGACCGAACTGCGCGCGTGGCCCAGGTTCGATCGTGGCGAGGTGACCGAAATGCGCGAGGGCCTTGTCAGCTTCGCGCGCGTCGAGCGAGATCTCCGCGGCCAAGGAGGCAGCGTCAGGATCGTTAGGAGAACGGCGGGCCAGACTCTCGGCGGCGGCGAGCCCGCGCGGGACCTGATCGTTGGCGGCGAGCTGCGCGGCGCGCGCGTGATCGTAGCCGAAGCCCGCCGCGTCGGGCGGCAGCGTCGCGAAGAGGGTCTTGCCGCGCGCGTGCAGCGCGGGGTCGCGCCCGAACCGCAGCTCGCGCGCGTAAGCGATGTAGGCCGCGTGGGCGACGATCGCGGTGGCCCGCTCGTTCGCCGCGACCGCGGCGTCGGCGATCCGACCGGCCTCCTCGGCGCCAGAGGCCGTGTCCTGCGACATCGCGGCGGCGCTGCGCTTCGCGGTCGACTGGAGGGTGGCCTCCCACTCCTTGGCCTTCAGCGCGTCGTGGATGAGGTTGTACCCGAACGGACCGTGCTCGGTGAACGACGTGCCGACCCCCGCGGCGATGATCAGCACCATCGCCGCGGCCGCGATCTTCAGGCCGCGGCCACGTTTTGGAGGTGCGGGCGCGGCGTCGGCGTCGGCGCGGCGAACCGTGGGCGCGGCCCCGACCCGCGCGCCGGTGGCCGGAGGGGCCACGCTGGGGCCCGCGCGCACGACACCCTCCTGGGGGATGGCGCCGAACTCCATGTCGTCGTCACCCCCGCCACCGAGATCACGTTCACCCCAGCCCGCGCCGCCGCCGCCGGACGGCTGCGAGTCCTCGACGGGGAGCGAGTCTCCGGCGTCGCCGCCCAGATCGACCTCTCCGAACGACACCCCGCCCCCTGCCTGTCGCTGAACGTGGGCGGGCGCGACGGCCGTCTTCGCGAACGCCTCTTGCTTGCCAAACGGATCGGCCTCGGGCTCCTGTGGTGCGGCGGGCGGCGGCGCGGAGAAGGGAGCGGGCTTTCCGAAGCCATCTCCGTCGCCGAGCGAGGGAGGGCCAGACGCCCCGGCGAAGGGGTCGTCTCCGAAGCCAGCGGGCTCTCCGAAGCCAGCGGGCTCGCCGAAGCCAGCGGGTTCGCCGAAGCCGGCGGGCTCGCCGAAGCCGGCGGGCTCGCCGAAGCCGGCGGGCTCGCCGAAGCCAGCGGGTTCGCCGAAACCAGGCAGCGCCGGCGGAGCGATGTCGAGGCCAGGGGCCGCGCCCAGCGCGCCGACCGCGGGGAGATCGAGCTCGCCGAACCCGCCTCCGTCGGAGGGGATCGGCGCGCGCATCGGGGGCGGCGCGGCGCGTCCGGGTGAGGGCAGATCGAGCTCGAAGTCTCCGCGCGACGCGGTCGGAGCTGGCAAGCCGATCGCCGCGGGCGCGGGGAGACCTATCGCCGCGGGTGCGGGGAGACCGATCGCCGCGGGCGCCGGCAACCCGACCGCCGCCGGTGACGGCAAGTCATCGCCGAACAGCGCTCCGCCGGTCACGCGGCGCGCCTCGGGCTTCGGCCTGGGCGCGCCGCTCACGGCCGGGAGCCCGAGCTCTTCGTCGAAGGTCGGGGGCGCGGTCGGCTTGGCGGGCGGCGGACGAGGCGGGCTCTTCGCGACCAGCGGCAAATCCATCTCTTCGCCCGACGGCGCGGCGGGCGATCTGGGCGCGCGGACCGCGGGCATGTCGAGATCGATCCCGAGCCCCTGCTGTGTCCGTCGCGGCGCGGGCTTCGGCGCGGGTGGGCGCGGCGGCGCGGGCTTGGCCGCGGGGAGATCGGCCTTCACCGCGACGGCGGGGAGATCGGGGCCGCTGTCGAGCCCGCCGCGCGGAGGCGCCGCGGCGACGAGCGGTAGATCGGGGATGTCGTCGCCTGGCCGACGCACGGCGAACGTCGTGCTGCACTTCGGGCAGCGCATCTTCAGGCCCGCGTCAGGCACGCGGCGCTCATCGACGTTGTAGCTCGCCTTGCAGCCCGGGCAGTCGACCTTGAACATGCGTTTGACCAGCGAGCGTTTTAGCAGGGGTCGCGCAGCGATGTCGCAATTTTGGGGCCATCACCTTGCCTCTCCGGCGCGCCGCGACGAGGCTGCGGGCATGTCGCGCGGCGCCGCGCTCGCGTGGGTGATGTCGCGCGTCGCGCCGATCCGCGCGTGGCCCCGGCACAAGCAGCTCGTGGTCGGCTCGGTCGCGCTCGCGCTCCTGTGGGCCGCGGCCGAGCTGACGATGGCGGCGCGCGCGACCATCGTGATCGTCTCGACCTCGGGCGCGCCCATCACGATCTCGATCGACGGGAGCGGCGCCCGAGAGCTCGCCAACGTGGCGGCCGAGACCCCCGGCGCCGGGCTGCGGCTCGGCGCGTTCGCCGGGACGCACCGCCTCGTCGCGACGGCGTCGGACGGGCGCGACCCCGAGATCGTCGAGGTCAAGCTCGCGGGCGGCAAGACCTACCTCTGGGCGCCGCTCGCGACCGAGCAGTGCTTCTTCGTCGAGCACACCACGTACGGTCGTCAGGTCGCCGCGCGCGCCGCGCTCGAGGAGCTGCCTGTCGGGACGAAGCTCTGGGAGCTGCCGTCCCGCATCGACGCGTGGTTCGTGCCGACGCCGCGAACCTCGGCCGTCGATCATCGCTCGACCGGCGGCCAGCGCACGACGATCCGTCAGGCGCGGTGCGGCACCACGCCGTTCAGGTAGGCGGTCAGACCGAGGCTTCGGCGCCGTGACACTCGGAGAACGGGCGCCCCGAGCCGCAGACGCACTCGTCTTCCTGGGCGATGCGCGCCTCTTCACGCGGAGGATCGAGCGGCAAGTCCATGCCCTCGGGCAGCTCGTGCCCGGCGAGCGCGGACTGCACGTCGTCGCCGTGTCGCGCGATCGCGCGCGTGAGCTCCTCGAGGTGCCGCTGGGCGTCGAGCTGCTCGGAGCGATCCTCTTCTTGTGGACGCTGCACCTCGACCTGCGTCATCAGCTTCTTCACCACGGTCGACGAGACCTCGGCGAGCATCGTGACGAAGAGGTTGTAGCCCTCCTTCTTGTACTCCTGCTTCGGGTCGCGCTGACCGTAGCCGCGCAGGCCGATGCCGTCCCGGAGGTGCTCCATGCTCGTGAGGTGCTCGACCCACTCGCGGTCGATCTCCTCGAGGTAGAGGTGGCGGAAGACGCGCAGCGCGAGCGTCGGGCCCATCTCCTCCTCGCGCGCGAGGAACTGCTTCTCCGCGAGCTCGTACAGGAACTGAACCACGCGCTCGGGATCGGCGAGCTCGTCGACGCCGTCGGGTGACACGCCGATCAGCTCTTTTACGCCGTCGAACAGGCCCTGCCAGTCCCAGTCCTCGGGCGGGCGGTTGGCGGGGCACGACTCTTCGACGATCGCCGCGAGCACGCCGTCGAGCAGATCGAGCAGGCGCTCACGCTGCTCGGTGAGCGCCAGCGGGATGGACTCGACGATGTCGTCGAACAGCGCGAGCGCGTCCTCTTCGCGCTTCTCGATCTGCACCTTGACGCCGAACTCGCGGTAGAGGGCCTCTTGCAGCTGCTCGAGCTCGTGTACGCGCTTGACGGGCTCGAAGTGCTTGCGGGTGAGGGGCTGCTTCTCGCCGTCGGCGACCTCGGGGAGCACCGGCGGATCGGTGAACATGCCGAGGATCTCGAGCGCGATCGGCCGGGCCGCGGCGTCGAGCGCGGGGCGCACCTTGAACTTCCGGGGCTTGCCGGTGCGGACGCCGTCCTCGTCGTGCTCCTCGGTCTCGTAGCGGCCCGCGAGCAGCTGCTGGCGGATCGAGTAGACGCGCTGGCGCTGCGCGTTCATCACGTCGTCGTACTCGAGCAGGTGCTTCCGGGTGTCGAAGTTGCGCTCCTCGACCTTCTTCTGGGCGTTCTCGACGCTGCGGGTGACCCACGGGTGCTCGATGGGCTCGTCGTCGGGCATGCCCATGCGCTCCATCAGCCCCTTGACCTTGTCGCCCGCGAAGATGCGCATCAGATCGTCCTCGAGCGACAGATAGAAGCGGCTCGAGCCCGGGTCGCCCTGACGCCCCGCGCGGCCGCGAAGCTGGTTGTCGATGCGACGCGACTCGTGCCGCTCGGTGCCGACGATGTGCAGGCCGCCGTTCGCGCGGACCTCGTCGCCCTCTTTCTTGCAGGACTCGGTGAGCTGGGCGAGCAGCTTCTCGAACTCCTCGGGCTCGGCCTCGGGGAGGCGACCCGACTCGCGGAACTGCGCCTTCGCGATCATCTCGGCGTTGCCGCCGAGCAGGATGTCGGTGCCGCGCCCGGCCATGTTGGTCGACACGGTGATCGCGCCCTTGCGGCCGGCCTGCGCGACGACGTAGGCCTCGTTCTCGTGGTGCTTCGCGTTGAGCACGCTGTGCGTCACCTTCTTCTTCTTGAGCATGGCCGCGAGCGCGGCGCTCTTCTCGACGCTGGTCGTCCCGACGAGCACGGGCTGTCCGCGCTCGTGGTACTCCATCAGCTCCTTGATGACGGCGGTGAACTTCTCCCGCTCGGTCTTGTAGACGACGTCCTCGTGGTCCTGACGGCAGATCTGCTTGTTGGTCGGGATGATGACGACGTCGAGCTTGTAGGTCGAGTGGAACTCGGACGCCTCGGTGTCGGCCGTGCCGGTCATGCCCGAGAGCTTCTTGTAGATGCGGAAGAGGTTCTGGAACGTGATGGTCGCCATCGTGCGCGACTCTTCCTGGATGCGGACGTTCTCCTTGGCCTCGACCGCCTGGTGCAGGCCGTCGGACCAGCGACGCCCCGCGAGCACGCGGCCGGTGAACTCGTCGATGATGAGCACCTTGCCGTCGGCCGACACCATGTAGTGCTGGTCGCGCTTGTAGAGCGCGTGCGCGCGCAGGCACTGGTTGAGGATGTGGAGGATCTCGAGGTTGCGCGGATCGTAGAGGTTGCCGGTGCCGAGGAGCTTCTCGGCGAGCTCGACGCCGTCGTCGGTGAGGGTGACCGAGTGCGCCTTCTCGTCGACGACGAAGTGCTCGTCGAGCCGCAGCTTGGGCAGCATCTCGTTGACGTCGCGGTACTTGTCGCTCGAGCGCTCTCCCTGCCCGCTGATGATCAGCGGCGTGCGCGCCTCGTCGATCAAGATCGAGTCGACCTCGTCGACGATCGCGTAGTTGAGCGGGCGCTGCGCGTAGTCGAGCGCCGAGAACTTCATGTTGTCGCGGAGGTAGTCGAAGCCGAACTCGTTGTTCTGGCCGTAGGTGATGTCGGCGAGGTACGCGGCCTTCTTGTCCGAGTCGTCCTGGTTGTTGACCACGACGCCGGTCGTGAGCCCCATCCAGTTGTAGAGGCGGCTCATCCACTCGCAGTCGCGGGTGGCGAGGTAGTCGTTGACCGTGACGACGTGGACGCCCTTGCCCTCGAGCGCGTTGAGGTAACAGGGCAAGGTCGCGACGAGCGTCTTGCCCTCGCCGGTGCGCATCTCGGCGATGCAGCCGCTGTGCAGCACCATGCCGCCGATCAGCTGCACGTCGTAGTGGCGCATCTTGAGCACGCGGCGGCTGCCCTCGCGGCACGCGGCGAACGCCTCGGGGAGCAGATCGTCGAGCGTCGCGCCGTTGTCGAGGCGCTGCCTGAACTCGGGGGTCTTCGCCTGCAGCTCGGCGTCGGTGAGCTTCTTCATCGCGGGCTCGAGCGCGTTGATGGCGTCGATGCGCGGACGGAGACGGCGGATGGCGCGCTCGTGCGCGGTCCCGAAGACCTTCTTGATGGCCCAGGCGATCATTGCGAGGGGCGCGTATTGCCACCTTTCCGAAAGCTGGTCCAGCGGTGGCCGGGCGCGGTCCCGAAAGATTGCCCTTCTGGCGCGGCCGGGCGCGGGCCATGCTGCGCGGCATGAAGCACGAAGGCGTGTTCGTGGTCGACGCGGTCCGCACCCCCATCGCCCGCTACAAGGGCGCGCTCGCCGGCGTACGGCCCGACGATCTCGCGGCGCTGGTCGTGACGAGGCTGCTCGAGCGCGCGCCGGGCGCGGTCCCGGCGCTCGATCACGTGGTGTTCGGCGCGACGAACCAGGCGGGCGAGGACAACCGCAACGTCGCGCGGATGGCCGGGTTGCTCGCGGGGATCGCGTACGAGGTGCCCGCGGTCACGGTCAACCGCCTCTGCGGCTCGGGGCTCGAGGCGATCAACGACGGGGCGCGGATGATCGCCGTCGGCGAGGCGAGCGTCGTCATCGCGGGAGGCGTCGAGAGCATGACGCGCGCGCCGTTCTCGATGCCGAAGCCGCACGAGGCCTGGGATCGCACGCCTCCGCCGATCTACGACACGACGCTCGGCTGGAGGTACCCCAACCCCAGGATGGCCGCGCGCTTCGAGCTGATGAGCATGGGCGAGACGGCCGAGAACGTCGCGAAGAAGCTGGGCATCTCGCGTGACGAGCAGGACGAGTTCGCGCTCGCGTCCCAGAAGAAGGCGGGCGCCGCGTGGGATCGGGGCGCGTTCGGGCGCGAGATCATCGCGGTGCCGCTGCCGCCGGCGAGGCGCGGAGAGCCCGAGGGTGTCCTCGACCGAGACGAGTCGCCGCGCCCCGAGACGACCAGAGAAAAACTATCAAAACTAACTCCAGCGTTTCGCAAGGACGGCACGGTCACGGCAGGCAACTCGTCGCCGCTCAACGACGGCGCGGCGGGGGTGCTGCTCGCGAGCGAGACCGCTGTGCGCGAGCTTGGCCTCACGCCGCTCGCGCGCTGGGTCGGGTCCCAGGCGGCGGGCGTCGAGCCCAACTTCATGGGTGAGGGGCCGATCCCGGCGACGAAGAAGCTGCTGTCGCGGCTGGGGTTGCGCGCGCCGAACCTCGAGCTCGTCGAGCTGAACGAGGCGTTCGCGGCGCAGAGCCTGGCGTGCATCCGCGGGCTCGAGCTCGATCCCGCGCGCGTCAACGTGAACGGCGGCGCCATCGCGCTCGGTCACCCGATAGGCTGCTCCGGCGCGCGCATCGCCGCGACGCTGGTCCACGCGATGCACGCGGGCCAGGCGAGGCTGGGGCTCGCGTCGCTGTGCGTCGGCGTCGGTCAGGGGATCTCGACCGTGTTCGAGCGGGTGTAGCGCTCTGCGTGACGAGACGGTGGTGCATGACAGCGGCCGCTCCGGGGAGCGTGTCCAGCTGCAGGGAGCGCTGCTCCACTCGACGGCGAGCCGGGCGTGGCGAGGGACGCCGCGGCGCCAGCGTAGCGGACGACACCTCACCTGCCGTACAACGCGGGGATGCGCGATCGAGCCCACACCGTGCTGATGCTGTCGCTCCTCGTCGTCGCCGCGTGCGGCGCGAGCGAGACGACGTCGGCTCCGACGCAGCCGTCGGGCGGGAGCGCGGGCGTGGCGAACGCGGGCGCGGCAGGGAAAGCGGGCGTTGGCGGCGCGAGCGCTGGTGCAGCGGGCAAGGCGAGCGGCGCGGGCGCGGCGGGCAAGGCGGGCGGCGGCGCGGCGGGCAGCGCGGGGACGAGCGGCGCGAGCGCGGGGACGAGCGGCGCGGCAGCGGCTGGCGGCGCGGGGACGAGCGGCGCGGCAGGCGAGGCGGGAGCGAGCGGCGCCGGCGCGGCAGG
>CAUJFL010000327.1 GCA_963169165.1 Myxococcota bacterium | reverse complement strand
CACGTCCTGTCGGCCTACGGAGATGCCTACGGGCTGCGCTGGGCCGCGCCGCGCTACTTCAACGCGGCCGGCGCGCACCCGCGCGGTCACCTCGCGGAGCGCCACGAGCCCGAGACGCACCTGTTGCCGCTGGTCATCGACGCGGCGCTCGGCAAGCGGCCCGCGCTGCGGGTGTTCGGCGACGACTACGACACGCCCGACGGCACCTGCGTGCGCGACTACGTCCACGTCTGTGATCTCGCGGCGGCGCACCTCGCCGCGCTCGAGTCGCTCACCCGCGAATCCCTGGGCGCGTTCAACCTGGGCACGGGCCGCGGCGCGTCGGTGCGCGAGGTGATCGACGCCGCCTCGCGCGCGCTGGGGCGGCCCGTGCCGTTCGAGGTCGCGCCCCGCCGCGAGGGTGATCCCGCGTCGCTCGTCGCCGATCCGTCGCGCGCCGAGCGCCTGCTGTCGTGGCGCGCGCGCTCGAGCGAGCTCGAGACGCTCGTCGTCGACGCGCACCGCTCGCGCGCAGACTTAACGCGCCGCATGCTAGAAGGCCCGCCGGTGTCACGAGCGCCCTCCGTCGCGCAGAAGCTCTGGCCGAAGCTCGCGGTGTCGCTGGTGCTCGCGCTCGGGTTCGTGTGGCTGTTCAAGCGGGGAGGCGTGCCGCTCCTGCCCGACGAGGCCGCGCGGGCGACGCTCTCGCCCCGGGGCGTCGTCGGCTACACGTTCGCGCTCGCGGTCTGCGTGTTCCTGCGCACGTGGAGGTGGGTGTACCTCTTGCGCCCCATCGATCCGGGGGTGAAGGCCTGGCCGACCTTCGGCATCGGCCTCGTCGGCTTCGGGCTCGTGATGCTGTCGCCGTTTCGGATGGGCGAGCTGGTGCGGCCATACCTCGTCGCGCGACGCAGCAACGTCACGTTCGTGCAGGCGACCGGCACGATCGCGGGAGAGCGCGTCGTGGACGGTCTCTTGCTGTCGATCGCGCTGTTCCTGGGCCTCGTCTTCAGCACGCCGATCAGCCCGCTGCCCGATCACCTCGGCAAGCTCGCGGTGCCGGTCGCCGCGGTGCCGACGGCGGCGCGCTCGGCGCTCGCGGTGTTCGGCGCGGCGTTCGTCGCGATGGGCCTATTTTACTGGGCCCGCGGCTTCGCCCGGCGGCTGACCGACGCGACGCTGGGCCGGGTGTCGAGGCGCCTCGCCGCCTGGCTCACGCACAAGATCGAGAGCGTCGCCGACGGCCTCTCCTTCCTCATGTCGCGCGATCATGGCGTGCCGTTCTTCGCGCACTCGGTCGCGTACATCTCCTCGTGCGTCCTGCTCGTCTGGGTCGGCGTGTGGGCGGTGGGCCTGCGCGTGACGCTCGCGCAGGCGGCCGTGCTGATGGGCGTGAGCGGCCTCGGCATCTTGATCCCGGCGGGCCCAGGGTTCTTCGGGGCCTACCAGATCGCCAATTTCTGCGCGCTCGCGATGTTCTTTCGAGAGGACGTCGTGCTGCGCGAGGGCTCGGCCTACGTGTTCCTGTCGTACGTGACGCAGCTCGCGATGACGCTGGCGACGATGGCGCTCGGCGCCGCGCTGATGCGGGGCTCGCCCGAGCTCGTCGACCTCGACGCGCGCTGACGGCTCGCTTTCGCGGGGCGTTGCTGCTAGCCGGCGCGCATGACCGATCCCTGGACGCTCCTCGGCCCCGCGCTCTCCGAGGTCGTGCGCAAGAAGGGCTACGACACGCTGACCCGCGTGCAGCTCGCGGTGCTCGAGCCCGAGCTCGACGGGCGCGATCTGCGGATCTCGTCCGAGACGGGCTCTGGCAAGACGCTCGCGATCGGCATGGTGCTGCGGCACCTCGTCGCGGCCCCGCCCGAGGGCTCGGGGCCGGTCGCGTTCGTCGTGACGCCCACGCGCGAGCTCGCGCGGCAGGTGCAGTTCGAGCTGTCGTGGTTCTTCGCGGCGCTCGGCGCGACCGTCGCGTCGGTCACCGGCGGCGCCAGCTACCGCGAGGAGCGGGGCGCGCTCGCGCGCGGGCCGCGGATCGTCGTCGGCACGCCGGGGCGCCTGGTCGACCACCTCACCAAGGGCGGAATCGACGCGAGCCACGTGAAGGCCGTGGTGCTCGACGAGGCGGACCGCATGCTCGACATGGGCTTCTCCGACGATCTCGACGCGATCCTCTCGCACGTCCCCGAGGGTCGTCAGACGCACCTCGTGTCGGCGACGTTCGCCGCCGAGGTCGCGCGGCTCGCGGCGCGCGCGCAGCGGGACGCCGTCAAGATCGAGGGGACCCCGCTCGGGGCCGCCAACGCGCAGATCGATCACGTGATCCACCTGTGTGATCCCGAGCACCACGTCGACGCGCTCGTCAACCTGCTGCTCGCGACGCCGGCCGGGCAGACGCTGATCTTCGGGCGCACGCGCGACAACGTCGCCGATCTCACCGACGCGCTCGCCGACGCGGGCTTCACCGTCGCGCCGCTCTCGGGCGACATGGATCAGAAGCAGCGCAACCGCGCGCTGTCGGCGTTTCGGCGCGGCGATCTCCACGCGCTGGTCGCGACCGACGTCGCGGCGCGCGGCCTCGACGTGCCCCACAACGGCCACGTCGTCCACGTCGAGCCGCCGATCGACGCCGACACCTACACGCACCGCTCGGGGCGCACGGGCCGCGCCGGAAAGAAGGGCACGAGCGCGATCTTGACGCCGAGGGGCGCGCTGCGGCGCGCGCGCTTTTTGCTTGACAAGGCGCGCGTGACGTACCGCTTCGAGCCGGTGCCCGGCCCGTCCGCGGTGCACGACCGCGAGGACGCGCGCATCCTGTCCGCGGAGGGCGACGCGAGCCCCCGCGCGCGCTCGCTCGCCGCCAAGGTCG
>CAUJFL010000326.1 GCA_963169165.1 Myxococcota bacterium | reverse complement strand
CGTGGCGGGCAGCGGCGGCGCGAAGACGGCAGGAGCTTCCGGGAGCGGCGGCGCCAAGTCGGGCGCGGGCGGCGGAGTCATCTCGAGCGGCGGCGGCGCCGGAAAGATCTCGGCGGGCGCCGGCGGCACCTCCAGCGCGGGCACCTCCAGCGCGGGCACCTCGAGCGCGGGCACCTCCAGCGCGGGCACCTCCAGCGGCGGCACCTCCAGCGGCGGCACCTCCAGCGCGGGCACCTCCAGCGGCGGCACCTCCAGCGCGGGCACCTCCAGCGCGGGCATCTCCAGCGGCGGCAGCTCCAGCGCGGGCGCCTCGAACGGCGGCGGCGGCGGGGACATCTTTGGCGGGGGCGGCACCGGCGGCGACGCTGGCTCCTCGGCCGGGGGCGGAGGTCAGGGCTGCCTGGGCACGGTCTGCAAGGACATAAAGTGCTTCGGGGGGTTGCAAGTCATCAAGGGCTGCTGCATCGATGGGCTCGTCTGCGGCGGCGAGAACGACGGCAAGTGCGACCTCGTCGCCAACATCCTCAAGCTCTTCCCCGGAGGCGTTTGCCAGTGAAGACCATCACGCTGTCGGTGCGCGGAATGACCTGTAACAATTGCGTGAAGCACGTCGGTGAGGCGCTGCGTGGCGTGGCGGGCGTCTCGCGCGCCGAGGTCGAGCTCGCCGCGGGACGCGCGACCGTCGACGCCGCCGACGAGGTCACCGTCGACTCGCTCCTCGCGGCGCTCCGAGAGGACGGCTACGAAGCCTCCGCCGCGTGACGGCGCGTTGATCGACGCCGCCGTGGGCGAGGCTGGCCCGCGCGAGCTCGACGTCCCCGTCGTGGGGATGACCTGCGCGGCCTGCGTGCGGCGCGTCGAGAAGGCGATCGCGAAGACAGCGGGCGTCTCCGGGGTGACCGTCAACCTGGTGACCGGGAGGGCGCACGTCGAGGGCGCGGCGGGGCTCGACGTAGAGGCGGTGCGCGCGAGCGTGGCGCGCGCGGGCTACGACTCTCCCGCCGAGACGGGAGAGCGGGTCGATCCGAGCGAGCGAGAGGCGCGCGTCGCGGTGTGGCGGGCGGTGGTGGGCGCGGCGCTGGCCGCTCCTGTCGTGTTCCTGGGGATGTCGCACGGGCCGCTGGCGCACGAGGTGTGGTCACGCTGGACCCAGGCCGTGCTGTCGACGGTCGTCGTGCTCGGCCCTGGCTGGCCGTTCCTGCGGGGCGCCGCGGGCGCGCTGAGGCAGCGCACCGCCGACATGAACGTCCTCGTCGCGCTCGGCGCGCTCGCGGCGATGGTGTCCTCGGCGTGGGCGGTGTCGCGCGACGGGGGCGACCAGGAGCACGCGCCGATCTACTTCGAGTCGGCCGCGGCGATCGTCGCGCTCGTGCTGGTCGGGCGGGCGCTCGAGGCGCGCGCGCAGCGGGGGACCACCCGGAGGCTCCGCGAGCTCGCCGAGCTGGCCCCCAAGACCGCCCGCGTGCGACGGGGCGGCGAGGCGCGAGAGCTGTCGGTGACCCACCTGGTCGTCGGCGATCTCGTCCTCGTGCAGCCTGGCGAGGCCCTCGCGGTCGACGGGGTGATCACCGAGGGCAAGGCGTCGCTCGACGAGTCGACGCTGACCGGCGAGAGCGTCCCCGTCCCGCGCGGCCCCGGCGAGCAGGTCGCCGCGGGGACGGTGGCGTTCGGCGGCTCGTTGACGGTGCGCGCGACCGCGGTGGGCGCGCGCACGACGGCGGCGCGCGTGCTCGCCGCGGTCACCGCCGCGCAGACCGAGAAGATAGGCCTCGCGCGGCTCGCGGACGGCGTCTCGGCGGTCTTCGCGGTCGTCGTCGTCGCGCTCGCGGCCCTGACGCTGGGCGGATGGATCGCGGCCGGCGTGGGCGTCTCCACGGCGGCCTCGAGGGCGATCGCGGTGCTCGTCGTCGCGTGCCCGTGCGCGCTCGGCCTCGCGATCCCGACGGTCATGGCGGTCGGCACGGGCGTCGCGGCCAGGCGCGGGATCCTGCTGCGCGGAGGCGCGGCGCTCGAGCGAGCGTCCCGCGTCGACGCCGTCGTCGTCGACAAGACCGGGACGCTGACGGAGGGACACCCGAGCGTGACGGCGGTCGAGGCGCTCACCGGAGCAGACGAGGCCGAGGTGCTGCGCTTCGCTGCCGCGCTCGAGCAGCGCAGCGAGCACCCGCTCGCCGCGGCGATCGTGCGCGAGGCCAGATCGCACAAAATCGAGCTGCCGTCGGACGTCGAGATCGAGGCGGTCGCGGGCGCGGGCGTCCGTGGCGTCGTCGACGGGGCGCCGGTGCTCGTGGGCAGCGAGGCGTGGCTGCTCGCCGAGGGCGTGACCGGCGGGCCAGTGCGCGCGCGGGGCGCGGCCTCCGTGGTGTGCGTGGCCCGCGGCGGCGCCCTCTTCGGCGTGATCGAGCTCTCCGACGAGGTGCGCCCCGACGCCAGGGAGACGGTCGCGCGGCTGCGTGACCGCGGCGCCACCGTGTGGATGGCGACGGGTGATCGCGACGAGGTCGCGCGCGAGGTCGCGCGCGCCGTCGGCATCGAGCACGTGGTCTCGGGGGCCAGGCCCGAGGACAAGACCGCGCTCGTCACGAGGCTCGTCGACGAGGGTCACCGGGTCGCGATGGTGGGCGACGGCGTCAACGACGGCCCGGCGCTCGCCAAGGCGACCCTCGGGATCGCGATCGGCTCGGGCACCGACGCCGCGCGCGCCGCGGCCGACGTCACGCTGCTCGATCCCCGCCTCGCGGGCGTGGTCTCGGCGCTCCGCGTGGCCGAGGCGACCCACACCGCGATGAAGCGGAGCCTCTTCTGGGCGTTCGCCTACAACGTCGTCGCCTTGCCCGTCGCGGCGGGGCTGCTCGTCCCGTTCGGCGGGCCCGAGCTCACCCCGATGATCGCGAGCCTCGCGATGTCGACGTCGTCGGTGTCGGTCGTGGTCGCGAGCCTCGTGTTCGGCGCGTGGCTCGACGCCACGCTGCGGCGCGATCACTCGCGCTCGAGGTAGGTGTACCCGTTGAGGCCCTCTTCGTAGGCGCGCATCAGAGAGCGCGAGTCATCCAGCGAGATCTGGCCCGTCCGCAGCGCCTGCTCGACCGAGCGCCGCACCTTCGCCATCAGATCGTCGCGCGAGTAGCTCACGTAGTCGAGCACCTCGGTCACCGTGTCGCCGGGGATCACGTGATCGATGAGGTATCCCCCGCCCTCGGGCACGCGCACCTGCACGTCGTTGGTGTCACCGAAGAGGTTGTGAAGATCGCCCAGGATCTCCTGGTAGGCGCCCGCGAGGAAGATGCCGAGGTAGTAGCTGTCGTCCTTCAGCGGGTGCACCTCGAGGACGTCCTTCACGTCGCGCTTGCCGATGAAGCGATCGAGCTTGCCGTCCGAGTCGCACGTGATGTCCGCGAGCACCGCCCGACGGGTCGGCTCCTCTTGCAGGCGATGCACCGGCATGATCGGGAACAGGTGATCGATCGCCCACGCGTCGGGGACCGACTGGAACACCGAGAAATTGCAGAAATAAGTGTCAGAGAGGTCGCGCTCGAGGTGCTCGAGATCCTCGGGCATCTCGTCGAGCTCGCGCGCGAGCCGCAGCACCTTGTGGCAGAGCGCCCAGTAGAGGTTCTCGACGGCCACGCGCTCGTCGAGCGAGAGGTTGCCGAGGATGAACCGCTGCAGGCAGCGCTCCTTGAAGTCCTGGGCGTCGTGGTAGCTCTCGAGCATGTTCTTGCGCGAGAGATCTCGGTAGGCCTCGTAGAGGCTGAGCACCTCGGGGGCGCCGCTGGTCGGCGGATGATCCGACACTCGGTCTCGAAACTCGATCGCGCCGAGCACCTCGATCACCAGCACCGCGTGGTGCGCCGCCGTCGCGCGCCCCGACTCGCTCACGATCGTCGGGTGCGACACGCCCGCGGCGTCGCAGAGCTCCTTCATGCCGTACACGATGTCGTTCGCGTACTCTTGCAGGCTGTAGTTCATCGACGACGCGAAGCTCGACTGCGAGCCGTCGTAGTCGACGCCGAGCCCGCCCCCGACGTCGAGGTACTTGAGGGTCGCGCCCGCGCGAGAGAGCTCGCAGTAGAAGCGCCCCGCCTCGCGCAGCGCGTCCTTGAACTTGCGGATCGCGCTGATCTGCGAGCCGAGGTGGAAGTGCAGCAGCTCGAAGCAGTCGAGCATGCCCCGCTCGCGCAAGAACCCCATCGCCTCGACGAGCTCGGACGACGAGAGGCCGAACTTGGAGCGGTCGCCGCCCGACGCCTCCCACTTGCCGGAGCCGCGCGACGACAGGCGCACGCGGATGCCGATGTTGGGCCGGATGTTCACGCGGGCCGCGACCTCGGCGATCAGGCGCAGCTCGGACAGCTTCTCGACGACGAGGATCACGTGGCGCCCGAGGCGCGACGCGAAGAGCGCGGTCGTCACGTACTCCTCGTCCTTGTAGCCGTTGCAGATGATCAGCGCCTCGGGGTCGTCGAGCAGCGCGATGACGGCGAGCAGCTCGGGCTTCGAGCCGGCCTCGAGCCCGAAGTGAAACGGTCGCCCGGCCTCGAGCACCTCGGCGACCACGTTGGAGACCTGGTTGACCTTGATGGGATAGACCCCGCGGTAGCCGCCCTGGTACTCGGACTCGCGGATCGCCCGCGCGAACAACGCGTTCAGCTCCTCGACGCGGTGGCGGAGGATGTCGGTGAAGCGGATGAGCAGCGGCGGCTCGATGCCGCGCTTGCGCACCTCGTCGACGAGGTCCTTGAGATCGGCGCTGCCGGTGCCCTCTCCCCGAGGGTGAACGACGACGTTTCCTGCCTCGTTCACGCTGAAATAGGGCTGACCCCAGGTGCGCACGGCGTACGTCTCGACCGAATCGGCGACGGTCCACTTCGCGGGAACGGGCTTCACGGCGCGGCACGTTACGTATCTCGATGCCCGCGTCGAGGGCGAACCGATCGCGCCCCCCTGACTCAAACGCCTTCCGCCGCCGCGCGGAGCCCGGTATGGTGACCGGACAGCGGGCGGAAGTCCTCTGCCCCCAGGAGGTTTGCCCGTGTCGGAAAAGGAGAGCCTCTCGAAGGCCGGCGGCGTCGACGGCAAGAGCGACAAGCGCAAGCAGAGCCTGTATTTTCCAGAGTCCATGCTGAACGAGATCAAAGAAGAGGCGGCGCGGCTCGATCGCTCCCTCTCCTGGGTCGTGCAGCGCGCGTGGAAGCAGGCCCGCCTCGACATCAAGAAGCTCCCGAGCGTCAACGATGTCGACGACCTCGACGACGAGTAGCGAGCGACCGGCGAGCGCCGCGCCCACGGTCGAGGGCTTCGCGCGCGGGCCCGACGGCACCCGCCTCTACGTCCGCCGCCGCGGCGAGGGGCCGGTGCGGGCGCTGTTCTGCGACGGGATCCTCTGCGACGGGTTCATCTGGAAATATCTGTGGGACGAGGTCGCCGAGCGCCTGCCGGTCGCCCATTTCCACTATCGAGGGCACGGCCGCTCCGCGGCGCCGGTCGACCCCGAGGCCGTCGACATGGGGACGCTCGCCGAGGACACGGACGCGGTGCGCAGGCACCTCGGCGATCCGGGCGTCGTGCTGTTCGGCCACAGCATGGGCTGCCAGGTCGCGATCGAGGCGTGCCACCTGCGCCCCGACAAGGTGCGCGGGCTCGTGTTGCTGTGCGGCAGCCACGGACGCGTGACCGAGACGTTCAAGGGCACGCGCATCCTCGCCGACCTCCTGCCGCGCGCGATCGAGGCGGTGGCGCCGCGCGAGGGGCTGGCGCGCGCGCTGTGGAGCCGCCTGCCGAGCGAGCTCGCCGTCAAGCTGACGCTGCTCTCGCGCGAGGTCGATCCCAAGACGATCCGCCCCGAGGACATGCTCCCCTACATGAAGCACCTGTCCCACGTCGATCTGCCGATGTTCCTGCGGATGCTGCGCGGCGCGGGCGAGCACAGCTCCGAGGACTTCTTGCCGCACATCACCTGCCCCGTGCTGATCGTCGCGGGCGAGCGCGACAGCTTCACGCCGGCGTACCTGTCCGAGCAGATGGCCAAGCGCATCCCGGGGGCGGAGCTGCTGATGGTGCCCGGCGGGACGCACGTGACACCGCTCGAGCAGCGAGACCTGGTACACCTGCGGATCGACAAGTTCCTGCGCGACCGCGTGCTCGGCGCGTGACGTGAATTTTGCTAGGTTCTCACTGCTCCTCGCGCTCGCGGCGTGCGAGCGGCGAGGCGTGACGGCCGACGCGACGGCAGACGCGACGGCGCGCGGCGCGGCCTCGGCGTCTCACACACCACCCGAGCTCTTGCCGCCTCGCGCGCCGTGGGTGCCCGCCAGCGACGAGCGCGCGCTCTCCGCCTGCGCGCTCACCGAGCTGCGACGCTCGAGCGCGCTCCCGGCGTTCTACGAGGGAGCGTGCGGCGGCGCGCGTGTGCTGTGGCTTCCCGCGACGGCGGCGCGTCCCACGCGGCACCGCGCGCAGCTCGCCCTCTACAGGCTGGCCAGGGTCGCCGGCGTCGACGTCGTGCCGGTCACCGCCGCGCGCTCCGACGCCCGCGCGGCGCTGCTTTCGATGCTGCCTCCGACCGAGCTCGCGACCCTCTCGGACGATCCGGCGGGGCGCATCGCGTCGGCGATCATGCGCCTGCCCGACGGCGAGGTCATCAAGGCCCGCAACAGCGTCGAGGCCGCGAGGTGGGCTCGTCCGGCACGGCAGGGCGACGCTCGCTCGACCGCGGACGCGCGCTCCGCGGACGACTGGCAGCGCGTGCTCGCGCTCGACTACGTCACCGCCAACCTGTTTCGCGACGCCGTGCTGGTCGGGCCAGACGGGAGGCTGTGGATGGTGGACGGCTCGACCGCGTTCTACGAGCACCCGTCGCCCGGCGCCGCGGACCAGCTGTTCGACCAGCTGAAGCGGACGAGGCGCCCAGCGCCCGGGCTCGCCGACGCGCTGGCGAGGCTCACCCGCGCGGCCATCGATGACGCGCTCCGGGCCGGCTCCTATGAAGAGTGGCTCGTGCACCACCGCGCCGTCGGCGAGATCGCGCTCCGCGCGCGCGCGGCGCACGGGTGGGCGCTCGCGACGGCTGGCGGGGGAGACTAAGCGCGCGCCGAGCGCGCGGTAGACCTGATCGTAGCGGCGCGCGGGTCGCTCCCAGCCGCGATCGAGCCGCATCACCCGGCGCACGAGCGCCCTCCAGCGCGGCGACGCGTAGGCCGTGCGCGCGCGCTGCACCGCCCCGAGGAGCGCCTCGGGCGTCGCGTCGTCGAAGAGGAACCCCGTCCCCGTCTCGAGCGCGGCGTCGCAGTCGACGATCGTGTCGCGCAGCCCGCCGGTCGCCCGCGCGATCGGCAGCGCGCCATAGCGCTGGGCATAGAGCTGCACGAGCCCGCATGGCTCGAAGCGCGACGGCACGAGCGCCATGTCGGCCCCGGCGAAGAGGCGGTGCACCAGCGCCTCGGACGCCTTGGGAGCGAAGGCGACGCGGCCCCGCTCGACCTCGGCCACCCGTGAAAGCTCGGACATCGTCGCCGGGTCGCCGCCGCCCGCGATCGCGACGGCGACGTCGGACGCGAGGAGCTTGGGCAGCGCCGCGAGCAGCAGGTCTGCGCCCTTCTGCTCGACCAGGCGACCGACGAAGACCGCGAGCGGGCGGCCGTCCTTCACGTCGAGCCCGAGCTCGCCGAGCAGAGCGCCCTTGCAGCGGGCCTTGTTGGTGATGTCCTCGACGTCGTAGCGGGACGCGAGCGCGGTGTCGGTCGCTGGGTTCCAGACAGACGAGTCTACGCCGTTGACGATCCCGACGACCGAGCCCTCCTTGCGCGCGCGCAGCACGCCGTCGAGCCGCATGCCGCCCTCGGGCGTCAGGATGTCGCGCGCGTAGGTCTCGCTGACCGTGGTCACCGCGTCGGCCGTGACGATGCCCGCCTTCAGCAGGTTGGCCTGGCCGTAGAACTCGTAGCCTCCCATGTGAAAATCGTCGGGGGAGAGGCCGAGCGCGGGCGCGAGCTCGCGCGGCACGACCCCCTGGTGGGCGAGGTTGTGCAGCGTCAGCACCGTCGGCGGCGCACCGTCGAGCTTCGACGAGAAGTATGGGACGAGCGCGGTCGGCCAGTCGTGCGCGTGGACGATCGCCGGGGGCTGTCCGGCGCGCGCTCGATCCTTCACCAGCTCGACCGCCGCGCCCGAGAACCTCGCGAAGCGCTGCGCGTTGTCCGCGTAGTCGCCCGAGTCGTCGCCGTAGACGCCCTCCCGATCGAAGCCGTCGACGCCGAGCGCCACCAGCTCGACGCCCGTCGCGAGCTTGCCGTCGTACACGGCCGCCGTCTGCTCGACTCCGCCGAGCTCGAACGACAGCGGCGTCAGGCGCCGCGCCAGCATCAGGCCCGCGCGCTCGAGCAGCGGGTAGTGAGGGATCACCAGCGTGACCCTGTGGCCGAGCAGCTTCTGTTGCTTGCTGAGCGAGAGCGCGACGTCTGCCAACCCTCCGACCTTGGCGAACGGCGACAGCTCGGTCACGACGTGCAAGATTTCCACGGCGCGTGCTTTCGCACACCCCGCGCGGCCTGTCACCCGTCGACGCGCGCGGCTTCAGGCGTCGATGACGACCTCGGACGGCGACTGCGGGTGGACGCGCAGCGGCAGCGTGGCACCCGGCGCGAGCGCCCCTGCCCCGCCCGACAGCAGCATCGTCAGCTGCACCTCGTACGGCGGGGCGCCCGCGCCCTCGACGCGGAGGCGGACGCGCACCTGCGGCACGTCGTTGATGCTGACGCCGGTGCGCTCCACCGCGAGCACCATCCCCTGGGCGCGCTTGCCGTGCTGCGCGATGAACCCCGCCTTCTTGGCGCTGGCGGCCATGTTGCGGCCCAGCATGAAGAACACGGCCCCGAGCCCGGCGAACACGACTCCCCCGATGCTGCTGCCGAGCGCGCCGAAGAGCGCCGTCGGGTTGCCGCTCATCACCAGGGCGACGATCGCGCTGCCGACCGAGGCGAGGATCCACAGGATCCCGATGACGAAGAACACCGCGCCCATCGGCACGAACACCTTCTCGATGCCCGCCGAGGCCTGCGCGGCTGCCCCCGCCGCGCGGTGTACGCCGGCCTGCGCGTCGGCCTGCGGGAAGCTCTGGCGGCACACGCCGTGGAGCCTGACGATGGTGGCGATCGACGCGCGGTGCTGGCCGCTCTTCTGGCTCTCGCGGACGAGCTCGCTCACGGCGAGATCGACGCGCCCGACGCCCTCGTAGGCGTTGGCGCGGTAGACCGTGGCGAGGCAATCGATCGCGTCGTGGATGGGCACCTCCTGGGCGGTCTGCCCCAGCGCCGCGAGCACGGTCGAGAAGTCGCCCTGCTTGGTCGCCACGCGCGCCTTCGCCATCCTGTACATCGAGTCGGCGTACAGATCTTCGGAGGCCGGATCGACGAGCTGCAGCCACGTGGCCGCGCCCTGCAGGTCGTCCTGTCGGCACGCGCTGAGGGCCAGCGACGCCGCCATGCTGGACCGGTGCCGGGGCAGCGACAGCGCCTCGAGCGCGCTCTCGAGCATCGCGCGGTGGCGGGTCCAGTCGGACGCTGCGACGAACTTGTTGCCGAGCGCCTCGGTCAGGAAGAACAGCTCCTCGGCGCCGTCGAGCGCGCCCGCCGCCGAGCGCTTGCGCGCCGACTGCCACGCGGCGAACACCTCTTGCTCCTTCCACGGCGGGATCTCTCCTCCTGGACCGAAGAGGTGCGCCACGCTCTGCGGCGGCAGGAGCGGGCGGTCGTCTTGCATCCGAAGGCGCGCGAGGCGCTCGGGCTCGGACATCGCCGTCCGCGTGAACCCCGCGAACGCGGGCAGCTCGGTGCGCGCCGCGAGCTGGTTGTTGGCGCCGCAGAAGCGGCACGCGACCACCCCGCCGCCCACCGCGACGTCGATCGGCGCGCCGCAGTTGGAGCACAGCAGCAGCCGGACCTGAGTCGTGTAGGCGCTCACGCGCTCACGGTCCGAAGAGCTCGTCGAAGGCGGCGCGCAGCAGCTCGGCGCGGCGGTCGGCGTCGACTCCCAACGCGTCCGCGAGCGCGTCCATCGCGTCGGACTCGGCGCCGACCACGTAGTCGTCGGCGAGCGCGACGCGCGCCGCGAGCGAGAACGCGGTCTCGGCCGCCGGTCCGCCCGCCAGCGCCGCGCCCACCGACCGCGCGCGCCGCTCCCAGCCGTCTTCTGCCAGCGTCGCGTGCATCGACATCAGCAGGCCCTCGACGTCGCCGCTGGAGAGCTCCCCGACGAGCGGAGCGCACGCGCGGGCGAGCTCGCGGATCTCGACCTCGGAGACCTCGTCGTCGACGGCCGCCATCAGGAACATCGCCTCGAGCACGGCGCCCCTGGCCTCTTGGCTGACATCTCGGGCGAGCGCGGCGAGCGCGGCCCGCCGCCGTTCATCGAGCTCGTGCATGGGTCCCCTTCGGCTCCTTCTCGGCGCGGAGCGCCTCGGAAGAGTATACCGGGACGTCACCACGCTCGGCGGCCTTCGTCGCCTTCATCAGGAAATAGATCCCGACCGCGAGCAGCGCGCCACAGAGCCACTGCGCGGGCGTCAGCCCGAGGTGCCGCGGATCGGGATCACGGACGTCGTGCGCGCGCAAGAAATCCATCGCGAAGCGCGTCGGCGCGTAGGCCGTGCACATGACGCCGATGTAGAAGCCGTACGGCCGCGGCTTGCGCATCAGATAGAGGAAGGTGAGCGCGAGCGGCAGCGTGAACATCGCCTCGTACATCCCGAGGTCGAAGCGCCCTCCGTGCGGGTACTGCACCGCGAACCACGCGTCGCTCAGCATGCCCGGGTGGTCGTGCGCCGTCGTGCACCCGAGCCGGCCGAAGAACCACCCGATGACGAAGGAGCTGCCGCCGGTGTCGGCGTAAGGGAGCGTGTCCTTGACCTTGAACCGATATTTCCACGCGAGCAGCCCGAGGATCGCGCCCATGAACCCGCCGAACGACGACTGGCTGCGCCAGATGAACAGCAGCTCGATCACGGCGTCGCCGACGCTCTTCGCGTGGAGCAGCTTGTCGGGGTGATAGAGGATCACGTCGAAGACGTGCCCGCCGATGAAGCCGCCGGCGACGACCCACGTGAAGAACTGCTGCATCGTGTCGACGTTCAGCGAGAGCCGCCGCGCCTGCCGCGTCGCCACGCGGTACGCGAGCCACACGCCGATGGCGACGAGGGTGCCGAAGGGCTTGATCGTGATGGGATCGGTGCGCCCGCTGGCGAGCTCGATCGGGGCGAGCAGCTCGAGCTCGGGGATCTGGATGTAGGGTAGGAGCGGCTGGAACACGCCCGGGCGCGTGTAGCACGGAACCACCGGCGTCACGCGCGGCTCCCTTGCGCCGCAGCATGAAACGTCGGACCTTGCAGCGATGAAGCTCATCGCTTGGAGCGGCGTCGCGCTGCTCGCGCTCGCGTGCGGCGGAGAGGGCGCGACGACGCCGAGCGGCGTGCCCGCGGCGGGCCACGGCGGGGCCACCGGCGGCGCGGGGACGGGCGGCGGCGCTGGCTCGCCGACCTCGGCGCCGTCCGTGCTCACCGCGACGTTCGTCCCCTATGCGAACGTGCCCCTCGGCGGCGCGCTCACGGCCACGACCGACCGGGACGCGACGCTGAAGGTCGAGCTCACCGACGGCGGCTCGCACGCGCTCACGCTGACGACGACGGCGAGCGGGACGACGCACGCCGTGCCGGTCCTGCAGCTGCGCGCGGGCAAGCACTACACGATCGAGGTGACCGCGCTCGACGCGACGGGCGGCGCGTCCGCGACCGCGACGCTCGCCTACTCGACTCCGCCGCTGCCGGCCGACTTTCCGCCGCTGGTCGTGAAGGCGAAGGACGCGACGCGCGACGGGCTCACGCTGTTCGGCGCGGGGCGGTGGGGCGCGATGGGGCCGGTGCAGGACTGGTCGTACCTCGCCGCGGTCGACGGCGCGGGCGAGGTCGTCTGGTACCTGCACGCGGCGACCAGCGTGAACCACATCAACCTCTCCCCTGCCGGCGACGTCCGCATCGGCGCCGGAGACGGCTCGTGCGTCGATCTCTCCGTCTCCGGCGAGCCGCGGCGCGCGTGGGTCGCGACCGCGAGGCTCCCCGCCGGGACGACGCTTCCAACCGGGGTGGTCGGGGTCGACGTCGACACGCTCCACCACGATCTCATCGAGCTGCCGAACGGCCACCTGCTCGCGCTGAGCACCGAGCGCCGCAAGATCACGAAGGAGATGTGCCCGGCGACCTACGAGGCCGACTGGGACGTCGTCGGTGACGTGGTCGTCGAGCTGGTCCCCGCGACCGGCGAGATAGTGCGCAGGGTCTCCATGTTTGATTTGTTGGATCCATGCCGGAGGGTGGACCAACCGTTCAAGACCAATTTCTGGAACACGGTCTACGGAGCGCCGACCGCCGACTGGACCCACGCGAACGCGGTGTACTTCGACGCCGCCCGCAACGCGGTCTGGGTGTCGCTGCGCCACCAGGACTGGGTCATAGCGTACCGCTACGCGGACGACGCCGGCGGCAAGGCGGGCTCGCTCCTGTACCGGCTCGGGCCCGAGGGAGACTTTCAGCTCGCGGGCGCCGACGCGGCCTGGAACTACCAACAGCACGCCGCCAGGGTGCTGCCGAACGGACACATCATGATGTACGACAACGGCTCGGCGCGGCCCGGCACCAGCCCGACCATCAAGACCAAGTATCCGTGGAGCCGCTCGCTCGAGCTCGAGCTCGACCTCGGCGGCCCGAAGGGGACCTGGACGGCGACGCAGGTGTGGGAGTACGGGACCCACGACGTGCGCACGACCGACACGTCGACCGGGACCCCGATCGAGCTGCGCTGGTTCTCGCAGGTGGTCGGCGTCGCTGACGTGACCTCGGCCGACACGGTCCTCGCGGTGCACGGCGCCGCGACCGATCCCCCGGACGGGCTGTTGATCAACCCCGCCGTGAAGAAGTTCGCGCGGATCTTCGAGGTGACGCGCGAGCCCACCCCGAAGGTGGTGCTCGATGTGCGCGTCCACGACGAGGCCGGCGACGGCAGCTTCGGCGTCTACCGCGCAGTGCGCATCCCCACCCTCTACCCGAAGAGCAGCGGCGTGACCGCCAAGGTGACCGAGCGATGACCACTTCGGTGCGACTGACGATCGGCGCCCTCGGGCTGCTCGCGGCGTGCGGCGGCGGCGACGACGGGGGGACGACGACCCTCGACGTACCGGGCGGCGGCGCGGCGGGGGCGGCGACCTCCGGGGCAGGAGGCGCAGACAAGGGTGGCGCCGCCGGCGGGCTCGCCCTGGCCGGGAAGGCCGGGGCCTCGGGCGGCGCGGCGGGCAAAGGAGGCGGCGGGACGGCTGGCGCGACCGCGGGCGGACAGTCAGGGGGCGGCGGCGCGGCCCAGGCCGGCGGCGGAGGCAAGTCCGGGGCGGCGGGCAAGGCGGGCGCGGCCGGTCAGGGGGGCGCGGCGCCGCCGTGCACGACTCGCATCACCTACGGGGATGACTGGATCCACCCCAACCACCCGACGATGTTCGACGACGCCGACGGGGCGGTCAGCTGGGACGGCGTCTGCGTCAACGACGGTGCCAACTCATACGCGACGCTGTCCAACGGCTGGAAGCCCTATTTCTCAGGGAATTCCGCCTGTGTCATCGCGCTCGACCAGCGAAGCTGCCCAGGCGCGTCGCAGGGCTGCGCGACGCGGGTCTCGTATGGCGCCGGCTGGTTGCCTCCGCCCAGCCACCCGGCGAAGTACGACGACGTCTCCGGCCGCCTCGTCAGTGATCGCGTCTGCCGCGCCGACGGCGCCCAGGGCTACATCGCGCTGTCCAACGGCTGGCAACCACACTTCAGCAACCAGAGCTGCGGGGTCTCGCTCCGCTACACCCAGTGCGGCGGCCTCTACCAGAACCCGGTCATCCCGACGGATTGCCCGGATCCCGGCGTCCTCGAGGACGGCGACACCTACACGATGGCCTGCACGGGCGGAGACGGCGGAGGCGTGTACGTGCTGCGGACCTCGACGGACCTCGTCCACTGGAAGAAGGCAGGGCACATTTTCCCGAGCGGCACCGGCACGAAGTGGGGCACGGGCAGCTTCTGGGCGCCCGAGATCCACAAGGTCGGCGGGCACTTCGTCGCGTACTTCAGCGCGAAGAACGTCGACGGGGTCCTGTCGATCGGCGCCGCGACCGGCCCGACCCCGCTCGGTCCCTTCAAGGACATCGGCAAGCCGCTCGTGCACGACGCCTCGATGGGGATGATCGACGTGAACGAATTCGAGGACGCGCAGGGCAAGCCCTATCTGGTCTGGAAGGCGGACGGCAACGCCAAGCAGGAGCCCACGCCCATCTATGGTCAGGCGCTCTCGGCGGACGGCACCGCGCTCACGGGGTCACGCGTCACCCTCATCACCAACGATCTCGCGTGGGAGGGCCCGCTGGTCGAGGGCCCGTGGGTGATCCGCCGCGGCGGCAGCTACTATCTCTTCTACAGCGCCAACGCCTACTACAACGGCAAATACGCGGTCGGCGTGGCGCGCGCGTCGTCTCCGCTCGGCCCCTACACCAAGCACGGGCCGCCGATCCTCACCACCAACTCGAGCTTCGCCGGGCCTGGCCACTGCAGCGTGGTGGTCGGGCCCTCCGGGCAAGACATGATTGTGTATCACTCCTGGA
>CAUJFL010000325.1 GCA_963169165.1 Myxococcota bacterium | reverse complement strand
CCCATGTCGTCGGCCGACTCGAACCTGGCGCTCGGCTCGCGAGAGAGCGCTCGCGCGACGACGTCGGCGACCGCCGTGGGGCACCTGTCGGTCTTGCGCACGCCGTCCGCGTCCAAGCGCGCGGGAGAGCCCGCGACGAACGCGGCGCCGGTCACGCTCTCCCACAGGAGCACGGCGACCGCGTGGATGTCGGCGCGCACGCGATCGACCTCCGCGCCGGTCGCGCGCTCGGGGGCCCGCTTCGCGACGAGCTCGGGCGTGTCCGCGACGGCGTCCAGCTCGAAATCGACGACCTTCACCGTCCCGCTCGACGTCAGCAAGAGAGAGCTCGCCGACAGATCGGAGGGCCGAGGATCCTCCATGGTGAGCGCGTGCAGCGCGTCGAGCGCCGACAGCGCCTCGATCGCGACCCGCGCGGCGACCCCGATCGGCAGCGCGACCTGCCGCTCCTTCGCGCGCGCGATGAGCGCCGAGAGCAGCTGCCCGTCGAGCGGCTCGAGCACGATGGCGAGCGTGCGCGCGGCGTCGACGAGATCGAGCGTCCGCGCGACGCCGCTGTGCGAGAGCTCACGCACCTCGCGCGCGGCCTGCGCGAGCCGGAGCCGCGCCTCGAGCTCGGCCGCGATCGCGGGGCGCACCCACTTGACGAGGACGTCGCGGGCGCTCGGCCCGACGCCGTCCTTCGCGGTCCACAAGGTCCACGCGGCGCCCTCGCCGAGCTGTCGCCCCAGCTGGTAGCGCCCGAGGCGCGGCGGTCGTTCTCTCGTGGGCGCGGGCACGGCTCGCCCGAAGACTACGACACCCCAGGCCCGGATCGTGAGAACATGAGTCGCCTCGATGAAGACGCTCCGCTCGGTCCTCGCCGCCGCGCTCGCGCTCTCCCTCTCCCTGCCGGCGATCGCGGGGCCACCGCCCAGCCGCGCGACGAAGGTCGAGTTCGACAAGGCGCAGGCCCTGTTCGAGAAGGCGAAGGCGATGCTCAAGAAGGGCAAGCTCGACGACGCCCTCGAGGGGTTTCACAAATCTTACGACGTCGTCGCGAGCCCGATCTCCCGCCTGTACATCGCGCGCTGTCTCGCCGCGCTGGGGCACGACCTCGAGGCGCACCGCGAGCTCTCCGACGTCGTCCACGAGGCGTCGCTAGAAGCCAAGAAGGAGGCGAAGTACGACGAGACCCGCCAGGCCGCCGAGTCCGAGCGCGCCGAGCTCGCGAGCAAGGTCGCCGTCGTCGTCGTGCGCGTCGATCCGTCGCTCGCCGGTGAGGTCACCGTCGGCGGCGTGGCGCGGCCTCGTGATCGCCTCGCGGACGGGTGGGCGATGCCGGCCGGTCAGCTCGAGGTGGTCCTGACGTCGCCCGGCGCGCGCGACGCGCGGAAGGTCACGGTGGCGCTGGGCGAGCGCCGTGAGGTGGTGTTCGGGAAGGTCGAAGCGGCGGCCCCTCCACCCGCGGTCGTCGCGGACGACGGGGCCGCGAGGCGCCGCAAGCTGCGCGTGGGCGGGTGGGTCGCGGGCGCGATCGGCGCGGTCGGCCTCGGGGTCTTCGCGATCGAGGGCTCGCGCGCGCGCTCCCGCTACGACGAGCTGAAGGACGAGTGCGGCGGCGGCCCGTGCCCGCCCGAGCGCGCGTCCGACGTCTCGGCGGGCCGTCGCGACGCGAAGCTCGCGAACGTCGGGCTCGCGGTCGGCGTGATCGGCGTCGGCGCGGGCGTGACGATGCTCATGCTGGGGCGCGACCCCAAGCCGGGCGAGGCGCGCGGCCCCACGGTCCGCGTCGCGGGCGGGCCCGGCTCAATCTCGATCCAGGGGAGCTTCCAGTGACGACTCATCGATGGTCCCACGCGCTCGCCGCGCTCGCGCTCTCGGCGTCGGGCTGCCTGATGAACTGGGGCGCGCTCGAGCCCGTCGGCGCGGCGACCGGCGGCGCCGCGGGGGCCGTCGGGGCGAGCGGCGCGTCCGGCGCGAGCGCAGGCGCCGCGGGTGCGGGCGGCGATCCATCCGGCGGTGGGAGCGGCGCTGGCGGAGATCCGGCGGCTGGCGCCGGCGGAGATTGGGCGGGCGGTGCTGGCGGAGATCCTGCGGGCGGCGCAGGCGGAGATCCTGCGGCTGGCGCTGGCGGGGCGGCGGGCGTGGAGTGTACCGAGCCGGGCGCCGCGCTCGATCCCGCGAGCGGTCACTGCTACTTCCGGCTCGGGGGTCCGCCGCGCAGCTGGATGTCCGCGCGCGACGCCTGCGCCGGGACGACGCCGCCGTCCCACCTGGCGACTGTCACCTCACAAACTGAACAAGACTTCGTCGCCGCGCTGCCGCTGCCGCAAGACTGCTGGCTCGGCCTCTCGGGCGCGGACGGCTCGCTCGCCTGGGTGACCGGCGAGGCGCTCGAGTTCACCGCGTGGGCGCCTGGCCAGCCCAACGGCTCGGGCTTCGTGTGCGCGCGCATCGACAGCTCGGACGGGCTCTGGCGCGACGAGAGCTGCGGCAAGCAGCAGTCGACGCTCTGCGAGCGCGAGTAGAGCGCCTCAGGGCGCCGGGTGCCAGGTGTCCTTGGTGCCCTTGCAGTTGCCCATCGCCTGCATGCTGGAGAGCGGAGCAAAGAACCACGTCTCACCGCACTGGTCGCCGCTCACGCTCCGCTCGCAGCTGCCGACCGTAGCCGTCGCGTCGCAGGGTGAGTCGCTGTAGCTGGTGGGGCAGCCGGCCA
>CAUJFL010000324.1 GCA_963169165.1 Myxococcota bacterium | reverse complement strand
CCATCCGCAGGACCCGGACCTCGTCCTCGAGGCGCCTCAGCCGCGCCCGCTCCTCCTCGCCCAGCGGGACGTCCTTCCGCGGCGCGCTGCCGCCCGCCTTGCTCATCCACTGGCGCAGCGCCGTCTCCGTCAGATCCAGATCCTTCGCGATCTGCCCGGCGCTCTTCCCGCTCGTCCGCACGAGCTCCACCGCACGCGCCTTGAACTCGTCCGTGAACTGCCTGCGTGCTCTCTTGGACAGCTTCTTCTCCTACAGCGGATCTCGCTGTGTCGGGGTGTCCACCAAAGCGGATCACCCTCGTGGATCCGCTCTCGCTCGTCGCGCGCCTCGCCGACGCCGTGCCGCCGCGGTTTCACGCTGTCAAGCACGCTGGCGTGCTCGGTCGGCGCGCAGCTGGCACGCGCGCATCGCGCCCCAGAAGCCGCTGACCAGGCGGAGGCCGCGCCCCAACAAGGCGACGAGCCCTAGCGTCGAGGCGCCCGCCGCCCTCGGCCGAGCTGCTCGCGCGCACATTCTCCATCGACGTGCTCGAGCGCCCGAAGTGCAGCGAGCGCATGAAGCTCGTCGCGATGGTCACCGACCCGAAGCGCGTGCGCGCGTACCTGCGAGGCGTCGGCGAGCCGTGCGACGTGCCCGAGCGCAGCCCGAGCCGCGGCCCGCCACACTGGAGGAGCACCGTGCTGCGGCGAGAGGCCGGCGGCGGCTCGGGCGATGCGTGGGCGTGAGCGGCGAGACGACCCCGGCGACGACTTCGCGGGGTGGGCGTGTGGTAGCGTTGCGCGAATGTCGCTGGGTGTCGCGATTTTGCCTGCGTTCGACCGCTCGCCGGGTCGCGCCGCGCGCCGTCGCGGCAGTGGGGCGGGCGGCGACGCGCGCGCTCCGCGGTCGTCTGCCCCAGGTGACGCCTGGGCGGCGTTCGTGGGGGAGCGTTTGAGCTTCCTATGCGCCCGGTGATCTCTCACACGCCTGGTGTCGCCGCGGGGGGGGCCGTGCTGATGATCCGCCTCTGGCGCGCCGTGTGGCTGCTCGCGCCGCTCGCCGCGTGCCGTCAGATCGGCGACGTGCATGACGACGTGCTCGTCGCGCCCGCCGCCGGTGGCGCGAGCGGCACGTCCTCGGGCGCGAGCGGGACGACGGCGTCCGCGGGCCAGGGCGACCGCGCGGGCGCGGCGGGCACCGCCAGCGGCGGCGGTGAGGGAGGCGGCGGAGGTGGAGGAGGTGGCGGCGCGGGCGTCGGTTGTCCCGTGGCGGCCCATGGCCCGACGCTGGTGTGGGTCGAGGGAGTCTGCGTCGACCGCACCGAGGTGTCCTCCGCGCAGTTCGATGAGTTTGCAAACGACATCGGCTACCAGCCTCCCGCCGGGCTCTCGTACGGCTCCTGCGTGACCAACCCCGCCCTCAGGCACCAGCGCGTGTCGGGCGACGCTCCCGCCTTGCCCGCGCGCGGCGTCACCCACTGCGGGGCGAAGGCGTACTGTCACTGGGCGGGCAAGCACCTCTGCGGGGCGATAGGCGGGGGCGTCACGTCGCCGTCGACCACGTCGTCGCCGCTCGTCGACGAGTGGACGCGCGGCTGCATGGGCGGCACCGCGCCGCGCTCGTACCCGTACGGCGGCGGGACGATGTCCCAGCCGAGGGTGTGCAACGACGACCAGTATTTCACCGCGCCGATGAGCTGCAAGGACTCGGGCGCCTGCGCGCCGGAGCCGGTCGACGCGCCCACGTCATGCAAGAACACCCAGGGCGTCGTGCGCATGCTGGGCAACGCGTTCGAGTGGTCCGACGCCTGCGACGAGGGCGCGTCGCCGCCGACGTGCGAGCTGCGGGGAGGCGGCTTCGCCGAGTTCCACAGCGACGTGAGCTGCTATCTCGCGCGGCCCCAGCCCTTCGGAGAGTCGAACCCTGACATCGGGTTTCGTTGCTGCGCGAACCCGCTGTGACGACGCCCGGCTCAACCGGCGAGCGTCTTCCAGTCGATCGTCCCGAGCCCGCGCTCGACGCCCATCTTGAGGTATGGGAGGTTTTCTGGTTTCTGGCCGATCAGCGTGCAACCGTACGCGTCGGCGGCGATCTGGTCGATCGACGCGATCACCTGGTTGAGCACCTTGGTGTCGTCGATGTTGCCGCCCTGCGGGCCGTTGCGCACGAGGATGCGCGTCGCGTCGACCACCGTCAGCGTCGGCCGCATGAACGTCGCGAGATCGGCCACCGACAGATCGATGCTCTGGTGGAGGCGGTTGCGACGGCCGCCGAGCGAGCCGTACCAGTTCTTCATCGCGCCGGTGTATTTCGCGAGGTTGTGGTGCTTGGCCACCGGCACGTTGATCAGCTTGTCGGCGTGGATCAGCGGCGTGTAGACGGGCCACTCGTCGAGCACCTCGCCGCGGAGGCGCATCGAGCGGAACCTGTGCTCGCTCGGCACGACGACCTCGGCGCCCTTCGCGTAGGCGGCGCTCCAGATGCCCGAGCGCTGGAAGCAGCGGTTGGGATCGTTGCAGCTCGCGTCGGTGACGACGACGTGCTTCGCCCCGGCCTCGTACGCCATCATCACCACCTCGGCGACGACCTCGGGGTTGGTGTTGGCGGCGTGCAACGGCGTGCGGTCCCAGCCGATGTTGGGCTTGACGACCACGACGTCGCCGCGCGAGACGAAGCGCTTCATGCCGCCGACGGCGTCGACGGCCGCGCGCGTGAGCGCCGCCGCGCCGACCGCGTCTCTCGAGATCGCGAACCCTGGTCCTTGCCCTGGTTGCTTGAGGGTGAAGTCGCGGACCTGCCGGTCGCCCTTCTTCACCTCGACGCCGAAGCCGCCTTGATCCCAGATCAGGCGTCCGCCGGCGACCGCGCCGCCGAGCACGAGCCCGGTGGAGCCGAGGCGGACCAGCGCTTCGCGGCGGGTGATCGACATGGCCGTGGGACTGCTAGCAGATCACCCGACGCCGAGCCACGCCTTGGGGTCGAGCGTGTCGGAGCCGTGCCGGACCTCGAAGTAGAGCATCGCGCCGGCGCCCTCGTCTCCCACGGTCCCGAGGCGCGCGCCCGACGACAGCTCGTCGCCGACCTTCACGTCGACCGCGCCGAGGTTGCCGCTCACCGTGAAGTAGCCGTCGCCGTGATCGAGGATCACGATCCTCCCGTAATCACCGTACCGCGCGGAGAAGGCGACGCGGCCGCCGAACACGGCGCGCACGGCGGTGCCGGCGGGGGCGCGCAGCTCGACCCCGGGGCCGCTCGCGCTCTTGCGGCGCGCGGGCGTGGCCTCGACCCGACCCGCGAGCGGGAACGGCAGGCGCCCCTTCTGACCGGCGAACCCCGCGGGATCGGGCGCGGCGTCGCGCACGGTGATGCCCGCGCCGTACACCGCGACGCCGCTCGACGGCCTGCGCTCGACGAACGCGGCGTCGAACGCGCGGCGACGCTCGTCCGCCTCGGCGATCAGCTGCTGGGCCTGCGCGAGCGCGTCGCGCTGCGCGGCGACCACGGCGCGGCGGGCGGCGAGCTTGTCACGCGCGCCGACGAGCGCGCGGTGGTCGTGCCGGAGCTGGGTCAGCGCCGACAGATCGCTCGCGAGCGAGCGCCGCACTCCCTCGAGCTTCATCGCGTGATCGATCAGCGCGTCGAACCCGCCCGCCACGGGCAGGAGGCCCGCGCGCGCCATGCGGACGTACGCGCGAGCGCGCGCGGTGCTGCGGCGATCTCGGAGGGCGATCTCCGCGGTCAGCTTCCCGAGGCGCTGGTCTCCGTCTCCGAGCCGCCGCTCGAGCCCCGACAGCTCGCGCTCGGCCTCGGCGAGCGTCGCGGGAGGGGCCGTCGGCTCGTGCTGCGGCCCCGCGTGAGACAGCGACGCGAGCGCCATCAGCGACAGCGCTCCGAGCGACAACCGCCGCTGCGCCTTCACAGCCTGCTCATCCTTCGCAGGCTGACGAACGAGCTGGACGCGCCGAGCGCGGTGCCGAGCGCCACGAGCCCGAGCGCCACGGTCCAGGGCAAGAAGGTCGGCTGCACGCCGAACAGCACGCCGAGCGTCCCGTCGAAGCGCGCGCGGACGATCGCGTACAGCACCGCGAGCAGCCCGAGCGCGAACAGCGCGCCCATCCCGCCCTGCGCCGCGCCCTCGACGAGGAACGGCGCGCGCACGTAGTCGCCGGTCGCGCCGACCAGCTCCTGCACCTCGACCTCGACCTTCCGGCGCTCGAGCACGATGCGCATCGTCGAGGCGACGACCGACACCACGGCGCCGAGCACGACGACGGCCAGCAGCAGGCTCGCGAGCACGCCGCCGCGCAAGAGCCCGCCGAGCCGCTCGCTCCACCGCGCGTAGGTCTCGACGCCGTCGACCGCGGGCATCGCCTTCAGCTTGTCGGCGACCGCCTTCACGTCGCCGTCGGCGACGGCGGGCTCGAAGTCGATCTCGATCGACGTGCTGAACGCCTGCGGCGGCAAGGCGGCCATCGACGCGTCACCCGACTCGGTGACCAGCTCCCGCCGCGTCTCCTCCGGGCTGACCACGCGCACTTGCTTCACGCCCGGCGTGCGCACGAGCGCCTCGCGGAGCTCCTGGACCGACGCGGGCTCGACCCCGTCGCGCAGGTAGGCGGTCGTGCGGCCGACGCGCGACCAGCGGTCGCGCACGGCGTCGAGGTTGGTGACGACGAGGAGCGCGCTCGCGAGACACACGAAGGCGACCGCGAGCGAGAACACGCTGAGCGCGTGCATCTTCCAGTCGGCGCGGCCGTTCCTGATCGCGCGATAGATGGCCTTTTCCATGTCCTCTCCTCAGTAGGCGGGCGCGGTGCGGGGATCGGTGAGGCCCGCGTCCTCGTCGTCGTCACAGGCGACGCGGGCGGCGGCGTCGAACTCGTGCGCGGGGGTCCACGCGCCGCCGGGCGCGCAGGCGTCGACCGTCAGGCCGCGGCGCACGTCCGTCGCCTTCCCCTCGTCGAGCACGATCACGCGGCGCGGGCGGATCTCGAGCAGCGAGCGGTCGTGGGTCGCGAACAGCACGGTCGTGCCCGTCTCGTGGATGTCCTCGAGCAGCCCGAGCACGTCGATCGCGAGCTGCGGGTCGAGGTTTCCGGTGGGCTCGTCCGCGAGCAGGATCGCGGGCTCCCCGACGATCGCCCGCGCGATCGCGACCCGCTGCTGCTCGCCGCCCGACAGCACGCCCGCCGGATCGTCGCCACGGCCCGCGAGCCCCACGCGCTCGAGCGCTTCGCCGACGCGCGCGCGGATGAGCCGCGACGGCAGGCCGATGACCTCGAGCGTGACGGCGACGTTGTCGAACACCGTCCAGTGCGGCACGAGCTTGAAGTCCTGGAAGATGATCCCGATGTTGCGGCGGAGCATCGGCACCGACTCGGCCGTCAGGCGCGCGACGTCCCTGCCGAGGAACAGGATGCGCCCCGAGTCGACCGTCTCGGCGCGGTAGAGCAGGCGCAGGAGCGTGCTCTTTCCGGCGCCGCTCGGGCCCGTGACGAACACGAACTCGCCGCGCTCGATGGTCAGCTCCAGCCCACGCAGCACGGGCTGGTCCGCGCGGTACGATTTGTAGACGTCCTCGAACACCAGGATGGGCCGGCTGGCGGCGTCGCGGTCGAAGCGCGCCCCGGGTCGCATCGCGTTGGGCCGGTACTGGGTGCCGGCGCGGGGAGAGGCCATGGACCGCCGCGTACAGGAACGGCCCGAGCCGGACCAAGTTTCGTGCGAAGGTCGCCCGGTGAGGATCGCGTTCTTCGGGCTGCCTCTCGCGGCGCTCTTGCTCGAGCGCGACGGGCACGAGCTGGTGATGGTCGCGAGCTGCCGCGACGAGGCGCCCGGCAACCGGCGGGCGGCGCGGGTGTTTCGAGGCGCCTTCATCGCGCGCCCTTCGCTCGACGAGGCGCTCTTCGCGCGGCTGCGGGCGGCGCGCCCCGAGCTCGTCGTCAGCTGGTTCTGGACCACGCGCCTGCCCCGCGCCGTGCTCGACGCCGCGCCACACGGGGCGCTCGGTGTCCACCCGTCGCTGTTGCCGCGTCACCGCGGACCCGATCCCTACTTCTGGGCCATCGACGCGGGCGACGAGCGGACCGGCGTCACCGCGCACCGCCTCGACGACGACTACGACACGGGGCGCGTGCTCGCGTCCCGCGCGCTCGACATCGACCCGTCATGGACCGCGTGGAGGCTGGCGCGCGCGCTCGATCGTCCGTCGCTCGCGCTGCTCCGCGAGGTCGTGGCGGCCTTCGCGGCGGGCGCGCCGCCCCGAGAGGTGGAGCAGGACGAGTCGCGGGCGACGTCCGCGCCGGAGCCCGACGGCGAGCTGCTGGGGCTGCACCCGAGCGACGGCGTCGAGGCCTGCCTGAGGCGCGTTCGCGCGCTGTCGCCGTTCCCAGGCGCGGCGATCGAGCTCGGTGACGAGCTGCTCGCGGTGACGTCCGCCGAGGCAGCGGCCGCCCCGCGCGCGCTCGAGCCCGGAGAGATCGCGGTCGTCGATGGTCGCGCGGTGCTCAAGGTGCGCGACGGGGGCCTCTGGCTGCGCGCGGCGACGCTCGAGCGCGACGACGGCGAGGTCGAGCTGTCGTCCGACGAAATCGCCGCGCGTGTGCGCGCCGGAGGGTGCAACCCGTCACGGCTTCCGTGTTAGCGTTCGGCCGTTCGCAATGTCCGATCCCACCAATCAGGCAAAGACGGCCCGCGAGACCCTCGCCAACGCGCTGCGCGCGCTCCAGTCCGACCCGAGCGTCCCCCCCGATCTGATGGCGGTCGCGGAGCCCGTGTCGCAGGCGATGGGCGCGCTGTTCCAGATCGAGCGGACCGGCACGGTCGCGACGGCGCCCGTCGCGCGCGACCACGTCCGCGCCGCGCTCGGCCAGCTCCAAGGCTTTCCGGGTCAGCACCCCGCGGTCGGCACCGCGATGGAAGCGGTCGCGAGCACGCTCGGGATCGTGTTCGGCCTGGTCAAGCTCGCGGAGGCGGGCGCCCCGCCGCAGCAGGCCGCGCCCGCGCAGGCCGCGCCCGCTTATCAGCCGCCTCCGCAGCAGCAGGCCGCGCCCGCTTATCAGCCGCCTCCGCAGCAGCAGGCCGCGCCCGCTTACCAACCGCCCCCGCAGCAGGCCGCGCCCGCTTACCAGCCGCCCCCGCAGCAGGCCGCGCCCGCTTACCAGCCGCCCCCGCAGCAGGCCGCGCCCGCTTACCAGCCGCCTCCGCAGCAGCAGGCAGCGCCCGCAGCGCCGCAAGCGCCGGTCGCGGCGCCCGCCGGTGCGCCCAAGTTCGAGGCGGCGCTCGGCACCAACAGCGCGACCAACTTCTACAAGGGGCTCTCGGGCAACGACGTCGTCGAGCACGGCGGGATCTTCGTCGCGACGTACCAGAAGGTCCCCAAGGTCGGCTCGATGATCCAGCTGAAGGTCGCGCTGCCCGGCGGCTACGATTTCGACGCCGCGTGCGAGGTCATGTGGACCCGCGAGTCGGCCGGCGAGGGAGAGGGCGCGTCGCCCGGGTTCGGGGCCAGGTTCAAGCAGGTGTCCCAGGAGGCGCGCCAGCTCATCTACCGCTACGTGCGCAACCGAGAGCCGCTGTTTCACGACGATTTCTGAGCGTGGCCCTCGCGACGGGCCGCTCGCCGTCGACGAGCCTCCGGCGAGGGCTCGGCGCGCGCTTCGTGCTCGCCGCGGTCGTGGCGACGCCCTCCGCGGGCGCCGCGGGCGATCCGCACCTCCAGTACTGGACGATCGAGACGCCGCACTTTCGCGTCCACTACGCGAAGGGGCTCGAGCCTGTCGCCGAGCGCGTCGCCGATCTCGCCGAGTCGGTGCACGGTCGCCTGACGCCGGCGCTCGGTCACACGCCCAAGGAGGTCACCGAGCTCGTCATCACCGACAACACCGAGAGCGCCAACGGCTCGGCCACCGCGCTGCCCTACAACGCGGTGCGGCTCTACGCGACGGCGCCCGACGACATGTCGCCGCTGAGCGACTACGACGACTGGTTCCTCGCGCTGGTCACGCACGAGTACACTCACATTCTTCACACTGACAACATCAGCGGCGCCCCCGCGCTGGTCAACGCGGTGCTCGGGAAATCGATGGCGCCCAACCAGGTGCAGCCGAGGT
Organism: Myxococcota bacterium; assembly: GCA_963169165.1. Taxonomy (GTDB): domain Bacteria; phylum Myxococcota_A; class Polyangia; order Polyangiales; family Polyangiaceae; genus JADLFU01. The sequence goes on along the minus strand of CAUJFL010000324.1, from coordinate 3,756 downwards.
GGATCCTCGAGGGGCTCGCGGTGCTCGAGGAGTCGCGGCGCACGAGCGGGGGGCGCAACCGCTCGAGCCTGTTCGACATGTACCTGCGCGCGGACGTGCTGTCGGGCCGCGTGGCGCGCCTCGATCAGGTGAGCCACCTGCCGCGACGCTGGCCCAGCGGCAACCTCTGGTACCTCTACGGCTCGCGCTTCTTGACTTGGATCTCCGAGGTGTACGGCGAGCACGTGATGCGGGCCGTCTCGGCCGACTATGGCCACCTGCTGCTCCCCTGGGGGCTGAACCGCAGCGTCCGGCGCGCGACCGGCAACACCTATGACAAGCAGCACGACGGGCCGGCGCTGTACGACGGCTGGCGCGCGCACCTGTCACGCAAGTATGCGGCGCAGCTGGAGCGGGCGTTCGCCGAGGGAGGCGGACAGCGCGAGGGACGCAGGCTCACGCACCACGGCCGCGACACGCTCCACCCGCGCTACTTGCCGAAGCGCCTCCGCCGCCAGCCCGACGTCCCCGAGGTCGTCTACTACTCGTCCGACGCGCACGGGAGGCCGGGGTTCTATCGGCTGCCGCTGCCCACGCCGACGACCTCCTGGGAGTCGCAGCGCGATCTCTTCTTGCGTGTGCAGGGCAGCGGCAGCGTGTCGTTCGACGTGCACGGCGACGCGGTGTTCAACACCGTGGAGACCCACAAGCGAGTGTGGCCGTTCTCCGATCTCTCTCTCGTGCGCGCGGGTGGCCAGTCACCAGACGGCGACGAGCCCGAGCGCGTGCGCCTGACCGAGGGGCTGCGCGCGCTCGACCCCGACGTCAGCCTCGACGGCCGGACCGTGGTGTTCTCCAAGAACCGCCGCGGGACGACGTCGCTGTGGATGGGGGACGTCACGGCGGAGGGGACGCTGCCCAACCCCCGGCCGCTCGTCCCGTCGCGCCACCTCGACCAGGTCTACACTCCCCGCCTCTCGCCCGACGGCCGCCGCGTCGCGTACAGCGTCTGGCAAGCGGGCGGCGCGCGCGATCTGCGGATCGTCGACGTCAAGACCGGAGAGATCTCCCAGCTGACCCATGACCGCGCGCTCGACCAGCAGCCGTCGTGGTCCCCGGACGGCAAGACACTGTTCTTCGTCTCCGACCGCACCGGCATCCAGAACGTCTACGCGATGGATGTGGCGTCACGAGAGACCTGGCAGGTGACCAACGTGCGCACCGGCGCGTTCATGCCCGAGGTCAGCCCCGACGGCGCGTCCCTCGTCTACGTGGGCTACACCAGCGACGGCTTCGATCTCTTCGGGATGCCGATCGATCGCGCGACGTGGACGGAGGCTCGCCCGTACGTCGACGATCGGCCCGATCCGCACCCCATGCCCGAGGCGACGCGCTGGCCGCGCCACCTCTACGATCCGCTGCCGTCGCTGCGCCCGCGCGCCTTCACCTTCGAGTACGGGCCCGGCGCGGTCGGAGACGCCCTGACCATCTCGACCCAGGCGTTCGACGCCGTCGGGTTCCACGGCCTCGGCGCGTCGGCGACGGTCGACTCGCGCGGCGAGCCGCAAGTCTACATAGGCTACAGCTACGGCAGGCTCCCGATCGACCTCGGCGTGAGCGTGTTTCGCGCCGTGGGGCCGCGCCAGGGCTTCCGCGTCAACGGCAAGGACGAGAGCTTCGACGAGGACTACCTCGCGCTGTCGACCAGCCTCTCGTACACTGTACCTCGCCCGTTCGACAGCTTCGTGTGGAGCCTCGCGTACACCGCCTCGAGGTACCGTGGTCGCCTCCAGACGGGCCCGCGCCTCGATCCGTTCGAGCCCGTGCTGCGCGAGCCCGTGGGGCTGGGCGTGTACAGCATCGTCCGCGGCAGCTTCTCTTACTCGAACCTCGAGCGATACCTCTACTCGGTCGGCCCCTCCCGCGGCACCTACTTCACGGCCTACTTCGACTACGCGGGCAAGGAGACGGCCTCCGAGCTGCCATACTGGTCGTTCGGGCACTCGGTCGGGCGCCACACGACCATGCCCTGGCACCCGGACCACACGCTGGTCACGCGGCTCGAGGGGGGGATCGTCGGCGGCGACGGCCCGCGGCGCGGCGCCTACTACACCGGCGGCTTCGTCAACCTGCCGCTGCCCGAGGCGGTGCGCTCGCCGCTCTTCTCGGGCTCGTTCTTGCTTCGCGGGTACCCGCCGAACGCCTACTCGGGACGTCAGTATCACCTGGCGACGACGGAGCTGCGGCTCCCCATCTGGCACCCGGAGCGGGGATACTCGACGCTGCCCGCGTTCTTCAACCGCCTGTCCGGGGCCGTGTTCGCCGACTATGGCGGGGCCTTCGAGACGCTCGACGTCGAGCACTGGCGCAGCCAGCTCCACACCTCCTTCGGGGCCGAGCTGCTGCTCGACGCCACCTTCGGCTATTTCATGGGGCTGACGGCCCGGATCGGGTACGCCTACGGCCTCTCGGAGCAGGCGTACTCGGGCGGCCAGAAGTACCTGGTGATCAGCACGCCGTACTAGTACGAAACTGGGAACTTGGTCGTGACTCGCCCAGCTCGGTGTTAGCGAGATCTCTCCCCGCTGGAAATCGAGGTTCATTCGAGACGGCTCGGCGATGGGTTGCGGCCGGCTAGGCGAGCCGACCCGGCGCAGACGCCCCGTGTAGAGCCTTCGTGGACCACACAAAGGCGTCCTTGAACAACGTCGCCCAGCGGAACCCCTCGAGGGGAGCTCCTCCTACCAGCTCGCCAACATCGATCAGTCGGTCGGGGTCAAGGACGGCGTGGTCGAGTGCGTCCCAGCCTATGACGACGAGCTCCTGCTCAAACAGCTGGTGCCACCGCGCCCAGGCAGCGCCCGGTCTGGGAGCACGACGTCCGCTGCAAATCCCCGGTCACCTGGGATCGCGGTAGGGACGGCCCTCGCCGAAGCTCGGGCCGCCCCCCGCACAGATCCGAGCGAGCGGAGCTACCGCACTCGGCTCCTGCCTTGGATTCTGGCGTCGAAGCGAACGTCCGGATAAGGATGAGCGATGCGAGGCAATGGAACCCATCGGGCGGCGAGGGCCGCCATCCGTACCCAGGTAGTCCGATCCCGCTGACCGCGGCGCCGAAGCGCCCGGAGCCAGGACCGCACCACCTCGTAGCGGAAGGAGCTGATACGACGCCCGTTGGTGGGGACCGCGAAGTAGGCGAAGTACCCGCGGACGACCGCGGCCAGCCAGCGCCCTTGCTCGACGATCGGCAGATGCCGCCGCCGGAGGAGGGCGCGGCGGATCGCGTGCAGCGTCGCGCGCATTCGCTTCTTCGAGGTGTGGCGAAGGAGGACGAACCGCTGGTTCCTCGACGTCCCGCACACGTGCGTGAAGCCCAGGAAGTCAAAGGTCCCGGGCTTCCCGAGGCCGCGCTTCTCGCAGCGCTCACGGGCGTAGAGCCCGAAGCGCAAGAGCCGCGTCTTGTCTTCGTGAAGCGCGAGCCCGAAGTGCCGGAGGCGCTCTTCGAGCGCGTCCCGGAAGCGTCGGGCTTCCTCTTCGTGCTGGAAGCCCAGCACGAAGTCGTCGGCGTAGCGCACGAGGATGACGTCTCCCCGAGCGTGCCGCCGCCGCCACTGTTCCACCCAGAGATCGAAGACGTAGGGCCTGGGCAAAAATTATGGAAGTGGGACAATGTAGGCAATGTAGGATGGAAATAATCTCTCCGGAGACGGTGTTGACGGGTGCACGATGGGCGTCGTGGACCAAGTTCGGAAGAGGTTCGAGTTGCTGAAGTCGGTG
>CAUJFL010000323.1 GCA_963169165.1 Myxococcota bacterium | reverse complement strand
TACCGGCCGCGCCAGGTGCAGGATTTCATCCCCACGCCGATGTCGATGGCGACGTCGATGTACCACACCGGGCTCGATCCTTTCACTGGCGAACCTGTCACGACCGCGAAGACGCTCGAGGAGAAGCGGCTGCAGAAGGCGCTCTTGCTGTACTGGGACGTCGCCCACCACGACGACGCGCGCGAGGCCTTGCGGCGGGCGGGGCGCGCCGATCTCATCGGCTCGCGGCCAGGGTGTCTCGTGCCGCCAGCGACGGGCAAGGGGAGCCTGCCCATTCACCTCCGTCGAAAGCGCCAGGCGCCCTGCAAGCGAGGCCGCCAGTGAGCGAGGCGCCCGCGTACCCGCTCGGCGCGCGCCTCGACGATCTCGCGTACCTCTCGCGCCCGAGCGACGACGATCTGCTGTCATCGTGGCTCGGCTGGGTCGAGCGCGAGGGGCTGCGCCTCTACCCGCACCAGGAGGAGGCCGCGCTCGAGCTCTTGTCAGGCAAGCACCTGATCGTCGAGACCCCCACCGGCTCGGGGAAGACGCTGATCGCCGTCGCGCTCGCGTTCTTCGCCGCCGCGCGGGGGCAGCGGGTGTGGATGACCTTCCCGGTCAAGGCGCTCGTCAGCGAGAAGTTCTTCGAGCTCTGCAGGCTGTTCTCCCCCGACAGGGTCGGGATGCTGACCGGGGACGCGAGCGTGAACCGCGACGCGCCGATCATCTGTTGCACGGCGGAGGTGCTCGCCAACGTCGCCCTGCGCGACGGCGAGGACGCGCCGGTCGACGCGGTGGTGATGGATGAGTTTCATTATTACGGCGATCGCGAGCGCGGCGTGGCGTGGCAGGTCCCGCTCCTGTGCTTGTCGCGCGCGCAGCTCGTGCTGATGTCGGCGACGCTCGGCGACGTGTCGTTCTTCGAGCGGGAGCTCGCGCGGACGGCGCGGGAGGTCGCGACGATCCCGAAGATCCCGCGCCCGGTCCCGCTCGAGTACTCGTACTCGGAGCGCCCGCTCCACGAGGCGGTGCAGCGCCTCGTCACGCAGGGCGGGGCGCCGATGTATCTCGTCAACTTCACCCAGCGCGCCGCCGCCGAGGAGGCCCAGAACCTCACCAGCGTCGAGCTGTGCACCAAGGAGGAGAAGCGCGCGATCACCGCGGCGCTCGTCGGGGAGGGCTGGCCGACTCCATTTGGCAAGCAGCTGAGGCGCTTCTTGCAGCATGGCGTCGGGATCCACCACGCGGGGATGCTGCCGCGGTACCGGCTGCTGGTCGAGAAGCTGGCGCAGGCGGGGCTGCTGAAGGTGATCTCGGGCACGGACACCCTCGGGGTCGGCGTCAACATCCCGCTGAAGACGGTCTTGCTCACGCAGCTCTGCAAGTATGACGGGCAGAAGACCTCGCTGCTGACGGCGCGCGAGTTTCATCAGATCACCGGGCGCGCGGGCCGCAAGGGCTTTCATGACCACGGCTTCGTCGTCTGCCAGGCCCCGGCGCACGCCATCGAGAACCTCAGGCTCGAGGCGAAGGCTGGCGACGATCCTGTCAAGCGCCGCCGCATCGTGCGGAAGAAGCCCCCCGAGCGCGGCTACGTACACTGGGACAAGGCCGCGTTCGAGCGCCTGGTGGCGGCGACGCCGGAGGCGCTACCGTCGAGGTTCTCCGTGTCGCACCGGATGGTGCTCGACGTCGTCACGCGGCCCGTGGGCGGCTGCCAGGCGCTGAAGCGGCTGTTGCGTGACAACCACGAGCGACCTGGCGACAAGCGCGCGCACAAGCGGCGCGCGGTCGCGCTGTTTCGGTCGCTGGTGGAGGGCCGGGTGCTCGAGCTCGTCCCGCGGTCGACCGATCCGCGCGGGCTACGGCTGGCGCGCGATCTTCCGCCGGATTTCGCGCTCGACAGCGCGCTGTCGCTGTACCTCGTCGACACGCTGCCGCGGCTCGACGCGTCGCTGCCGAGCCACGCGCTCGACGTCTTGACGCTGGTCGAGGCGATCGCGGAGAACCCTGACGTCGTGCTCGCGCGCCAGCTCGACAAGCTGAAGAGCGAGAAGGTCGCCGAGCTGAAGGCCGCGGGCGTCGAGTACGAAGAGCGCATGGCCGAGCTCGAGAAGCTCGAGTGGCCGAAGCCCAACGTCGAGTTTCTCTACCAGACGTTCGACGCGTTCCGCGCGGTGAACCCCTGGCTCGAGGGCAACGTTCGCCCGAAGAGCGTCGCGCGCGATCTCGTCGAGCGTTGCATGAATTTCACAGAGTACGTGCGGGAGTACGGGCTCGAGCGCTCGGAGGGAGCGCTCCTCCGCTACCTGACCGACGTCTACAAACTGATGGCCCGCGGCCTGCCGGAGGGCGATCGCACGCCCGAGGTGCGAGATCTCGTCGCGACCCTCGAGTCGGTGGTGCGCGGCACCGACGCCAGCCTCCTCGAAGAGTGGGAGCGCCTGCGTGATCCGGAGGTCGCGCGCGCCGCGCAGAAGGGCATCGCCGTGCCCGCCGCGCCCAGGGAGGAGCTCGCGGCCGACCGGAAGAAGCTGTCGCTGCTCGCGCGCAACGAGCTGTTCCGCCTCGTGCGCGCGCTCTCTCGACGCGACTGGGAGGGCGCGGCCGAGCTCGTCGAATCCTCAGAGGTGCCGTGGCCCGCGGCGCGCTTCGCGGAGGCGATGAAGCCGTACTTCGTCGAGCACACCACGCTTCGCGCCGACGCCGCCGCGCGCGATCCTTCGCTGGTCGCCTTCACCGTCCCCGACGACGGCGCGGACTGGCGCGCGCAGCAGGTGCTCGTCGACGACGAGGGCGCGACGACGTGGGTCATCGAGGCATGCGTCGAGCTCGACGCCTCGAGCCGCCTCGGCCGCGCGGTGCTCCGGGTCGAGCGCATCGGCTGACATTTGCGGGCGGCGACCCCTGGCGGCCGTGAGATATGATCAGAAGTTGTGAATCGGTCCGAGCTGAAGCAGCGGCGTGCCCTCCCGGTAGATGGTCTGTCCGCTCGGCGGGGGGAGGTTCATACTTCACCTGGCCGTGCGTCACCGACGAGGGCTCGTGCCCGCCCGGCCCCGCCTGCACCGACAGCGAGTGCCGCTCGTGCAACCGAGGATGGGCGGCGAGCGCCGGGCCGCCGCGTCGTGCCGGACGCCCCGCCCGTGCCGGGAGCGTGCGCGCTTCCGTGGGAGCGAAGCGGGAGGAGGCGGCGGGGCGCTCCGAGAGCTCCGGGAGGGCTCCGCTCACAGCTTCGTCGCCCATGCGTCGATGGATGCCAGCTCGTACCGCATCACCCACTGCGCGAGCTGCTGCTCGTTCGCACGGCCTTCCACGTTCGTCGTCGCGAACAGGTGCGTGTCGGTCAGCGTGAAGCCGTCTGGTGAGAACTCCTCGCCGACGGGCTGGTTGACGCGGTAGCGAGCCCACGTGGGAAGGTGAATCAGCACGACCTGCGATTCCCCCACTACGTCAGGGAAGTCGACCAGCCAGAGCGCCGCCCATTCGCCCCAGGTCTTCATGAAGATCGACTTGGCCCCGCTTCTGACGACTGGCCCCAGCCGAGGCTTGGCGTCCGCGGGCGTCGCGGTTCGGGGCGTCTCCCAGATCTCGAGGTCGACGCCGTAGCTGCCGTCGCCCACGTCGGCCATCACGCCGACGATGCGCGTCGGGCTGATCGCGAGCCGGTGCCCGTCTTCGGCTGCTCCCACAGCGTCACGATGTCTTTGCCCCGGACGTCCCAGGCGCGCACCTCGCGTCTCGTGTTCTGGTTGCTCAGGAAGACCGCAAGGTCTCCCTCGCCGACTCCACCCAGCTCCGGTGTGTTGGCGAGGATGTACTCGGGCTTCGGCGAGCCGATGTCAGGGAGCCAGCCGACGACGCCTAGCCCGGAGAACACGTACCGGGCGATTCCATCGGGCTCCACATCCAGCACGGCGCCCGCCGGCGCCGGTGCATCGCTCGTGAAGAAGTAGCGATCGAACCTCGAACCGTCGAGTCTGAGCACCGACGCGAACGAGAACGCCTTCTTGTCGTTCATGGAGGCCCCAGTCGCCCCAGTCCCGCTGACCATCGCGGTTTCGCCCTGGGGCACACCAAACCAGCACTGGGTGTACTTCGTGGGATTCGGCACCTCCACTGATCTCACGGCGCCGAGGAGTCGGCCTGTGGCCAGTTGATAGTGAGCCACGAGCTTCGTGCTGCCAGAGTCGTACCGAGCGGACGACGACCCCCAGAGCACCGGAGTAGCTGAACCAACGAGGCGATGGGTGCTGGCGGCCGGGGTGTAGGCGGGGGCGAACAGCGTCGCCCTGGCCACGCCCTGCCCCGCGTCCTTCCACTCCCACGTGGTCTCGTCGCCCTCTGGCAACAGCGTCTCCGAGAAGGTGCAATTGGGTGCCGGAGCGGGGTTCGGGATCGTCGTCCACAGGCTCTCGTCCAGCGCCCACGCTGGCACCTTGCCGTGCGCGGGGGCGCCGCCGAGCGGTGGCGAGCCGCCGACCACGGCTCCCCCGGCGCCAGCGCCGACGGAACCACCGGTCGCGGACGACGCTGCTTTCCCTGCCGCGCCGGCTCGTTCCCCGCCCGAGGCGTTGGCGCCGCCGCTGCCAGCAGCGCCCGGGTGGTCTCCGTCACCACCGCCGCACCCCCCCCGCGACGGGCCGAGCCCGAGGAGCACTGGCAACGCCGCGATCAGAGCGCGTCGCACGACGGGCCTCCCTTGAACGAGCTCGGCGACAGCGTGAGGTAGCGAATCGTGCGCCTTCGATCGAACACGGGCACGAGCGCCTCCTGCTTGCCCATGAACGGGCTAGCTACGAGGCGCGCAGGCTCGACCAGCGCACCCGCGGCCCACGGAACCGCCGGGTCGCCGGGGAACACTCCTGTGCGAATGTCATCGGCGAAGTTCCACGCAAAGGGCCCCGCCACGGGCTGCGCGGTCGACGTCTTGAACTGAGCGGGGACCGTGCCCGAGGGCGCTCCGTTGATTCTCACAGGCAACCAGACCGTCGAACTGCCTGACGCCGAGGAGCTGCAGGGAGAACCCGGGGCGCCGGTCACGCACAAATCAAATGGCTGGGTGTTCCCTTCCGAGTCGATGCACGAGCAGAAGCGCGCGCCGACGGTACCAGGCGTGTTCACCGCGCCGGGGCCGCCCGCGCCGACCCACGTCTGCGCGCTGAGCGTCAGCACCTCGTCTGCTCCCGCGCTGTCGTTCGGCGGCTCGTCGGGCGGGACATCCACCGCGGCGGTAGGCAACCACCGCGCCACCGGCACGGGGTCGCAACCGTCAGGCAGCCGAGCGACCAGCTCCGCCGGGTACACCTCCTCGGCCAGCAGGTTCGTGTTCGGGCCATCCGGTCGCCCCAGGCACTCATCACAGCCGCCGAAGGGGCCGTCGCCGTCGGGGTCGTCGACCTGTCTCTGACATCGCCCGACGTTCGGCCCCTCCGCGGTGCACGGCACGCCGCCAGCGCAGATCGTGCCGCCCACACACACGCTCGGGTTCGGTAGCTCGCACGCGTCACAGGCGTCGCCGTGCCCGTCGCCGTCGCCGTCGGAGGTGGCGCCTGGATACAGTGGGCACAGATCGCACGCGTCGCCGCCCCACCGGTCGCCGTCGCTGTTCAGCTGGCTGGGGTTGAACACCGTCGGGCAGTTGTCGCAGGTGTCCCCGATGCCGTCGCCATCGGTGT
>CAUJFL010000322.1 GCA_963169165.1 Myxococcota bacterium | reverse complement strand
CCGCCACCCCTGCCCCAGCCCCCCCCGCGCCGCCACCGCCCGCGCCACCGTCCGACCAGGCGCCGCCGCGCGCAGCTCCACACCCGAGCCCAACCAACGCGATCGCCCACCAGTGCCGCGTCATGGCGTCGCCGACAGCCTCGCGGCCACCCGACGCTCGCCCTCGAGCGCCTCGCGTAGCTGCCTCTCGGCCACCTGCTTCGTCGCTGGCCGCGCCAGTAGCACGACGGCGGCCTTCAGCACCTTGACGCGCAGCAGTTCGACGCCCAGGGCTGCACGGCCCGGCGAGCACGAACCGGGCCTCAGCGCGTGAATCTGCTCCGTCAACACAGGAATCGACGCTGCCACCTTCTGCCGCACCAGCGCCAGGTTTCCCGTCGCAAACCCATCCATCGCGGCCTCCTCCAACGCAATCGCGTCGTCGAGCGGCCCGGCGCTTGCGATGTTGACGTGCAGCGGTCGGGCCTCACTGACGTTCCCCGCGGTGTCGCGCACCTGCGCGCGCACATCGCCTCCTCCCGCTGGCAGCCAGACCGTCGCGCGGGCCTGGTACGGCACCCAGCCGACGCCGTCGAACGTCTCTGCCGTGGTCAGTCGCATGTCACGCAACCCACTCACATGTGTTCCCGCGCCGACCAGCCTCGGGCCATCGTGGCCTGGCACGCTCACGTCGTCGCTCGCGCCCAGCGTCACCGTGACCAGCCGCGACCCAGAGCTGCGCGGGCCCGTTAGCTCGGCCGTCGGGGGGTACGGATCACGTCCGGGCGTCGCGCACTGCACGGCGCTCCACCCGCTCACCCCCGACGCCCCCTCCGTGCGCATGCGATAGCATGCGTTCACGCCGTTGACTGCGGGCAGGCTCAGCGGCTCGGCGGCGGGCGGTGTGCCAGCAAACGCCTGTGACAGATACCCGCCTGCCGCCGTCACCCGCTCGACGACGACGCGTCCGTGGGACAGAGTCTGCACCATCACCTCGCCCGCCCCGGGCGTCAGTTGCAGGCGTGGAGCGTCGACGCGATCGTCGCGCGGGTTCGCGGGGTCGAGGCCCGCTGCCACCTCTGACGCGTCGGACTCGCCGCCGCCGTCGCTGTCCGCGAGAAGCGGAAGCGCACCCACGCGAAACTCGATCGCGTTGGTGAGCCCGTCGCCGTCGGCGTCGAGGTGCGCGTCTGCGACCGCGGGGTTCGTTCCCGCCTGGGCTTCCCAGTCGTCGGGCAGGCCATCGCCGTCTGCATCCGGCACCGCGTCGACAGCAAACCCCAGCAACTCTTCTCGCACGACCACAGCGCCCGACGACAGCGTCGCGGTCGCCGCGACCAGCACGCTGTACCCTCCGGCCTCGCGAGCCTGGAGCGCCCCCGAGAGCACGCCGTCGCCCGCCCTGTCGTCAATGGGTCGCCCAGGAATAGAGTGGGGGCTCGACCCCGGCTGCTCCGTCAGGTAGCCTGACTCGACCGCGCCGGACGGCGACACGGCCGTGAAGGCTATCGTCGCCGAGACCGCCTCGGCTGGATGAACGAGCGTCGCCACGACGCGCGCAACGTCGCCGACCCGGCGCCGACGTTCGTGCCCTCGCGCCGCAAAGTCGGTCGTGTCGACATGCGCCAGGAGACGCGCGCCACCCTGCGACGCGACGTCGACGGCGATCGGGCCAGCCGCCACGTCTCCGGGCGCAGGGGGGTCGACCTCGAGTGTCCACGAGCCCCGCGGTGGGCGGGCAAGGTCCATCGTAGCCACGTTGCGGCCAGCCGACAGCGTTGCTTCGTGGCTTCCACCTCGCGAGCCCACCAACCTCATCGTCGGTAGGACGCCGGTGGGTGTCGCCAGCGTGACGCGCAGTCGTTCGTACGACTCGCCGACGGTGAGCGGTGGCACCGCGGCGAGGCTGGCATACAGCCCGACGGCCTGGCGGTCGAGGCGAAGCGCATGGTTCACCACGGTGGTGGCAGCTGAGAAGATCTTTGGGAAACCGCCAGCTCCAGGGTTCGAGACCACGACAAACCGCCCGCCGGTACGAAACGCAAGCGTCTGCAACGCGACATGGCTCGCCTGTTCTCCTATCGCAATCGTCGACACCCTCGGCCTAAGCAGGTCGCCGCCGCGCAGCTCGTTCGACAGCTCACCCGAGACTCCCCGCGTCCACGGGGCCAGCTCGTCGCATGGCCCCTGCGGTGGGCACAGCGTGTGCCCGTTCGGCGGCGCCGGCTTGCAGGCGGCGTCGCTCGGGCCCCCGTATCCGCCGTTCAGCGCCGAACCCCAGCCGCAGCCAGCGTTCTCGGCTGTCGCGGAGACGACCACCGTCTCGAGCAAGGGAAGCGGCGACCCGGCGCCCGTCGGCACCTGATCGTAGCCGGCCGCGATGAGGTTGGATTGCGCGGTGAGCACTGCGTCCCCGAGGGCAACGAGGCCCATGGCTGGCGGACTCGTGAACGTGTCGTACGCGCGGAGCGCTGCCAGAAAGTCGTTGATGGTTGCCGGGCTGACGGCCGAAATGGGCAACTTCGTCACCGCGTTCTCGTAGAACCGAATCGCCGCCACCTTCGCCGGGTTCGACAGATCTGCCCCGAGGCTCGCGCCAAACACCTCGCCGATCGCCTGCATCGCGCTACTCGGCGCGCTGAACGGAGGCACCGCGTTCGTCATCTCCTGGGCGACCTGCACCACCCGGACGACCGCGTGGGGCTCAACCACGAGCGCGTTCGGCTCGACCTCGCTCGCGACGAGGTAGCTACCCTGAACGGGATCAGCCGTCCCGTCGCTGGGGATGTGAGGCACGAGACCGGAGAACTCGAACGTGGCGAGCACCCTCAGCGAGTACGTGCCGCCGGGTGTTGGGGCAGGGTAGAACGTCTCGGGTAGCGTCGCGATGACTTGATAGAGCCCGCCGCCGAGTTCGATGGCACCGACTGCCCCAGGTGGAACCTTGCAGCTGGGAAGTGAGCACCCGGGCGCCTCGACGTCAAATACCCCCGGCTTGGTCGCGAGCCCCGTGACAGGAAGGCCGTCGCCGTTCGTGACGCTAACGGTGGACACGAAGGCCCGGCGGCCGTCGAACGGCGGCGAGGTCGATGTGTCCCAGGACCCGACGAGCTCCGGGCTGCCGGCTGTCGGCGACACGATACGTACCGACGGCTGGCCCTCCCCGAACGCCCAGTCGAACCGCGCAGGTGCGTCGGGCGCAGACGCCACGACGAGGATCTCGTCGACGGTGCCGGGCGCAAACTGGACCCCGAGGTCGACCACGCCTGGCGTCGACTCCGTGCAGGCCTGCCGCTGCGTGCCTGGAGCGACGGAAGCGCACGCGGCGACCAGTTGCGCGCTGCCCGCGTTGTCGACGGTGAAGGCGCGGAACGTGGGCAGCACATTGACCGGAAGGCCGTTCGCGTTGGGCCAAGGAGATCGGGCCCGGAAGCGAACGTGCTCGACGTTCGCGGCGGGGTGGACGGAGAAATAGGCAGCGCCGTGCTGCTCGAGCACCGCGGGCGTCGACGACGCGATGGTCCGCCCTGCCGACAGCGACCGGCGCCGGCTCGACGGGCAGGCGGCGGCAACACACGGCGCGCAGCCTGCGGCCCCGGCCGTACACGAGAGAAAGCTGTCCAGCATGCGGCCGACGCGTGGCCACCAAGGGTAGTTCGTTTCGGCTGTCGTGCCAGGCAGGATCTCGTTCTGGGCCGCCTGCCGCGGGTCCGGCCCCACCGGCACCGGCGTCGTGATCTCCGTCGACGCGCCCACCTTCCGACCGATCCACGTCCACTTCCAGCGCCTGTCACGAGGGGCCGACGTGACCACGCGGTACTCCTTCAGCAGCATCGCCGTGTGGAAGTCGACCAGCGTGTCCGGCAGGCTTCGACCCAGCGAAGCCTGCAGACCCTGGCCGATCGCGCCGACGAACGAGGTCGCCGAGAACGGGTACGCGGCCCGAACCGTATCCATCACGCGCCCATGAATGTCCAGGCCCTCGTCCGAGAAGCGCGCGTCCAGGGGCGGCGCGGGCGTGCCCGTGGGCGCGGCGCGCAGCGACGTGACCCCGGACGGGTGAGGCGGAAACGCGACGTCGCCGGCCTGGACCACTGGCTCCGCAAACTGCTCTGCCCAGTACCTCCACAGCCACTCGTTGTAGGTCAGACTCAGAATGTCGAGCGACGGCGTCGCAACCCAGCCCGCCTGACTGAACGAGATCCTCCCGTCATCGGTACCGACGGCCTTCCCCGCCGAGACGCAGGTACCCTGGGGCACGAACGGAAAGTCGGCGAGGCAGGCGTAGTTGCCCACAGCGACGGCCTGGTTCTCCCCAAACGGCGGCTGGAAGAACAGCGACTCATTCTCGGCACTCGTGCCCGCCGCGACGCCCGCGGCGTGCTGGGAGGTGTGCATGAACTCGTGGTTCCACTTGTCCAGGTCGTCCGCTGAGCTCGGGTTGACGTAGCTCGCAAAGTTCGCCGTGAAGTGCTGCCTGCTGGCGGCTCGGATGATACCGCCCTCGAACCCCGAGTTGTAGCCGGGGGTCGTCCCGAGCAGGAGCCGCATCGGGCAGTCTGCCGGCGGCCCCGAGCAGCTCACCTGCCATGCGTCATTTTGCCCGAAGTAGCCGACCATCGTCAGCCTCGCCGCCGTCTTCATGGCGCTGGCGAAACCCGCGAGCTCGAACGCGACACGGTCGCTGCTACAACACGCATCGTCCTGCCTCCCGGGCTGCCGAAACACGTTACCAAGACAATGCGACAGCCCCGCGGGCAGCGCGACCGGGTAGCCGGCCTCTGCGATGCCGAGCACCGACGCCCCGACCGGACCGGCTGTCGGCTCGAAACCGACGCGGACGGGCGCCACACAGAACCCGGTATTCGCAAGCACCGGATTGGCCTTGTTCGCCCGAACAACCAGGACCCTGCCCGGGTCGACGTCATACGGAAAGGGAACGATTGCCTCTGCCGCCGCCACTCGCTCGGTGGGAAGCCGTACGTTCTCAGCCGATATCGGCGGCGCCCCGCCGGTCAAGAGCTGGTCCCAAACCAGAAACTTCGAGGCCGGGTCGACGTCAGCCGGACACGACAGCGCGCCCGTGGGAAGCACGTCGCAGATATCGATCCGCGTGATCTTGTTCACCTCGCTCGCCTTGCAGGCGGAGACGTCGGGCGCCCCCACACACGTGTCGGCCCGGATGCCATAGCTGATCGTCAGCTTGCGCTCAGCCGGAAGAGAGCGCTTCCCGTTGGCATCGCACGGCCCCATCTCGATCGTCTGCGCGCGCGCCGTTGCGGACACGAGCCACGTCGTCGCGACAAGAGCTGAGAGAACCTGACGCGGGCGGGCGGGCGGGCGGGCGGGCGGGCGGAGCAAGTGAGGTGCCATCGGGACGCTCTCCTTCGCCCGGTGATCCCAGACGTCCCCTACGAATACGCGCAGCAGTCTGCCTGTCAAGCGACGCCCCATTCGACGCGCGCTCTCGGGGTTGGCCCGGTTGGCGCCAGCGATGCCAGCGATCGCCTCCTCGCCAGCCAGGCGCGCGGCGGATCGCGCGCGGCCTCGAGAACGAAGCGAAGACCACGGCGAGGCTGCCGGCGCTCGTCGACACCGACGGGTTGCGCGCGTCTCAACGGGGGTTCGCGGCGCTCGCGCAGCCGTCCGCGCAGGTCCTGTCGATGTACAAGAGCCTCGTGTTCCAACTGCGCGCCGAGGGGATCAGCGTCTCCGACCGGCGCGTGGTGAAGATCCTCAAGCTCTGCGCGTCGGCGTGGCTCGACGGCCTGAAGAGCCACGACGACGGCAACCTGTTCCTGCTCGGGCACGCGTGGAACTCGGAAGAGCCGATCTCGGTGATCGAAGGGCTGGTCGATCCCGTGCTCGAGGCGTTCCACCGCGATCGGCCCGAGCGGCGCCGCGTGGGCGCGGTGGCGCAGGGCGTCGACGCGCTGGCGTGCGAGATCGACCGCATCCGCCGCGTGCTCACCGAGGGCGCGCCGCCGTCCGACGTGCAGCTGTTCAGCCAGCTCCGCGCCCTCGACGAGATCCGGGCCGCGCTCGCGGGGCACGCCGAATCCGCGCGGGCGGGGCGGGCGGGCGCGAGCGCCGAATCGTCGAGTTGCTCGAGGCCGCGTTTCGCACGGGAAGGTTCGCGACGCTGTAAGCCCGGCGACGATCACGGCCATCGACGCGCACCCCTTCGACGCCGAGCTGCACGAGCAGCCGAGCCGCACCGGCCCGCTCGTCCACTTCCCCTTGCGGTGCGCGGCGACGACCCATCGCGGGTGCGCTCGGCGATCATGGAGCGTTCGCGTCCTTTCAGCAACTTTGCGTGGGACGCGCAGGCTCCTCTGGAACGCGCGCGCACGCGGGGAGCGGCTCCGGGGGCTCGTCGCGGCGTCCAGCGTCCGGTGCGCACGCGCGCGCATGCGCCGCGGGACGGCTCACGAAGCGCGGGCGGCCCAAGGGCCCTGGCAACAATTACCGAAGTCATGTGATCTCGCTTGGGTGCAGCTCTTCTGTGACGGAGGGGAATCCCAACATTTTACCACCTTCAGAGCCGGTCCCGTCCTCGGCACCCTGCCCGGGGACTTCGAAGCGTGAGTACCCGCGTACACCCGCGCCTCGTGGAACTTCCAGTAGTCGTCGAAGTCCCCGGACAGGACGGCGGCGCGAAGCAGCAGAATCGCCTCGGCGCCCTCGACGCTCCAGCGAGCGCCGCCGATACCCAAGCGGCGGCGGATGAGGTGGCGACAGGCGCCCTCGATGACCCCGGTCGCGATCGGGAGCCCAGCGCGGAGGGCGTCGCCGTAGCGCATGTACTCCGCGAGACCGAGCATGTACTTCGCGCACTTGTCGACCGCGCCTCTCCGCTCGATCTTCCCCGGGCGGCCCGGGAGCGTCGCCGAGCGTCGCATCCCCGCGGCCACCTGGCTTGGGTCCGCGCCGTTCAGCAACGCTCTCACGCGCTCGACCACCCACTCTCGCGCGCCGTCCGAGCCAGGCTTGTCCACCAGGACGACCCAGCGACGCTCCCGCTTTGGGTCGCGCGCGAGGGCGTCGCGGAACCCCTCGTCGACCACGGTCGAGTACGGGCGCGCCACGCTGGCGAACACCCGCTTGTTGATGGGCCGTGGTCGCCGTGGGCGGGGCGCTTCGCTGGCGTCCTCGGCCTCCCTGCTCAGGCTCTGCAGCTCCCCGAGGATGTCGTCGGCGGTCCGGACGTAGCGCTCGATCGCGTACACGGCCCCCACCTGCGCCAGCCGCTTTCCGTTCGGCTTTCTCCCCGACTGCAGCTTGGGCGGAAACGAGGGCTCGTGAGGCTCGCGCTCGGCCAGTTTCCGCGTGCAGGGCCGCAGCGCCTCGGTGCGCATCACAATGCCGGCGGCGTCGAACGACAGCACGAGCAGAGCATCCTCGGGAACCGCTTCGGGGGGCTTGTGGAGGTAGGAGTCGCACACGTCCGCCGCGGCGCGCCTCGCCAGTTCCTCGATCTGTCGCTGCGCGACGTGCACGCCAGTCAAGCGCTCGAGCGTGACGGCCGACGGAGCGAACGCGTCGTGCGCGCTGAGTCGCGCGACCTCTCGCCGAATCCCCGCCGAGTAGCAGTCCTCGCACAGGCGGAGGCCGGCATCCGCGGGGCAACCACGACTGCCCCACCAGCCCGATCGTCGTCCCATCGCCGGCGACCGCGAGCGCGGTCTGCACGATCAAGCCCCGCGCGCCGGCGAACCAAGCCCCGACTCCGCCGATGTCCCGCGCATGGCACTTGTCGGTCAGCGTCAGGCTCGACCCGTCCACCGGGACGAAGACGCGGTTCTCCTTCGCGCACCGGGCGACGCTCGACAAGAACACGGCCTCCCCGAGCGACTTCGACGAAACGGCATCGTTGGCGAGCAGCCGATAGGCTCCCTCGCGCTCCGCGCTCGTGTCGAAGACCTCGGTGACGGCGCCTGCGGGGCGAGCCGCGCGCGCAGTCGCCATCGACACGACGCGCGTGGTGCGGGCGCGACTCCCGACGCTGAGATCGCCAAAGGTTTCGGAGGCGCAGCTACGTCGCAACGAACGGGAGTCGGCGTCCATGGCGTCCATGCTGCGTTAGACGGACGTCGCTCCCACAAAATCACCGGACTTGGTGCATTTCCGCCTTGAATTCTGGGCGATCTGCAGAAGATCGATCAATGCTCAGCGCAAGATGTTCACCCGAAGATGACCGTCATGACCGCTCCCTACTCCACGGACGCCGCGACCATCCAGCAGACGAAGCGATCCCTCGGCCCTACCCCCAATCGCTGGGCGGTCACCTTCCCGTTCCCCGTGGGATGCGGGCACGCCGCCAGCGGCTGGAACGACGGCACCGCCAACGGCCTCTCCATCGTCCGCCTCGCCGACGGTGTCTGGTGGCGGCTCGTGCCGAACGTCGTCCCCTACGCCACTCGCCCGCTCGGCATCACATGTGATCACGTCTACTACGAGCACGCCAACCAGGTCCTGCGCGTAAAGCTCGCGTCGCTGCCCCCAGGAGGCCTGCCGTGAGCGGCCGCCGGATCGCGTGGGCCGCGTGCGCGCTCGTCGCGCTCGCGAGCGGCCCGGGTTGCGAAGACACCGAGGTGGTGGCCTGCCCCGGCATCGCGATTCCCGCCGCCGTCGTGACGGTCGTCGACGTGGAGGGCGCCGTCGTGTCCGATGCCCGCGTGACCTGGTCGCAGGACGGCGGCGAGCTCCGGGAGGTGCGCTGCGAGAAGGATCCGGGAGGGCTCTGCACGTGGTGGCCCATCTGGTCTCTGCCCCAGCCCACTCCCCTTTTGGTCCGGGCGACCAGCGCCGACGGGTCGCGGTCCACCGAACAGACCGTGCAGCCGCAGAGGGACCTCTGCTGGTACAGGACCCAGCATGTCACGCTCAGGCTGAAGTAACGATTGCCACCAGGGACGGCGTCTGGTGCAGGGCGGGGCTCGGGGGGGGCGAGGGCTGGCGAGGGCTACCACACCTGCGCCCTCCTCGAGGACGGCTCCGTCGCTTGTTGGGGAGACAACACGTCCGGCCAGGCTGGGAACGGCTTCCCTGCCTCCGAGACAACGTACCAGGTGGTCGTCGGACTGGACTGACTACTTTCGCGAGCCCGTGGCGGCCTTCAGTTCATCTGGCGCCAACGGGCTCGTCGCGCTCTCGGCTCGCTTCGGCGTCTGCGGTGTCGCGGGGCGGATTGGCATCGCGGACGAAGCGACCGACGCCACCGACGGCGCCGACGCTGCCTCCGGGGAGGGCCCGGCCGGAGGCGACGAGGGCGTGACCGATGCGGCGGGCGGCGACGCGCCACCGGCAAGCACGGCGTCGCCGGGCCGTGACGCGGAGGACGGCCTCACGACGAGGAAACTCGTCGGGCCGAGGGCGTCCAGCCGGAGGCGCGCGGGGACGCCGCAGCGTGGCCCGCGAGCCGGGACCACCTCCTCGGCCCCTGGTCGGCGGCGCGCGATCGATGCTACAGGGTGCGCGGTGAGCGAGCCCCGCGTGCGCCTCGATGTCTTGCTCGTCGAGCGCGGGCTCGCCGAGACGCGGCAGAAGGCGCAGGCGCTCGTGATCGCGGGCCACGTGTACCAGGGCGAGAAGAAGCTCGACAAGCCAGGCTCGCCGGTCGCGCGCGCCGTCGAGCTCGAGGTCCGCGGACGAGACAACCCTTACGTGTCGCGCGGCGGCCTGAAGCTGAAGGGCGCGCTCGACTCGTTCCGGTCGCTCGGCCTCCACGTCGACGGCGCGGTCGCGCTCGACGTCGGCGCGTCGACCGGGGGCTTCACCGACTGCCTGCTCCAACACGGCGCGCGGCGTGTGTACGCGGTCGACGTCGGCAAGGGGCTGTTGCACGCGCGCCTGCGCGCCGATCCGCGGGTGGTCGTGCGCGAGGGCGAGAACGCGCGCTTCCTCTGCGCGTCGTCGTTCGACGAGCCGATCGAGCTCGTGGTCGTCGACGCGTCGTTCATCGGGCTGTCGGCGCTGCTCGCGCCCATCGCGGCGACCCTCCGCGCGGGCGGCGCCCTCTGCGCGCTCGTCAAGCCGCAGTTCGAGGCGGGCCGCGACGCCGTCGCGCGGGGGCGCGGCGTGATCCGCGACGAGGCGGTGCGCGAGGCCGCGATCGCCCGTGTGCGCGAGGCGCTGTCCGACCACGCGCTCACGCTCGTCGCCGAGTCCGACGCGACGGTGCGCGGCCCCAAGGGGAACCTCGAGCGGTTCGTCTACGCGAGGCGCGCGGCATGAAGCGTGGGGCGCTCGCGACGCTGTTCCTGACGATGCTGATCGATCTGCTCGGCTTCGGGATGGTGGTGCCGTTCCTGCCGCGCATGGCCCGCGAGCTGGGCGCGACCGACGTGCAGGCGTCGTTCGTGTCGTCGGGCTACTCGCTGATGCAGCTGCTGTTCGTCCCCATCTGGGGGCGCCTCTCCGACAAGGTCGGCCGCAAGCCGGTGTTGATGTGGAGCATCTTCGCGACCTGCGTGTTCATGGCCGCGCTCGGGTTCGCGGGGACGCTCTGGACGCTGCTCGCCGTGCGGATGATGGCCGGCATCGCGACCGCCAACCTCTCGGTGGTCCAGGCGTGCGTCGCCGACGTCACCAGGCCCGAGGATCGCGCGAAGGGCTTGGGCCTGCTCGGCGCGGCGTTCGGCATCGGCTTCATCGTGGGTCCATTCTTTGGCGGGCACCTAGCGTCGATGCATCTGCTGGGTCGCGAGTCGACGGGCCCCGCGTTCGCGTCGGCCGGGCTCGCGCTGCTCAACCTCACGATGGCGTTGCTGTTCTTGCCGGAGACCTTGCCGAAGGAGCGGCGCGGGGGGCCGAGCGCCGAGCGCGTCAGCGTCCTGCGACCCGGCAGCTACCTGCGGGCTGTGCGCGCGTCCCAGATCCTGCTGCCAGTCGCGCTCAACGTCGTGTTCGTGTCGTCGTTCGCGGGGCTCGAGTTCACGTTCGGGTTGTTCGCGCTCGACGCGTTCTCGATGGACGCGCGCGGGGTCGGCAACGTGTTCGGCGTGATGGGCGTCGTCGGCGCGGTGATCCAGGGCGGCCTGCTGCGCCGCCTCGCCCCCAGGCTCGGCGAGGTGCGGCTGGTGCGCGTGGGGTTGGTGCTGCTGTCAGCCGGGTTCTTGTTGCTGTCGCGCACGCCCGCCTGGGGGCTCGCGGGCCTCTACGCGGTCACCCTGGTGCTCGCGACCGGGCACAGCGTGGCGACGCCGAGCCTGTCCGCCTACGTGTCGCGGCGCGCGAAGGCGAGCGAGCAGGGCGCGACGCTCGGCCTGTTGCAGTCGAGCGGCTCGTTCGGGCGGCTGGTCGGCCCTGTCACGGCCGGCGCTTTGTATGGTCACCTGAGCCACGTCGCGCCGTATCTGCTCTCATCAGTTGGCATGGCGGTGGCGGCCGTGCTGTCGACGCGGCTCGCGCCCGTCGCCGACGTCGAGCTGCTGGCGCCGGTCGAGCGCGACGCGGGGTGAGCGCGGGCGCGGGGCCGATGAGCGCAGAGGAGCCACGGGTGTCGGGCACGAGCAGGACGGCGGTGTACGGGGGCAGCTTCGATCCTCCCCACGTCGCGCACGTGCTCGCGGTGGCCTACGCGCTCTCGACCGGCGAGGTCGACGACGTGCTGGTGGTCCCCTGCTTTCGACACCCGTTCGCGAAGAGTCTGACGTCGTTCGACCTGCGCGTGGAGATGGTCGAGGCGGCGATGGCGCCGCTCCGCGGCGTGACGGTGTCTCGCGTCGAGGAGGCGCTCGGAGGCGAGAGCCGCACGCTGCGCACCGTGCAGCACCTCTCGACCGAGGACCCCGCGCGCTCGCTGCGGCTGCTGATCGGCGCGGACATCCTCGCCGACGCGCACAAATGGCACGGGTTCGACGAGGTCGTGGCGATCGCGCCGCCGCTGGTGCTCGGGCGCGTCGGGTTCCTGCGACAGGACGCGCCGCCGCCCGTGTTGCCCGACGTGTCGAGCACGAGGGTGCGCGCGGCGGTCCCGACGGGCGGCGATCTGTCGAGGCTGGTGCCCGCGCGGGTGCTCGAGATCATCCGGCGCGAGGGGCTCTACACCGAACCCGGCTGACCCCGGCGCCCTCGCTGCCCGTCGGATGGATCGGCTATGATCCCTCGCGATGCGCGCGGCGATCCTCGGGTGGGGCAGGTTCGGCGCGGCGCTCGGCGGGCTGCTCGACGATCACGGCGTGCCGTTTCGTGCGTGGGATCCGTCGGCGAGCGTCGCGCCCGACCGCCGCGCGTCGTCGCTGACCGAGCTCGTCGTCGGCGCGACCCACGTCGTGCTCGCGGTGCCGGTGCCGGTGGTGGGCGAGGCCGCTCGCGCGCTCGCGCCGCTGCTCTCGCCCGAGCAGCTGGTGCTCGACGTCGGCAGCGTGAAGGTCGCGCCGGTGGAGGCGCTGTCGTCCGCGCTGGGCGCGCGCCAGCCGTGGATCGGCACCCACCCGCTGTTCGGCCCCACGAGCCTCTCGCGCGCGGAGCGGCCGCTGCGCGTCGTCGTGTGCCCAAACCCCCTGTTCCCCGCGGCCGTGGGCGCCGCCCGCGCGCTGTACGAGCGGCTCGGCTGCGAGGTCCGCGACGCGACGCCCGAGGAGCACGATCGCGTGATGGCGCGCACGCACGTCCTGTCGTTCTTCGTCGCCAAGGGGCTGCTCGCGATGGGCGCGGGCGACGAGCCGTTCTCGCCGCCGTCGTTCCAGGCGATGGCGCGCACGCTCGAGGCCGTGCGCGGAGACGCGGGCCACCTGTTCGCGGCGATCCAGCG
>CAUJFL010000321.1 GCA_963169165.1 Myxococcota bacterium | reverse complement strand
CTCGGCCCCCCGCCCCCGCCGCCCGCGCCCGGCTCGCTCGGCCGCGCGCGAGGCGTCGGGCCCCCGCTCCCGCTGCCCGTGCCCGGGACCGTCGGGGCCTGGCACGTGCTCTTCCCCGCGCGGCGCAGCACCGGCATGGCGGGGCCCTCGCCAGGCGCCAGCGACAGGGATTTTCCGCGACCACCGGCCGGGATGCGACCGGAGAGCCGCGTGACCCAGCGGCCCTTCGGTACGCCCGCCAGCGCGAACGCGAGATCGTCCGCGCGCCCCAGCGTCGCCTCGCCGAGCGAGACGCCGTCCTTGCACGGCGCGCCCGCGACCAGATCACCGCGCGCGCACGGCGCCGCCCATTTTTCGTCTCCGGCGAGGCCGGGCGCGAGCGCCGCCGAGATCTGCCCGACGTCGCCCGCGAGCTCGCCCCGCAGCGAGGCGCGCCGCAAGAACGCGTCGGCCGCGCTCGGCGCCTTGCCCGCGCCCGCGATCCACTCGCCGGTCGTCAGCGCCGCCGGGGTCGACGACTCGACGACGAACCGCGCCGACGTCGCGGTGTCGAGGAGCGCCGCGAGCGCGGCCGAGTAGCTCGCGGCGCCGCCCGGCCACGAGAGGTCCGCGTCGGCGATCGCGACGAGCGAGGTGTACGGCGCGGTCGCGCGCGAGTCGGCGATCAGCGACACGGTGACCGAGATCGCCTGCCCCGGCTCGGCGCGCGTGAGGTGCATCGGCACGGTCGCCGTGGCGCCGCGCACGCGCAGCACCGGCGTCGACGACGCGCCGTCGCGCGGGGTCCACCTCACCGCGACGAGCTCGTCGCCCGTCGACAGCGTCGACAACAAGGCCACGCGGTCCGCCGCGTCGAGCGTGAGCGACCACGCCGCCTCGACCTCTGCGAGCTCGGTCGCGGCGGTGATGCGCCTGACGACGGGAGGCTCGACGCCGAGCGGGAAGTCTCCGTCCCCGGCCACTTCTGCGGGCCCGCCGCACGCGGCGCTCGCCGGCGGGAGGACGCGCGGGGCGGTGGCCTCCTCGAGCGCGTCGAGCCACGCCGACGTCGCGAGATCGATCGCGGCGCCGGGCGCGCGCGGCACGATCCAGACGACATGATCGGCGGCGCCCTCGACGCGCGCGCCAACCCACACCGTCGCGCCCGAGGGATCGACGGAGATCGCCGCGCGTATCTCGTCGACGTAGGCAGACGACGGCGGATCGGCGACGAACACGCCCGCGGCCGCGGCGTCGGTCGTGATCGCGAGCGACATCGCGGCGACGAGGGCGGTCGAGAGGCGCATGCACGGGCCTCTTTTCAAGGCGAGTGCCACGCAAGAATCCGCGTGTTTGGGCGGGCGCGTGACCGCGCGTTCTCGCGCCTCGCGGGTCTAGATCGTGACCTTGCCGTCCCGCGCGACCGCGTCTTGCAGCCGACGGAGCGCCGGGCTGACCGAGACGGGATACCCCTCGTCGTCTCGACGAGGCGCGAGCGACGCGAGCGACTCCGGCAGCGAGGCGAGCTCGGCGCGGGCCCTCGCGCGCGCGGCGTCGACCGACGCGTCGTAGCTGGCGCCGGGGCCGAGCACCTCGACGAGGAGCGGCTCCCCGTCGAGCGGCTCGGTCGCGAGCCCGAGCACGTCGTCGAACCCTCGACGGTGCACCTGCTTCGGCCCGGCCGACGAGCCCTTGCCGGGCGCGCGCTTCTGCACCGCGACGAGCGCTCCGCGCGCGTCCTCGAGCGCGACCAGCTTGTAGACGGCGCCGAGCGACGGCGCGTCGGGGGTCGCGACCGCCATCGTGCCGACGCCGAACGCCGACGCTGGCGCGCCGCCGTCGAGCAGCGCCGCGATCTTCTGCTCGTCGAGATCGTCGGAGAGGACGACCGACGCGCCGCCGAGCCCGCCGTGGTCGAGGCGCTCACGCGCGCCGCGCGCGAGCGTCGCCAGCTCTCCCGAGTCGAGCCGCACGCCGCGCAGCCTGGCGCCCACCGCCTCGACCGCGCGATCGACCCCTCGAAGCGGGTCGAAGGTGTCGACGAGGCAGGTCGTCTCGCCATCGAACAGGGTCGAGTAGTTGGAGAACGCGCGCGACTCGCCGTCTTCTCCGTCGTCGGCCGCGTGCGCGAGCACGAAGGAGTGCGCCATCGTGCCCGCGACCGGGATGCCCCACCGTCGCCCCGCCTCCTCGTTCGAGGTCGCCGCGAACCCGGCGATGTAGGCGGCGCGCGCGGCGTCGACGGCCGCCTGCTCGTGAGTCCGGCGCGTGCCGAACTCGAGGCAGGGGCGACCTCGCGCCGCGAGCACGATGCGCGCGCACTTGGACGCGATCCGCGTGTCGTGGTTGATGATCGACAAGAGCAGCGTCTCGACCAGCTGCGCCTCGGCGAGCGTCCCCTCGACACGCACGAGCGGCTCGCCCGGGAAGACGACCCGCCCCTCGGGCACGGCGAACACGCGCGCCGAGAACCTGAACCCCTCGAAGAGCGTCCGCACCCGCGGCCGCGAGAGCGCAGGCCCGAGCACCGGATCACGAGCGAAGCGCGCGAGCGCCTCCTGCGAGAACGTGAGCCCGTCGAGCAGCGGCAGCGCCCGCCCGACGCCGCACGCGAGCATGAACCGCCGCGACGACGGCAGGCGCCGCACAAACAATTCAAACACAGCCCGGCGCCCCGCGTGCTCGCTCTCCGCGTACGCGGCGAGCATGGTCAGCTGGTAGCGATCGGTCAGCAGCGCGGGCGAGCTCATCGGCGCTGATGTTGCCCGCTCGCGCGCGCCGGGTCACCCGCGATCGGCGACGACGCGGCCGCCGTGGACGACGGCGTGGATCGGCGGCGCGCCCCACGGCTGGACGAGCGCGACCTCGCTCGGCAGCTCCCACAGGACGAGATCCGCCCGCGCGCCGACGGTGATGTCGCCGCGATCCCGCAGGCCCAGCGCGCGCGCGGCGTGGATCGTCGCGCCGTCGAGGCACTCGCGCGGCGAGAGGCCGTAGCTGCGCGCGGCCAGGGCGAGGGCGAGCGGGAGGCTCTCGGTCGGCGCGGTGCCGGGGTTGGCGTCGGACGCGACGACGAGCCTCACGCCCGCGCGTCGCAGCACCTCTATCGGCGGCGGCGCCTGGCCCAGCGTGAAGCTCGCGACGGGCAGCATCACCGCCGCGACGTCGGCCTGCGCCAGCCCGTCGGCCCCCGGAGACGAGACGTGCTCGAGGTGATCGGCCGACGCCGCGCCCAGCTCGGTCGCGAGCTCGGCGCCGCCGACGTCGGCGAACTGACCCACGTGGAGGCGCACGCCGAGCCCGAGCGCGCGCGCCTCCCGGAGCACCTCGCGCGCCTCGTCGACGGAGAACGCGGCTCGATCGACGTACGCGTCCACGTACCTGGCCAGGCCCGCCCGCGCGATCGCGGGGAGCCACCGCGTCGCCACGTCGCGCACGTACCCCGCGCGGTCGCCGCGACGCTCCGGGGGCAGCGCGTGCAGAGCGAGGTAGGTCGGCACGATCGACGGCAGCGACGGGTCACGCGCCACCTCGGCGATCGCCTCGAGCTGCTTGCGCTCGGACGCCTCGTCGAGCCCGTAGCCGCTCTTCACCTCGACCGTGGTCACGCCGCACCGGAGCATCCTCGACAGGCGCGCCCGCAGCGCCGACACGAGCGCCTCGACGGGCGCCTCGCGCACCGCGCGCATCGAGGCGACTATCCCGCCGCCAGCCGCCGCGATGGCTTCGTAGTCGGCGCCGACGAGGCGCTGCGCGTACTCGTCGTGACGCGAGCCAGCCCACGCCGCGTGCGTGTGCGCGTCGATGAGCCCCGCGGTCAGCGTGCCGTCGGGCGCGGAGACGACGCGATCTTCAGGGCGCGGGGCGACCTCGCGGCGCGTGCCCACCTCGACGATCCTGTCGCCCTCGACGCGCACCGCGCCGTCGGTGATCACCCCGTCACGGCTGACGATCCGCCCGGCCGCGAGCCACAAGCTCACGCGAGGCGCGCCTCGAAATCGCGCGAACGATCGAGCGCGACCCGCACGGCGAGCGCGTCGCCTGGCGCGGGCGGGCGCCAGCTTCGCGCCGCGAGCCCGCGCGCGAAGGCCTCCTCGCAGCGCCCGCGGAACGCCATGCTGCGCTCGGCCTCGCGCGTGAGCGCCTCGTGGACCTCGTCGGCGAGGTCTTCGCTCTTGCAGACCAGGAGGGCGTCGCAGCCCGCCACGATCGCCGCCACCGCGGCCTCGCGCACGTCGTAGCGCGCGGCGATCGCGGCCATCTCGAGATCGTCGGAGAACACCACGCCCTGGTAGCCGAGCTGCACGCGCAGCAGCTCGTGGACGATCTTGCGCGACAGGGTCGCCGGCACGCCCGGATCGAGCGCGTCGACGACGACGTGCGCGGTCATCATCGTGGCGACCCGCGCGCGGGCGGCCGCGGCGAACGGCGCGAGCTCCACCGCGTCGAGCCTCGCGCGATCGTGCGCGACCGAGGGCAAGGCGAAGTGGCTGTCGGTGTCGGTGTCCCCGTGGCCAGGAAAGTGCTTGCCGCACCCGAGCACGTGGCGCGACAGGCCCTCGTGGAACGCGAGCGCCAGGCGCGTCGCCTCGGCCGCGTCGGACGAGAACGCGCGGTCGCCGATGACCGGATTGGCCGGGTTGGTGTCGACGTCGAGGATGGGCGCGAAATCGAGGTTGAACCCCAGCGCCGCGAGCTGCGCGCCGAGCACCTGCCCCGCCTCGCGCAGCAGCTCCGGGCCGCGCCGCGCGAGCTCGCGCATCGGCGGCAGCTTGACGACGGGGGCCTTCAACCGCGCCACGCGCCCACCCTCCTGGTCGACCGCGATGAACGGCGGCAGCGCCTGCGGCGCGCGACGAGCGATGCTCGCGCAGAGGCGCCACGCGTGCCCGACGTCGGGCAGGTTGCGCGCAAACAGGATCGCCCCGCCGCGGTGGCCGCGCGCGAGCGACGCCGCGAACCTGGGCGACAGCCCCGTCCGCTCGAAGCCCGTCACCAGGAGCTGTCCCGTGAGCACTCGCGCGTCCATCCGCTCTCGATTAGCGGCGGCGGCCGCGCGCGCCAACCCTACTGGATGAACATCAGCCGCGTCGGGACGTCGCCGAGGCCCTTCTTGCTCTTGATGCGAAAGAACACCTGCTCCTTGCACGACGACTTCGGGATCGCGCCGTACTCGCGCGAATCCATCGGGAACGCGCGGTTGTCGCTGACCAGGTAGACGTTGCCCTGGCTGACCTCGCTCTTTCGGATCACCTGCTGCGAGTCGCTGCCCAGCGCGGCGGCGCGCATGTGCTTGTGCCCCTGCGCCTCCTCTATCGAGCAGTGCAGCTCGACCGGCGCGCCCGAGGTCGGGTGCGTCACGGTGACCTTGGCGGGGTTGCAGCTCATGTCGGGGCGCGTGGGGCGGCCGTTCACGATGATGTTGGCGCGCGTCAGCTCGATCTTGTCGCCCTCGGTCGCGAGGATGCGCCCGACGACATAGCGCCCCGGCGCGCCCGGATCGGCGCAGCGCACCAGATCTCCGTATTTCGGCGTGCTCTTCAGCAGGATCAGGAGATCGCCCGCCGCGAGGCTCGGCGCGAGCGAGGTCCCGTGCACCGGATCATCCATCGGGACGGTCCACCACCTGATGACGGTGAACCGCAGCGCCGCGACGATGACCGCGATGGTGCCGACCACCCAAGCCGTGTTTCGGAGGAACTTGCGCACTTCACCACGAAGGTACTCCCACGCGCCCCCGAAAGCCAAACGGCGCGCGCGCCGCCGCGAAGTTGCCCCGTCGCGTCGGGGTGGGCTAGCCGACTCGCATGACCGGCGTCTCTCTGCCTCGAAGGCTGTCCGCGACGACCCTCGGCGATCTGCTCGGCAGCCTGCACCGCGCGCGGGTCACCGGCACGCTCGAGCTGACCGAGGTGCGCGGCGTGACCGCGGGACGCGCGCACAAGATCCACCTGCGCGAGGGGCTCGTCGTCGGCGTCGACGCCGCGAACGAGGCGGGCGCGTCCCACGACGAGGGCGGCGTAGGCGGCGCCACGCTCCGGCGGCTCGAGGCGCTCTTCGCGCTCGACGACGCCGAGCTGTCGTTCCGCGTGGCGCACCGCCGCAGCGAGGTGACCGAGCTGGGCCCCGGCGCGTTCCTGTCGGGTCGCGCCCGCGCGCGTGACAGGCGAAGGGAGCCCGCTCCGGCCGACCGCACGCGCGCGCTCTCGATGCTGGGCCTCGATCTCGGCGCGACGGCGGCGGAGGTACACGAGGCGTTCAAGCAGCTCGTGCTGCGCTTCCACCCCGATCGCCACGCGGGCGCGCCCGCCGCGGAGAAGAGGGCGCTCTCGCTCCGCCTGGTCGAGCTCACGCAGGCGTATCAGACGCTGCGCGCGTGACGGATCAGGCAGCGGAGCCACCAAGACGACGCGCGGTCAACGCGCGTCGGGCTTCGGCGTCTTCGCGGTGCTCTTGGGGAGCTCGGGCGGCTGGATCAGGTCCTTCGGCAGCTCGCCCGTGAGCGTCTTCAAGAAGAGCTCGATGCCATGCACGTCGGCGTCGGAGAGCTCGCGGCCCAGCTGATGCTGGCCCATCAGCTTGATGGCTGAAGCGAGCGTCGGGACCGAGCCGTCGTGGAAGTATGGCGCGGTCTTCTCGATGTTGCGGAGGCTGGGCACCTTGAACATGAGCTTGTCCGAGTCCTGCTTCGTCACCGAGGCGCGCCCCTGGTCCTTGGCGTCTGGCCAGGGCTTCACGAGGCCGAGCTTCTGGTACATCGCCCCGCCCAGCAGCGCGCCCGAATGGCACGCGGTGCAGCCCGACGAGACGAAGGTGGTGAGCCCCTTCACCTCGTCGGCGGACAGCGCCTTGTCGTCGCCGCCGAGGTACTTGTCGAAGCGGGACGGCGTCAGCAGCTTGCGCTCGAAGGCGCCGATGGCGCGCCCGGCGTTCTTCAGGGTGATGGCCTCTTTGTCGCCGGGGAATGACTTTGCAAACAGCTCCTTGTACTCGGGGATCGACGCGAGCGTCTCGACGACGCGCTTCTCGTCGGGCATGGCCATCTCGACGGGGTTCATCACCGGGCCGGTGGCCTGCTCCTCGACGTCGGCGGCGCGCCCGTCCCAGAACTGACGGAAATGGAGCGCCGAGTTGTAGACCGTCGGCGAGTTGCGATCGCCGCGCTGCTTCTTGTGACCGGGAGAGGTCTTCTCGCCGTCGACGCCGTATTTCGCGAGATCGTGGCAGCTGTTGCACGAGACGTCGTGGTTCTTCGACAGGCGGGCGTCGAAGTAGAGGAGCTTGCCCAGCGTCGCCCGCTCGGCAGGGCCGGCGTCGGAGCTGGGCGCCGCGGCGGGGAGCTTCGCGAACGCGCCGAGGTCGGGGCGCTTCGGCGCCGTGGGGGCGGCGGCGCTGGCCGTCGCGCTCGCGGCCACGGGCTTCGGGGTCGGAGCGCTGTCCTTGCTGCACGCGGCGAGCACGAACCCGGCCGTGACGGCCGTGACGGGGAGGAGGAGAGATCGCATCCGCCGAGCCTACCGCACGCCGGACCTGAACTCGACAAGTTCGAGACACCGCGGCCCCCAGCGGCGGAACGCCGCAGGACGCGCGGCGCTGTCAATGCTGTCAATCCGTGTCGGTCCGCGTGTCGAGGTCGCATTGGTTGCCGAACCAATCGCACCCCGCACCACAGGC
The DNA here is from genome assembly GCA_963169165.1 of Myxococcota bacterium. GTDB lineage: Bacteria > Myxococcota_A > Polyangia > Polyangiales > Polyangiaceae > JADLFU01. The sequence goes on along the minus strand of CAUJFL010000321.1, from coordinate 3,102 downwards.
TTCACTGAAACCCACCAGCGTGCCACCGGAGAGCGCTTGAACGATCGGCACGCCACGATCGGTCCGAGCGACCTCCAGCCACACATTCGTCGGCCCGGATGGCCACGCATCGAGAGGCGAGAAGAGTCGCCCCCGCAACCAGCGGGAACCGAACTCATTCGCTCGTTCATCGCGATTATTTCGACAGTGTTGGGACTGGCCCGTCGGAGACGGGCGGGCCGTGCCGGCTGCCCGTTGCCCCGACGCGCGCGCGCCGCTACTATCGTCGAACGAGCTCCGACCGAGCATGCCCACGCGCCCACGCAGCACGACCGACGAACACCCCACTCCACGGCGCAAGCCGAAGCAGGAACGCGCACGACAGACGGTGGATGCCGTGCTCGAGGCGGTTCGGCTCGTCGTGAAGCGCCATGGGGCGCAGGCGCTCACGACGAATCGGATCGCGGAGATCGCCGGCGTCAGCGTCGGCTCGCTCTATCAATACTTCCCCGACAAGCACGCGATCGTCGCGGCGCTCCACGACCGACACATAGCCGACGTGCGGCGGGTCCTCGAGACGACGGCGGCGGATTGCGCCGCGGCGTCGCTCCCGGACTTCGCGCGCGAGCTCGTCGACGGTCTCGTGAACGCGCACGCCCACGTCGGGGAAGCGCACGACGTCGTCTCGTCAGCCAACCCGGAGAGCGCGCGCGGCTTCACGACCGCGCTGCACCACGCGTTCGAGCGGGTCCTGGCGCGCCCCGATCAGGAACGATACGGCGACGCGGCAGCGCGCATGCTGTTCGTCCTTCCACGCATCGTCGAATCGCTCGTCCACGGAGCGTCGGATCCGGCGCGCTCCTCCCTCTCGCGCGAGGGCGCGCGGAGCGAGGCCCTCCGCGCCGTCGTCCTCTACGTGAACTCTTTCGAGGGCCGCGCGACCAGGCCGCTCACCTGAACGCGTCGGCGTTCTCGGCCGCCCACGCGGCGAACGCGATCGGTCTCCTCCCGATGACCCGCTCGACTCCGTCCGTGACCGTATCGAGCCGTCCTTCGCGCACCGAACGCCAGATGTCGACGAGGGCGTCGGTGGTTGGCCCCTCCCCCGCCCACGCGCGCGTGCGCGCGTAGGCTTCGCGGTCGGAGAGCTCCTCGAAGGCTACGGGCTCCCCGATCGCGCGGCCGATCGCGGCCGCCATCTCCCCGTACGAGAGGGCCTCGCGGCCGGTGATCACGAGCGCCTCGCCGTCGTGATCGCGCGTCGTCAGCGCCGCGACCGCGACGGACGCGATGTCGTCGGGATGGATGAACGCGATCCGTCCGTCACCCGTCGACGAACGCAGGACTCGCTCGCCGCGGATCGACTCCGCCCAGCCGAGCGCGTTGGACATGAAGCCGGCCGCCTGGAGGAACGTGAACGCGATGCCGCTCCCCCGAACGGCCGCTTCACCGCGCGCATGCCACGGGCCGGTGCCTATCCCGGTTCGCACGTCGAGCGTGGAGAGCTTGACCACGTGCCGCACGCCCGCGCGGACGGCCGCCGAGACGACCGCGCGATCGCGGTCGACGAGGTCCACTCCCTCGGTCACGAGGAAGATCTCGTCGACCCCGACCATCGCGGTCGCCAGCGAGCCCCCCGGCGACTCGAGGTCTCCGACGTGGATGTCGACGCGGTCCCCGAAGAGCGCCTTCGTCCGCTTCGCGCTGCGCGCGAACACCGCTGGTCGCGCGCCCGCGTCGATGAGTTGCTGCGTCACCCGAGAGCCGACGGTCCCGGTGGCGCCAAAGATGAGGCTCCTCACGCGAGCTCGCTCCAGCCACGGATCACTTCGCGCGCCAGTCGCCTCTGGCCCGCGAGCGTGAAGTGCAGGCCATCGCCAGTGAGCAGGTCTGGCGGGGGCGGAGCTCCCAGCGCGGAGAAGAGGTCGATGACAGGTCCGCCTCCGTCACGGACGATCGCGGCGACGCGCGCGAGGTCCTCATTGCGGAAACCGACCCCGAAGCGGGCGAGGCCCGGGTGCACCGCGGCCCGCGCTTCGTCGACCGCGGGCGGGGAGATGAACAGGCAACGCGCCGTGGTCTCTCGAACGACGCGCTGACGCAGCTCCGCGAGGTTACGTGCGGTCTCCTCGGGATGGACGAGCGTCTTCGTGGCGCGCGGCCCCTGCGTGCGCGCGTCGTTCGTCCCGAAGAAGAAGATGACCCAGTCGGGCTGCACGCTGGCGACCTCGCCGACGCGCACCAGACCCTGCGTCGTCGTCTCCCCGGCGACGGCGCGGATCGTCCACGTGATCGCGTCGGCGCCGCGACGCGTCGCGAGCATCTCCCGCACGATCACCGCCCAGGACTGAGGCTCGGACGTGAGGCTGTCGCCGAACACCATCACCTTCGCCCCCTCCTTCAGCGGGAGGCGCTCGACCCTCGATGTGTTCTCCGGATCGGCGAGCAGGTCGGCGGCCGCCGCGGACGCGCCCTCCTGCATGCGACGGAGCGCGGTCGCGTAGACCGCGACCGGAAGGCCGAGGAGCGCCGCGTGGGCGTCCTGGCCGAGGCTCGCCCCTCCGGGGAGCGACGCCAGGGTCCGTTCGGGTTGGAGAACCTTCATGAGCCATTCGATTTGTTCGTCGGACACGGTTTGCCTCTCTTTGTTGGAACTGCAGTGGCGAAGAGGGTAGCGACGCGTCCAAGAGGCCGCAGCTCGCGTTGCCTGGGCCTCAAAAATACCTGAAATTGCGCACAAAATCGCCGAAACGCGGCGCCGGGTTCAGATTCGAACCGATGACAGCTCACGACCGGGCGCGGCGACGCCCGGCGAGGTTCGAGAGGTCGGGCACCTCGGGAACGCCGAGGAAGGTGTCGAGGATGCCGATGAGCTTGCCGAGGCTCGCGAGCGCCTTGCCGACGTCCACTCCGCTTCGCTATGCGTGGCGCTCACGTGAGCAAGCTGGACTGACTCCGTACCGTTCGAATCGCCGCCTCGGTCGCGCGCGCCCGCCCGCCCCGAATCACTTGTGAGCGTTCACTTGCACTCCGCCAGCGGCGGCGTGTCGACGCCCAGCTCGGTCGAGAGGGTGGCCGCGACGGTCTCGAACGCGAAGCCTATCGACACGCCGTCGCACGCGA
>CAUJFL010000320.1 GCA_963169165.1 Myxococcota bacterium | reverse complement strand
TCGCGTGCGACGGCGTGTCGATAGGCTTCGCGTTCGAGACCGTCGCGGCCACCCTCTCGACCGAGCTGGGCGTCGACACGCCGCCGCTGGCGGAGTGCAAGTGAACGCTCACAAGTGATTCGGGGCGGGCGGGCGCGCGCGCTGGCATCTTGGGCGCCGCCCTCGTCCTCGCGCTGGTGTCACCGGTCACGCGCGCGACCGACCTGATGGATCGCGATCAGCGGCGGCCGACGCGTCGCTCCAGCTCGGCGAACGTCAGCGCCGTCACCACCGGTCGACCGTGCGGACAGTGACCCGCAAAATCGACCCCGTCCAGCGCGGCCAGCAGCGCCTCGGCCTCGTCTCTGGACATCCGGTCGCCCGAGCGCACCGAGCCGTGACAGGCCATCGTCGCCAGCGCCAGATCGATCGCCTCGTGGAACTTGGCCCTGCCGGTGCGCGACACCTCTGCCAGCAGATCGCGCACGAGCCGCTCTGGCGCCGCTTTGAGCAGCAGCTGCGGGACGCCGTGCAGCGCGATCTTCGTGGCCGCGGCGCGCCTCACGTCCATGCCCGCCGCGCCGAGCTCGTCGCGGCGCTCTTCCACCAGCGCGGCGTCCTCCTCGGGGACGTCGAGCACGAGCGGCAACAGCAGCGGTTGCATCGCGACCGCGCGAGCGGTGAAGGCCTGCTTCAGGCGATGAAACGTGACTCGTTCGGCCGCCGCGTGCTGGTCGAGCACATACAACCCCTCGGGGCCCTCGCACACGAGGTACGCGGAGCGCGCCTGCGCGAGGAAGCGCAGCTCGGCGAACCTGGGTCGCCTCGGCTCGTGCTCGTACGAGATGCGAGAGGTCGACGGCTCGGTGGGAGGGTAGAGCGGCGAAGGCGCGGGCTCGCTCGGCGCGAACGAAGGCAGCGGCCCCGGCGGGGCGTCGGGGGGGCGGCGCCGCGTCGGGGTGTCAGAGGGCGGCCCCGCGTAGGGTGGCACCGCGCCGCCCGCGGGCGCCCACCTCGGCGCGGGCGCGACGCCGAACGCGCGGCCGAGCTCGGTCGAGACGACGTGAAACAGGGCGTCGAGCACGCCGCGACCGTCGGCGAAGCGCACCTCGGATTTCTGTGGGTGGACGTTGACGTCGACCCGCTCGGGCGGCAGCTCGACGAACACCGCGCCGAGCGGGTAGCGCCCCGCCTCGAGCACGCCGCCGTACGCCTGCGCGATGGTGCGCGACAGCGCGCGATCCTTGACCACGCGCCCGTTGACGTAGACGCGAAGCCCCGTCGACGCGGCGCGCGCGCGCTCCGGGCGGCCGAGCAGCGCGTGGACCTCGAGCGGCCCGCGCGTCGCGTGGATCTCGGCGAGCTCCTCGCCCGCGAGCGCCGCGCGGACGCGGGTCGCGAGATCGGGCGCGGGCAGCCACTCGCGCGCCACCTTGCCGTCGCGCGAGAGGCGCATCGACACCGTCGGCGCCCCGAGCGCGAGCGACTCGCAGACCTCGGTGATCTGCGCGCTCTCGGCCGCCGTCGACCGCAGGAACTTGCGCCGCGCCGGCACGTTGAAGAACAGATCGCGCACCTCGACGACGGTGCCCTCGGCGGCCGCGCACACGCTCACCGACTTGCTCCCTCCGCCGTCGAGCTTCACGCGCGCGCCCAGCTCGTCGCCGCGCCGCCGCGTGCGCAGCTCGAAGCGGCTGACGCTCGCGATGCTCGGCAGCGCCTCGCCGCGAAAGCCATACGAGAGGATCGCGTCGAGGTCCGGCAGCGCCTTGATCTTGCTGGTCGCGTGCCGCTCGACCGACAGGGCCGCGTCCTCGGCGTGCATGCCCTCGCCGTCGTCGGCGACGCGGAGCAAGGTCACGCCCCCCTGCTCGACGTCGATCGACACGCGCTTGCCGCCCGCGTCGAGCGAGTTCTCGACCAGCTCCTTGACGATGCTCGCGGGGCGCTCGACGACCTCGCCGGCCGCGATCTGGTTCGCGAGATCGGGGGCGAGCACCGCGATCCTGCGCGCCATCAGGCCTCTTCGTCTTCGGGCTCGTCGAGCGCCGGCAGCGCCGCGACAGCGCTCGGCGCGTGGAGCGCGGCGTAGGCCGCGGCGTACACGACGAGCAGCGCCGCGAGCCTCGCGCGAAACAGCATCCACGCGGTCGCGTCGAGCGCGCGCCACAGCTCGGGCTCGGACATCGACACGCCCTTCAGCGCGGCGCGCGGCAGGTGGTCGGCGAACGCCATCGCGAGCTTGCCGCGCACCTCGCGGGTCATCGCATACTCGACGATCGCGAAGAGCGCGTTGACCGCGACCGCCTGCGTCGCCAGCGCCCGCGCGCCCGGCCGCATGCCGAGCACGCGCCACGCCGCAGAGAACAACAGGAGCGACAGGAGCAGGTTGCCGATGCCGAGCGGCAGCAGCGTCCGCCGCGCGCCGAGGCGGATCGCCAGCTCGGCGCGCTCGAGCGCGCGCGTGGCCTCTTCGACCGCGACGTCGGCGCCCGGCGGGATCGGCCGCTCGGGCACCGTCCCCGCGCGAAACACCTGCACCGTCGCGCAGCCCTGCAGCGAGCCGCCCGCCGCGACGAGCGTCAACAGCAGCATCGTCAGTACGAGGAGCAGCGGTCGCTTCTGCGTCGGCTGGGTCACGTGAGCCCGAGTGTAGCGAGCGCCTCGGCCACCCCGCCACCTGTCACGTTGCTGGCGACGAGGCGGGTCTTCGCGTGGCGCGCGACGTCTTCGGGCGCCTGCCCCATGGCGAACGAGTGCCCCGCGACCTCGAACATCGGCACGTCGTTGAGCCAGTCGCCGACCACCGCGCAGTCTTCGATCGCGACGCCGTGGTGCGCCGCGAGCGCGCGGAGCGCGACGCCCTTGTCCGTCCCGCCGCTGCGCACCATCATGCCCCAGAGCTCACCCGGGACGCGCAGGATGGGGAACTTCACCACGAACGCGCCGCCCGCCCGCTCGAGCTCGGTCGCGGCCTCGGCGATCTCGCCCTCGACGCCGACCGCGACGATCGCCGACAGGCCGCGCTCGTGCTCCCAGTGCGGGTGGTCGCACGCGTGCGCGGCGGCGACGAGCCGCTCGGACCACGCGGTGACGTAGGGTAGGAAGGGCGCGCCAGCCGTGTCGTGGACGATCTCGTCGTGGGCGAACGCGAAGCACGCCGACGTCGAGCGACGAAACAGCGCGCGCGCGCGCTCGGCGACGTCGCGCGGGATCTCGGCGTGGGAGATCTCGGCGCCGCTCGTGCCCCAGACGAGGTGCGCGCCCTCGACGCACGCGATCGGTCCGTGCGCGTCGATCGCGCGCGCGGCGGCCGCCGAGCCCGAATACAGCCGCCCGGTGATGATGGACACGACGACGCCCTCCGAGGCCGCGGCCTGGAGGGCGCGCCGATCGATCTCGTGCACCTTGCCCGACGCGTCGAGCAGCGTGCCGTCGAGATCGACCGCGACCAGTCGGACGCTCAAGGCGTCAGCTGGCGTCGGCGGGGACGACCGACACCTGCTTCTTGGTGTTGGTCTTCCACTCGAACTTCACGACGCCGTCGACGAGCGCGAACAGCGTGTAGTCCTTGGCGAGGCCGACGTTCTTGCCGGCGTGGAGGGTCGCGCCGACCTGGCGGACGATGATGCCGCCCGCGCGGACGGGCTGCCCCGCGTAGAGCTTGACGCCGCGACGCTGGGAGTTGGAGTCGCGGCCGTTGCGGGTCGAGCCTGCACCTTTTTTGTGGGCCATGGTTCGTTCGTCGACTTTCTCAGGCCGAGATCGCCTGGATCTTGAGCTCGGTGTAGCACTGCCGGTGGCCGGCCTTGCGGCGGTAGTTCTTTCGACGGCGGAACTTGAAGACGATGATCTTCTTCGCGCGGTCCTGCGCGAGGATCGTCGCCTCGACCTTGGCGCCCGCGATCGTCGGCTGACCGAGCTTGGTCTTCTCGCCGCCGCCGATCAGCAGCACGTCGCCGAACGTCACCTTGTCGCCGGCCGCGCCCGCGAGCTTCTCCACGCGGAGAACCTGGCCTGCCTCGACCTTGTACTGCTTGCCACCCGTCTTGATCACCGCGTACATGAAAACCTCTTGTGGAGAAGCCGCCGGGAGGGGGCCTGGGCCCCGCTTGACCCCGGGGGGGTTTCGAAAGGGACGCGCACTATACGGATTTCTTCTCGCCGCGCAAGCGGCGCGCGCGGCGGCTAGCCGGCCCACGAGATGTCCATCGACAGGCTCGCGAGATCGCGCGCCTCGACGAGCACCTCCGCCGCGATGCCCGTCGCCCTGATCGCGCCCTCGACCACGCCGACCTGCTGGGTCTCGAGAAAGACGGGCAGCTCGGAGAAGTGGAACCGAAAATGGCTCGGCCCGAGCTCCTCGACCTCGACGTGTCCGAAATTCATCGACAGCCCCCAGCCCTTCGCGGCGTGCCGGGCGATCAGCTGCGGTGCGCGCCCGAACGCGCCGAACACCACGCGCCCGAGGTGGCTGTCGAGGAACGCGTCGTACGAGCGGTGTCCGAGCCGCCGCAGCCCCTCTCCGACCGCCGCGTCGGGCCACGCGTGCCGCGCGACCACGTGCGCGAGGCGAAGAAAGTCGCTCACCGGGTACGGGCTGAACGCGACGTAGCTCGCGCGCGCGACGCCCGCCTCGCGGAGCACGTCGACCCTCGGCGCCCGCTGCCGCGCGACCGCGAGCGCGCTCTCGAAGTACATGCCCCGCGTGGTCGCGCCGTCGGGCAGCCTGCGGAGGTGCGCGTCGAGATCGACCGGCGCATCGAAGCGGGGGCGCGCGTAGGCCATGCGGCGCGCGACGCTACCAGCCTTCTCCCGCGTCGTTGCGCTCGATCAAGAATTCTGGCGGCGCGGCCGCGCCCGCGCGCTACGGTCACGCGCATGGCACATCCTCTCTTGACTCGGTTGACGCTCGCCATCGGCGGCGTGGCGGTGGTGGCGGGCTGTGGCGGCTCGGACGACGCTTCACCTCAGGGCCAGACCGGCGCGGCGGGCGCGGGCGGAGGCAGCGCAGGCTCGAGCGGGAAGCTCAGCGCCGGCGCTGGTGGAGCGACGACGGCGGGCGCCGGCGGGACGACGGCAGCGGGCGCGGGCGGGACGACGGCGGCAGGCGCCGGTGGGACGACGACAGCGGGCGCGGGCGGGACGACGACGGCAGGCGCTGGCGGCGCGAAGGCTGGTGCGGGCGGGACGACGGCGGGCGCTGGCGGCTCGGCGGCGGGCGCTGGCGGCTCGTCCCCGAGCGGCTGCGCAGAGGGCGGAGACTGCGTGAAGACCGCGTGGTGCTCGACCTCCAGCCTTTCCGCGACCTACTGTGAGTGCGTCGACTCTGGCGCGTACAAGTGCGGGACGCCGCCGCAGCAGTTCTCGACCATCACTGTGTGCATCGAGCCCAACTCGGACGGCGGGTGCCCCCAGCTCGGAGACTCCACGCTCTCCCCGCGCATCATGGCCGAGTATGTCTCGTCGAGCTGCGGCGCGTTCGCGCAGACTGGCCCCGAGCAGAAGACCACGACCGCGGGCGTGCCCAAGTGTTGCTATGGCGTGATCACCGACGCGTGCGTCGGGCGACCGCTGTTCGTGCTCGAGTCGCTGCGGGTCGCGAGCCTCACCAGCCGCGGCGACTGGGCCTGAGCGCGTCAGCGCGGTCGCGCCGACAGTGGGAACACTGGCTCGGCGAGCTCGAGCGTCACGGCGCTCGGTACGCGTACAGCGCCCCGAGCTGCGTCTGCTGCGTCTGGTCCTCTTGCTGGTAGAGCATCAGCGCCTTGCCGTTGACTTGCCCGGCGACCAGCTGCGCGCTGGTGACGGCGAGGCCCAGCGACGAGGCCGTGGCGAGCCCCTCGTCCACCCACATCGCGCCGTCGAAGCTCGCGCGGTGGATGTCGGTCGCTCCGCCCGTCCCCGCCCGGTAGAACGCCGTGGTCCCGAGCCCGCCGCTGGCGTTCGGCACCAGCGTGAACCAACCCGCGTTGGGCTGTGAAGGGAACGCGACCGGTGACCAGGTGCCGCCGACGCAGACGTCGCTGACGAGCTGCTTCGAGGTGACGTCGTACGCGACGGCGACCGCGTCTCCGGCGTCGTCGACCCGCACCGAGGCCTCGACCGGGGTGCCGTTGGCGGCGGCCGCGAAGTAGTGGAAGGCCTCCCACCCGCTCGCCGAGGTGTAACGCTGCACCGCCGCCTGGCTCGAGTTGTTGTCCCGGTAGGACAGGTAGACCGTGCCCCCGTCGCCCACGAACACCTGCGGCGCTCCCGGGTTCAGCGTCGACTTGTTGACGTCTTCGCCGCCCTGCCACGGCTCGCCGACCTTCCCCATGGCGCAGCGCACGGGCTTCAGCGCGACGTGCCAGCGGGCGGCGGCCGAGCCGTCGGCGGCGACGCCGGCGGAGAGCGTCGGGATGATGGTGAACGTGTCGAGCGTCACGGGCGCACCCGGGACACCTGCCGTGATCTGCGCGCGCATCACGCGGTAGACCGACGCGCTCGTGTCCTGCTCGATCCAGAGCGCAGAGGCGTCTCCGCTGGTGTTGGCCAGGATGTGCAAGTCGGCCGGGGTGGGCGCGTCGGCGACCAGCAACGGGGCCTCCCACTTGGCGTCGGCCGCGGGCCCACGGCGCGTGAAATAGATGTGTGAGATAGGGTTGAACGCCGCGGCCTCGGCGGGGGTCCGGCCGTGAAACAGCGCGAACGCGCCGCCCACGCCGTCCGTCGCGAGGTCCTGGGTGCCGTTGGGGACGACGAGGTCGAGGCCCCCTCGGAGGTCTACCGCCTCGACGAAGCCCCTGCCGTCCTCGTAGCGGGCGGCCATCGGGGGAGACACCGGGAGATTGCTGGAGCGCTGCAACACATAGGTGACCGCGCCGGTCCCGCCAGGCGATCTCGCGAGCTGCGGGCGGGTGACGAACGGAAACAGCGGGTAGCCGACGCCCACCTGCTCGGGGCCGGTCACCACGGTCCAGGTGTAGTCGCTCGCGAGCGTGCCGGCCGACGGCGGCGCGGCGGCGAGGCCCTTCTTGACGCGGCCCGTGTAGGGGACGCCGGCGACGAAGTCCGCGCCCTTCACGTCGACCTCCACCCTCGTGGGATCAGTAGGCGAGACCTTCGCGTTGTGGCCCAGCGTGCTCGACGGGAACGTGCCCTGAAACGTCACCTCGCTCGAGACGGCGGACGCAGACACCGGCTGGTTGAACTGCACCACCGCGGTGAACTCGCCGGTCGGCACGTCGGTCGGTCCAGGCGCCACGGACAACACTTGCACCTCGCCGCTGGGGGCGCTGCCGCCCGCGCCCCCGCTCGGGTTGCCGCCCGTGCCTCCCTTGCCGCCGGGGTTGCTCCCCGCGGTCGCGCCGCCTGCTCCGGCCGTCACGGCGCCGCCCGCGCCCGCCGGTGGGATGCCCATCCCTCCCTTCCCCGAGGTGCCGCCCGCGCCTCCCTTGCCACCCGCGCCCCCCTTGCCACCCGTGCCCGCCGGCTCGATGATCCCGCAGGTCGGGCGGTCGCGGGTCAGCTCTTCGCAGGACGAGGAGGCGAAGACCTCGAGCACTTGCCCCGAGGCCAGGGCGCCACAGAGCCCCTTGGCGAGCGTGACGCCGTCGCCGCTGCGGGCATAGCCCTCGCGCGGCTCGGGAGACAAGGCGACGCGGCGATCTGGCCACTTGGCAAACGCCACCCCGAGCGCGCGTCCCGCGGGCACGGCCGCCGTACACCTGGCTGGATCGACGGTGACCGGGGTCGTGCTGGCGAAGCACTCTCGCTCGTCGAAGCAAGCTCCGGGCGCGCCGATGGCCGAGGCGTCGTCGACGAAATCTGGGAGGGTCTCGACGTCGACCGCCTGGTCTTGACACACCCCCCCGATGCAAGTCATCCCCTCGCTGCAGTCGCTGGCGCCGTAGCAGACATAGCGGAGCGGCATCCGCAGCAGCTTGGTCTTCTCGTCGGAGAAGCCGAGCGTCGCGCGCCGGATGACGTGGGGCTCCTTCCCCCTCAGGCCGCCGCGCAGCTCGACCGTGACCGGTCCCTCGGCGTCGTCTTCCTGGGTGAGCGTCAGCGTGCCCGGCAGGCGATCTCCGGTCGGCAGCTCGTGCTCTGTCTGGTGCCGGACCGCGCCCCCTCGTGTGACGACGATCGTCAGCGTGTCGAGATCACGTGGGACGACGCCCTCGGTCGACACGGCGACGATGATGGCTGTCGCGGGCTTGTCCGCGCACGACGCCCCCGCGGCGAGCGCGAGCAGCGCGAGCGACGAGCGCGGGGTGAGACGCGAGCGCGGGCGGCTTCGAGATGTCATCGACGATCCGTACCACGGCGCCGCCGCCGTCGCGGCGATATCGACCCATCCGAGCGTCGTTCGCGCACCAACAGCTTCACTGTCAGCACCGGCATGCCACCTGCGAGGTGGTGCTCGCGGTGGGGCGGGCGGCGGGCCGGTCAGCCGAGCGACAGGTCCCGGTCGAGCGCCGCGAGGATGCGGCGGAAGAGCGTCGACAGTCCCCGCTCGAGTATCCACCCGAGCCCCGGCAAGCGGCTCCGAAACGACACGCGCCAGGTGACCCGCGTCCCGGCCTCGACAGCGTCGAACGAGACCTCGCCGAGGTGGCGATCGAACGGCAGCGGCCCGCGCGTGACTTTGTACTGCAACAAATGCGGCGCCTCGAACGTGACGACCTCCTCGAGGAGGCCCGGCGTGCTCGAGAACGCGCGCACCGCGCCGACGCCGTCGCGCGTCGGCTCACCCGCGCGCACGAGCTTGACACGACCCAGCCCGGCCCACGAGGACCAGCCCGCGTGATCGGTGTAGCGCGCCCAGACCTGCTCGACGGGGCGCGCGATCTCGCGGGAGACGACGACCTCGTTCACTTGCGAGCCTGCCAGGCGCGCACACGCGGGTGCGCGTCGACGGCGTCGTGCACGCGCATCAGCCGGGGGAAAGCGCCGAACACGTCGGCGGGGATGTGGTCGACGTTGCCGCTCGCGAACCACCGCACGACCACGTAGAGCTTCACGTCGACGACGTGCGGCGCGTCGCCCGCGAAGTAGCCGCGGTCGCCGATGTGTCGCTCGACTGTCTCGCCCCACGTAGGGAAGGTGTCTTGCACCAGCACCTCGCGCGCGCGGCGCTTCTCGTCGGGATCGGTCATGCGGATCGACGGCGTCACCGCAGCCCGCAGCTCGTCGACGAAGGTCATCACCGCCTCGTGGCGCGCGGCCTCGAACGGATCGCTCGGGTGCAGGCCGTGCAAGCGGCCGACGAGGGTCAGGATCGCGTTGGTCTGCCCGATGGTCGGCCTCCCGTCGATCTCGAGGAACGGCACGGTGCCAAACGGCGTGGCGGGCTTCAGCTCGGGCCACGCTGCGCGCTGGATGCGCACGTCCTCGAAGTCGACGCCCGCGAGCGCCAGCGCGAGGCGGCACTCTTCTCCGCGGCTGACGGGGGCGTCGAAGTACGTCAATCGCCACTTGCTCATGCGGGCTGCCTATCCGCGGCGGCGGGCGCCGTAAACTCACTTCAGCGACTTGCAGTCGGCCGCGCAGCCGTCGCCGGCCAGCGTGTTGCCGTCGTCGCAGACCTCGCCGCCGTCGAGCCGCCCGTCGCCGCAGCGGGGCACGGTGCAGTCGGGGCGGCAGGCCGCCGGCGCCGCGTACGCCGTGAGCTTGGCTGGGACCGAGGGATCGAGCGAGACGCGCGAGAGATCTCCGTCCACGTAGCTCCAGCGATCGATCCCGGCGGCGAACACGACCGAGGCGTCGATCGACCAGCTGCCAGGGAAGGGGAGGCCAGAGAGCGCGCCGCCGTCGGTGTTGTCCTGGAAGGTCCAGTCGCCGATCGCGGTGGACCCCACCACGGAGAACTCGGACTCGTTGTCGTCCGACACCGCGGCGAACGCGCCCGCCGGCAGGTGCCAGAGCGTCATCTTCACCGCCGCGTCGGGCTGGGAGACGCCGGTCGAGTCCTCGTCGATCCCGTGCTCGACGATCAGGCCGAGCGCGCCGGTGTTCGTGTCGCGGTACGCGCAGAGGTGGCTCTCGCCCCTCGCCTCGAGCCCGGTGTGACCGCTCGCCGACGAGTAGGCGTAGAACGCCGCCACCGACTTCGGGCGGTCTATCGGCCGCGCTGGGCGCCAGAGCGGGCCCTGGGTGAGCACGAGCGCGGGGAGGTCCTCGTTGCCGGGGCCGAGGTCGCACGCCTCCTTGCCAGCCTGGACGAAGCCGTCGCCGCACTTTGCAAACAGGCAAGTCGAGGGACACTCGTCGGTGTCGTCTCCGTCGCCGTCGTCACAATCTTCACCCTGATCGACGACGCCGTCGCCGCACGTCGGCCGCGCGCAGTTGTGCTGGCAGCCGTCGCCGTCGGTGGTGTTGCCGTCGTCGCAGGCCTCGACCCCCGCGAACACGACGCCGTCCCCGCACCTGGCCCGCGCGCAGCCGAGGCACGAGTCGGTGTCGATCGAGTTGCCGTCGTCGCACCCCTCGTCGAAATCGCGGAGGTGATCGCCGCAGACGGGCTCGACCTCGCTCATCGTCGGCGCGCGCTCGGCGCGCAGCTCGGTGCGCGCGCCGCACCCGACGAACCCGGCGCAGGCGAGCGCGAGCAGGAGCGCGGCGCTGGAGACCACGGCTGGGCGGCGCGACATGGGTGTGAACTACCGTCGCTCGCTCACTGTTGCAACGACGCAAACAGCTCGCGCCGCTCGTCCGCCGAGATCGTGTGGCGCACGCCGGTGAACTCTCGCAACTCGACCTTCAGCCCGAGCTCGGCCAGGCGCGCGACGCTCGCGCGGGTGGGCCCTATCGGCAGCACGTCGTCCCGGTCGCCGTGCAGCGCGATGATCGGCGCGGCCGCGGCCGGCCGTGACTCTGGCCACAGCGCCTCCGGCAACCAGCCTGCCACCGGCACCGCGCGCGAGAACAGCGCGCCGTGCTGCACCGCCAGCGTGAACGACAGCATCCCCCCCTGCGAGAACCCCGTCACGACGGGCCTGCCGCGGGTCGGTCGCGCCGCCACGAGCGCGCGGACGTCGGCCGCGATGAGCGCGGCCGCGGCGGAGAGCCCCTCGGCGTTCACTGTCACCGAGCCTGACGCGCGGCGCGTCTCGAACCAGGACCAGCCGCCGCCGTGGCGCGTCGGCGCCTGCAGCACGATCACCCGCGCTGGGCCCTCGAACCCGTCGAACACGCGCGAGAAGCCGCGCGCGTCGTCGCCGAGGCCGTGCAGGGCGATGATCATCGGCAGCGCGTCGGTGGCCGCGCCGCCCTTCACCAGCTCGACCCGCTCGAGCGTCGTCGCCGGGCGGGCGACCGGCGTCGGCGTGACGGAGGCCGCGGGCCGCGGATCGGGGCGCGCGCCGCGATCGCACGCCGCCCCGAGGAGGGCCAGCGCGACTACCAGACGACGCATGCGTTGGCGGGGCTCATCGCCGAGCCCGCCTTGCACGAGAACGCGGTCGCGAACTCGGGCGTGTCGGACAAGGCGCCGTTGACCCGGAACTTGGGCGGTGAGTGCGGATCGACCGACGCTGCCATCCGCGTCCACTCGTCCTTGGCCTTGAAGCACCAGGCCTGGCCGACCGCGAGGAAGAACTGTTGATCTTCGGTGTAGCCATCGGCCACGTCGACCTCGGTCGCCTTCGCGCGCATCGCCCGGTACGCCCGGAAGGCGAGCTTGATGCCGCCGATGTCGGCGATGTTCTCGCCGAGCGTCAGCTTCCCGTTGAGCTTCACGCCGGGCAGCGGCTCGTAGCTCGAGTACTGCGCGTCGACGCACGCGGCCTTCTTCTCGAAGCGACCCTTGACCTCGGGCTCCCACCAGTTCTCGAGGTTGCCGTTGCCAGCGAACTGCGAGCCCTCGTCGTCGAACCCGTGCGTCAGCTCGTGCCCGACCACCATGCCGATCCCTCCCGCGTTGACCGCGACGCCGTGGCCCTTGCCATAGAACGGAGGCTGCAAGATCCCGGCGGGGAACACCATGTGGTTCTTGAGAGGATCGTAGTACGCGTTCACGGTGGGCGGCGTCATCTGCCACTCTTCGCGATCGAGGGGCTTGCCGACCTTCGTCAGGCGGCGCTTGGTCTCGTGCTCGCGCGCGGCGAGCGTGTTGACAGTGAAGGCGCCCTTGCCGACCGGGAAGTCGTAGGTGCGCCACCTCGACGGGTAACCGATGAGGTACGCCATCGCCTTCAGCTTCTCCTCGGCGCGCGCCTGGGTCTTGGCATCCATCCAGTCGAGCTGCTTCACCTCCCTGCCGAAGGCGTCGCGGATGGCGAACACCATCGCCTCGACCGCCTCCTTCTGGTCCTTGCCAAATCGCCGCGCGACGAACGCCTGCGCGAGCAACTCGCCGAGCGCCGAGTCGGTGGCGTCGACGCAGCGCTTCCAGCGGTCGCGCTGCTTGGCCTGCCCCGTGAGCGCGCGCTCGAGCTCGAAGGACTCGTCGACGAACGGCTTCGGCAGCGTCGAGGCCAGGCTGCGCAACAGATGAAACTCGAGGTACTCGCGCCACCCCTCGGGCCGCTCGCCCTTCACGACGCGCTCGAGCTCGTCGAGGTACGTGAGGCTGGTGACGTTGATGTCGCGCAGCTCGGCGAACCCGAGGACCTGAAAGTAGAGGTCCCAGTCGAAGCTCGGGGCCTTCTGCTTCAGGCCGTCGCGGTCGATCTTGTTGTAGAGGCTCTTCGGGTCGCGGCGCTCGACGCGGGTCTTCTGCGCCTTGGCGAGCCGCGTCTCCAGGGCGACGATGCGCGCGGCCGCCTTCGACGCCTCTCTCTTCGAGTGGCCGCCGAGCGCCAGCATCCGCTCGACGTGGCTCGTGTACTTCTGGACCAGCTCCTTCGATTTGGCGTCGTCCTTCGTGTAGTAGTCGCGGTCGGGCAGGCCGAGGCCGTCCTGATCGATCGTCGCGATCACGCGCGTCGCGTCCTTGAAGTCTTGATCGTCCGACACGCTGAACAAGGCGAACACGCGCGCCTTGTGGAGATCGGCGAGCGCTATCGCCAGCGACTTGGCGTCGTGGACCCCGCGGATGACCCCGCGCAGCTTGTCGAGGCCGGTCGTGCCGGCCTTGTCGGCGGCCTCGCCGTCGACGCACGCGCCGTAGAACGCGTCGAGCTTGTCGTCGCCAGGGTTGTCGGGAGATTTCTGCGCGGCCTCGAGCGCCTCGCGGAGGTCCTGCTCGTTGCGCTTCTGGATCTCGGAGAAGCCGCGGCTGTAGCGGGGCTTGTCGGCGGGGATCTCTGTCTTCTTGATCCAGCCGCCGCAAGAGAACGAGAAGAAGTCCTGGCAAGGATCGACCGATTTATCCATCGCGTCCGCGTCGAGCCCGACCGACGAGAGGCTGACCGCGCGCGTCTTCGGGGCGGGCGGCGAGGCGGCGGACGCGCTCGGGGGCGGGGCGGCGGGGGGCTGCGGGGGGGGCTGGGACGAGCCGCACGCGGCGACGAGGAGCAACACGGACGACAGGGCGACGCGCTTCATGAGGCCCGTTACCACGATCGATGGCGCGCGTCGGCGCGGGCCCCTCGCGCAAAGGGCGCTGTCGCTCGTCGTGGTCGTGCGAGGCTACGCCGCCGATGCCGCGACGCTCCTGGTTCGAAGCAGGCGAGCACGCGCCGATCGCGCGGCGCGACGTCGGGCTGATCGTCGCCCTCGCCGCGCTCGCGGTCACGCTCCGCGCGCTCGGGCTGCGGCTGGGGCTGCCGTATTTCCATCACTGGGACGAGGTGCTGGTCACCGGCAGCGCGCGCGCGATGCTCGAGCGGGGCAACGATCTACCGACCAATTACTTCTACGGCGCGCCGCTGATGCGGCTGACGGCGCTCGGGTGGAAGGCCGCGCACGCGCTGCACGTGCCGCTGCTCGGCGCGCCGTTCGCCGACGAGGTGTCGCTGCGGTGGGTCGCGCGCGTCGTCGGCGTGACCATCTCGTCGTCGGGCGTGGTGGGGGCGTACCTCGCCGCGCGCTGGACGAGCGGCTCGCGGCGGGCCGCTTCGCTCTCGGGCCTGACCTACGCGGTCGCGGCCGAGCTCGTGTGGCACGCGCGCTATGGCGTCACCGACGCCTCGGTGGTGGCGCTCTCCACGCTGTCGTTCGCGTTCGCCGCGGGGTACCTCGCGCGTCGGCTGCTCCTGCACGCCGCGCTGTCGGTCGCGCTCGCGGGGCTCGCGTTCGCGTTCAAGCTGACGGGCCTCGCGACGATCGTCTTGCCGCTCTCGGCGCTCGTCCTCGCCGAGCCGCGCGGCGTGTGGCGGGCCGGCGATCTCGGCGACCGCGCGCTCGGCCTCGCGCACCGGGCGCTCCTGGGGCTGGCGGCGCCGCTCGTGCTCGCCATCTTCCTGTCGACGAACCCGCACCTCCGCGACGACTGGCGCACCGCGCTCGGTCACATCGAGGGGATCGCGAGGCACTACCGAGAGGGTCACGTGAAGCCGTTCGCCGAGCGCGAACCGGGGCTCCGTCACCTCGGCGCGGCGCTCTGGTACGTGCTCGCCGACGCGTTCCACACCCGACCCGCCGCGAGCCTAGCGCTGTCGATCCCGGCGGTGGTCGGGCTCGGTTGGCTGCTGGTGCGGCGGCGCGCGGCCGCCGCGATCGGCCTGCTCCACGCGCTCCTCGTGGTCTTCGCGATGGCGGGGCCGAACCGCGCATACCTCACGCGCATGTATCTGCCAGCGCTGCCCGTCCTCTGTGTCGGCCTCGGGGTCGCGCTCGACGAGGCGCTCGCACGGGCGTCGCGCGCGTGGTCGCCGCGCTGGGCGCTCGCGGCGCCGTGGGTGCTCGCCGTGACGATGTCGATGTCGAGCGTGGCCGACGCGATCGGGTGCCACGTGATGCGCCACGATCCGCGCGTGCTCGCGGTGGACGCGATCGCGGCGCGCGTCGCGGGAGGTCACGCGCGCGTCGCCCTCTCGCGCGCCGTCGCTGGCCCGCTCGCGCTCGGGGGGCACAGGGCAGCGCGCGGCTATCTCGCGCGGCCGGGGCTCGAGCTGGTCGGCGACGTGCGGACGGCCGCCGAGGCGCTCTCGCTGTCGCCCGACTACGTGATCCTCGCGAGCCACCGCGACCCCGCGCGGATCTGGCCCTACGAAGAGGCGTGGGAGCTCGACGGCGTGCCCGGGTACCGCGAGGTCGCGCGCTTCGTGCCGAGCCCGTTCGAGGAGCGCTTCGATCAGCAGCCGACGTGGGACGGTCGGGTGACCGCGATCGTGCTCGCGCGCGAGTGAGGGAGATCCGTCGAGCGCGCGCGTAACAGGGCGCCGTGCGCAGGCTCTCTGGACTCGTCGTCCTCGTCATCGCCGTCCCGTCGCTCGGCTGCGCGTCGCTGCACGCGTACGACATCGGCGAGACCGATCTCTCCCGCCCCACCCGCCCGATCGAGGTCGCCGTCGACGAGACGGGCGTCTCGATCGAGCAGGCCGCCGCGGCCGCCTCCGCCCTGGGCGGCGGAAAGGGGGCGAAGCGCGCGGGCACGATCGCCCGGCTGCTCAACTATGGACCGAGCACAGGCAACGCGGTGCTCGATCCCACCTACGCCGACGGCGTCGTCGCCGAGCTGTACCGCCAGTGCCCCAGCGGCCGCATCACCGGCGTCGTGTCGGTGCGCGAGAGCCGCACTTACCCCGTCATCAGCGGGGAAATCGTGAAGATCAAGGCCCTCTGCCAGGACTTACATGAAGACCACCTCCTCCTTGTTGCCCCTCGCGATCGCGCTGTTCGGCCTCTCTGCGTGCGCGTCGCTCGGAAGCGTCAGCGTGACGCAGGTCCCCGCCGATCGCAGCCGCCCCATCTCGGCCGAGAGCCACGACTGGACGGTGTTCGGCCTCGCCGGCGACAACGACTACGCCGACGAGGTGCCTCGCCAGCTGCTCGCGCAGTGCCCGCGCGGCAAGGTCACCGGCGTGCTGACGAAGAGCGAGTCGAAGCTCTGGGTGTTCGTCTCGCGTCGCCGCGTCTCCGCGCGCGCGTTCTGCGTCGCCGACGCGGGCGCCGCCGCGCAGGTCCCGGTGCCCAGCGGCAGCGCGCCGAGGACTCCGTGACGCCGCGCTCTCGCTGGACGCTCGCGCTCCTCGCGCTCGTCGCGAGCGGCTGCACGCACTCTCTTCACCAGGCGTCCGTCAGCGGGTTCGAGCCGCCCGAGCCGCTCGTGCCCGGCGTCCAGGCGACGCGCGTGTCGGCGGAGGCGGAGCAGTTCGTCTTCCTCTCCATCACCCCCGACACGGGCTTCGTCGAGGAGGCGTACGACCGCCTGCTGGAAAAGTGTCCGTCGGGGCAGCTCGTCGGCGTCCTCGCGCGCCACACGACCGATCACGGCGCCCTCTCGTACACGAAGCGGCTGCGGCTCGAGGGCACCTGTCTGCAGCCGTGACGTCGCGCATCGGCCTTGCGATGCCTCCGCGGTGTGCTTAGCGTGCCGACCCACATGGCTACCCCGCTCGTCACCAGCATCAAGAAAGAGCTCGACGACATCGAGACCGCTTACGCCGACCACTTCGCCGGACAGAACCGGGCGACGCGAGAGATCGCGAAGATGGACGACCTCATCCGCCGCTCCAAGGCCGTGCTCGACAAGATCGGCACCGTGCCGGCCGCCGCGATGGGCAAGGACCTCCAAGAGTTGTCCGAGTCGGCCGCCCAGCAGCTGTCGCTCTACCAGAACGAGCGCCGCGCCATCGAGCAGGCCAAGGTGCCGGTGCCGGGCGCCGACACGTTCGGACCGCTCGCGTCGATGGCCAACTTCACGTTCGCGAAGTATCGCCGCCACTTCGCCGGCAAGGCGCGCTCGACCCGCGACGTCGGCCTCGCCGAGGAGCTCACCGACGATCTGCGCAAGATCGAGGGCGCGATGAAGGCCGTGATCTCGAAGACGCCCAGCCAGCCCTTCCGCGACGATCTCAACATCGTCCAGCAGAACCTCCAGATGTACGAGTCCGAGCTGAAGGAGATCAAGAAGGCGCGCGACATGGGCACGACCGAGGAGCGCGGGGGCGCGCTCGCGCAGGCGGCCAACGAGCTGTTCGCGGTGTACCGCGATCACTTCGCGGGGCTCTCGCGCTCGACGCGCCGGCCGCAGCTGCTGCAGCGCACGATCGCGGGGCTCGAGGCCATCCTGGCCGGCATGGAGGCCATCGAGAAGCTCGCCGACAAGCCCGATTTCAACGCTCCTAACATGAAGATCGTGCAGGACAACCTCAACACGTACCGGCTCGAGCTGGTCGAGATCCGCGCCGCCCGCGAGCAGACCAAGATCGACGATCTGATGGGACAGCTCGGCGACGCCGCCAACCAGTGCTTCCAGGGCTACCGCGACGCCTTCGCCGGAAAGTCGCGCACGACGGTCGACCGCGCGGTGCTGACGACGCTCGCCGACAGGCTCGACGAGCTGCACCGCCAGATGCGAGACCTCCAGCGCGTCAACAAGAACGACATGAACGCGAAGAACATGGACATCGTCGCGGAGCAGCTCGCGATGTTCAACGACGAGTGTGAGAAGATCGGCGAGGCGCAGATGCTGAGCTGAGCGTGGCGCTGTCGCGCGAGCAGGCGGAGCGGCCCGAGTTCTGGGCCGCGCTCGCGCCCGGCCTGGGCGTCGACGCGCCGCGCATCGACGTCGCGGCCAGCGTGCCAGACACCGGCGCGTTGTGTCGGGTCCTCGGTCGAGAGGGCTACGTCAACGCGCCGGGCGTGCTGTCGCGCGACGTGACCGAGGCGCTCGCGGCCGGGGTCAAGGCGCTCTCCCGCGAGGGGATCCCGCTGCCGTTCGCGTTCGTGTACGCCGACCTGTGGCGCGCGTTCCAGAGCGTCTCGGGCTTCCTCGCCGCCGCGCTGGGCAAGGGGTACCGCGCCTTGCCCGATTTCTGGGTGTGGCTGGTCGAGCCGCGCGACGCGGCGCACGGTTGGACGGCGCACCGCGACCGCGTGCAGCCCGCGGTCGACTCCGACAACTCTCCCAGCTCGCTGACGGTGTGGCTGCCGTTCACCGACGCGACGCCGCTGAACGGCTGCATCTACGTGTTGCCGCTCCACCTCGACCCGCGCTTCGAGGAGCGCCGGTGGGACGGCGACGACAACCACGTCGTCCACCACCCCGAGGACGTCCGCGCGCTCACGGCGACCGAGGGCAGCCTGCTCGCGTGGAACCAGAACCTCTTGCACTGGGGCAGCCGCGCGAGCCGCATGGCCGCGGGGCCGCGCATCAGCGCCGCGTTCGAGTTCCAGCGCGGCGAGCGCACGCCGTTCAACACGCCGCTGCTCGATCCCATGGTCCTCCCTTCGTTCGAGGCGCGCCTCGGCCTCATCGGCAAGCAGGTGCTGCAGTATCGGCACATGTACCCGCTCGAGCCAGCGACCGAGGCGCTCGCCGTCGAGCTGCGCGATCGCTACCTCTCGCGCGCGGGCGGCTGATTCAGCGCTTGATGGGGATCGTGCGCTCGACGACGACGACCCCGGCGTCGTCGGTGGCGGTCACCGACAGCTCGCCCTTGTCGCCCGCCCGCAGCGTGTTGAACCCCCAGGTGCGATAGGAGAGCGACGGCTCGACCTTCAGCTCGAGCGTCGTGCGCGGCTGCTCGTTGACCTTGAAGACGACCTTCAGCACGCGGCGCTCACCCTTGTTTCGAAGCTTGAAGTGCGCGTACACGCGATCTCCGGGGCGAGCCTGCGAGACCTCGTCGACGGGGTCCTTCTCCCAGACGCCGCTCGTCAGCTGGAACGCGAGCAGCTCGAGCGGCTTCGGAGGGGCGGCGCTCGCCGACGGGCGCGGCGCGACGGGGGCGGGCGACGTCGTCACGCTCGGCGCGGGCGCGGGCGCGGGCGCGTCGCGCGGCGGGTCCTTGCACGCGACGAGCGCGGCGCACGCGACGAGGGCACGGGCTCGGCTCACGACGAAGGGGCTTTACGCGATTTCGGCGCGAGGAAAAGGTGCGCCGATGCGCCGCTCACCCGCCCTGCTCCTCCTCGTGGCCGCGTGCTCCAAGACGCCAGCGCCCGCGGGCGGGGCGACGTCGTCGAGCGCCGCGCCCCCGGTCGTGTCCCCGAGCGCGAGCCAGGCGCCCGCGGCGAGCCAGGCGCCCGCGGCGAGCCAGGCGCCCGCGGCGAGCGCGCCGGTCGCGGCGGC
>CAUJFL010000319.1 GCA_963169165.1 Myxococcota bacterium | reverse complement strand
GTCAGGATCGAATCGTGTCGCTTCACTGGTGACTGATCGAGCAGACTTCGCCGCCCCGCGCTCCAAACGGCTGCTCGAAAGATCCATGTCAACCCGAGCCACGTACAACCTACGGAGGCCCGGGGACGCGATTCTTCAGCGTGGCCGCGACGGTGCGTGAGCGGCACCAGTGCTCGATTTCGTCGCGGATGACGGTGCTCCCGGACCGCATCCCCGAAACGTTTCACCATTTTGCCTGGTCCCGGAATCGTTAAGAAATTCCACCTCGCAGCCGATCAGAGCCAGGGTCACCGAACCCTCACCCCCCCGCCTCCAACCCCCGGCACCACTGGCTGCTCGAACACAGCCCACTTTCTTGGGGTCTTGAGTTCGGCGCGCGGTGACCCATCAGCGACGCCGGGGTGACCGCTTCCACCGACCCACGCAGCCTCGTCGCGGAGGCGAACGATGGCGGCAGGTCGGAAGATCGAGGATGAGCGCGAAGCTCGCGCGTGCTTGAAGGCGGCGAAGGGAGAGAACCTCGGGCGCTGGGCGCGTGCGCATGGGATCGACGGCCGGTCGCTGAACGCGTGGCGCATCAACTTGGAGGCGCGCGCGAAGTCGACGTCGCGTCGGCCGCCGCGGACGAAGGCGGCGCTCGCGAAGGCCGCGCTCGCGAAGGCAGCGCCCGCGAAGTCGACGCAGCTCGTGGAGTTCGTGCCGCGCTCGCGGGTCGAGCTCGTGGTTCCGACCTCGGCGCGGTACGTCGTGCGGATCGAAGGCGCCGAGCTCGAGGTCGGCGACGACTTCGACGCGGAGACGGTCGCACGGCTCGTGCGGGTGCTGCGCTCGTGTTGACGCTCCCGCCGACGGTGCGCGTGTTCGTGGCGGTCGAGCCGCTCGACATGCGCGGCTCGTTCGACTCGCTCGCGGGTGCCGTGCGTCGGCTCGGGCTCGATCCGGTCGACGGTCACCTCTACTTGTTCCTCAACAAGCGGCGACGGATCGCCAAGGCGCTCTGGTTCGACGGCTCGGGGTGGTGCGTGCTCGCGAAGCGCCTGGAGACCGGCAGCTTCCAACTTCCGCGCCTCGAAGACGGGCAAACGCAGGTGACGATCGACGGCGCGACGTTCGCGTCACTGCTCGCGGGGATCGACTTCACCGCCGCGCGGCGTGGCTGGTATCGACGCCTCGGGGCGAAGGAAACGCGGTAGGGGATCGACACCGATCGCGACGCGTGATCTTCTGCGCGTGTGGTCGACGTCGAGACGCTGCTTCGTGAGAACGCCGCGCAACGGCGAGCACTCGAAGCGCAGCAACTCGAGCTCGCGACCCAACGCGAGGAGGCCGCCGCACAGCGCGATCAGATCGCGAAGCTCGTCGAGCAGGTCGCCAAGCTGAACGACCGCATCGGCGAGTTGCTCGCGATCGCGCAGCGCAAGCAGCGCAAGCCTTCGGTCGCGAAGCCGCCCGAGCCGCCGGTCGTCGACGAAGCCATGAAGACCGCGTTCGAGAAGCGGCCGAAGCCGCCTGAGATTCCGCCGAAGGTGAAGGAGGAGAAGCCGCGTCCGCCACCGACCGGACGCAAGGCTCTCCCGACGCATCTCGAGGTCGAAGCGCACCCGCTGCGCGCGGCGTGTTGCGAGCACTGCGGCGGGACGGATCTCGAGGTGGTCGATCGGCTCGAGGAAGAGAAGCTGCACGTGGTGCGCGAGCAGCAGCGTCGACGCGTAGTGACGCGCGTGACCTCGCGATGTCGCACGTGCCGTCGGCGCACGACGCCGCGCTCGCTGCCCGCGCCGTACCTGCGGTCGAAGATCACGTGCGAGTGGCTCGCGTGGTTCATCCATCAGAAGTTCGGGCTCCTCGTGCCGCTCGATCGACTTCGTCGCGACCTCGCGGAGCGCGGCATCCCACTCGCGATGGGCACGCTCGTGAGCTTCGTCGAGCGCGCGGCGGACCTGCTCGCGGCAATCGACGGCCTCCACTGGAAGTGGCTCCTCGCGAGCTCGTGGATGGCGACCGACGGGACGGGCTTGAAGGTGCTCATCCCCGGATTGCCCGCGGCGCACGACGGATACATCGAGCTCTACCGCAACGGCGAGTGCGCGGTCTTTCAGTACTCCCCGACCAAGCACGGCGACGACGTCGTCGCGAAGCTGCGTCCCTTCGAGGGCACGCTCACCGCCGACGCCGAGAGTCGCTTCAACGGCGTCTTCACGTCGGGTCGCGTGATCGAAGCTGGCTGCAACGCGCACGGCCGCCGCAAGTTTCGCGACGCCGAGGCCACGCAGCCCGTCCTCGCCAAGGAAGGCGGCGCGTTCATCACGGCGATGTACGTCGCCGAGAACGAAGCACAGAAGCTCGGCCTCGTCGGCGACGCACTCCTCGCGCACCGACAGTCACGCATCCGACCCCTCTGCAAAGCCTTCGACAAGTGGCGCGCTGCGGTCGAGCCGACGCTCTTGCCCTCCGAACCACTCGCGGCCGCCGTCGGCTACTACAACCGCCATTGGAAAGCGCTCTACCGCTTCGTCGACGACCCCGAGGTCCCGATCGACAACTCGCCCACCGAGCGTGAGTTCCAGAACGTCGCGAAGCTCCGACTGAACATGCTCTTCGCGGGCAGCACCGAAGGCGCACATCGCGCGTGCGTGCTCCTCGGGATCGTCGCGACGTGCCGCACGATCGGCGTGCCGGTCCAGGCGTACCTCGCGTGGATCTTCGAGCGCGTCGGCACCCACCGCGACCTCTTCGACCTCGACCTCGCTGAGCTCACGCCCGCCGCGTTCAAGTCGACGCTGGGCTGAGCAACGCGCGGTCGGCGGGCGGGTGGCACAGTGGGCGCGTGCGGTCACCCCGGCGTCGCTGATCGGTCACTCTACGCGTTGCCGCGGCAGCGCCTGCGTCGGCTGCGCGTCTCGGGTCTCGACGGGCGCTTCGTCGAGGGCACGCCCACCACGATCGAGCCCACCGATCCCTTGCCCGCCGATCCCATCTTCCCCGCGCTCGAAGTGACCGGCGGCTCGCTCACGCTGAAGCGAACGGACCTGCGCGACGTCCCGTGGCGTCGCGGACGCGGTTACGACGCCGAGGGCCTGACGAACGTCTTGACGGCGAACGACTTCTGGGCGCGGCGCGTCCTGAAGGAGCTCGAGCGTCGCGTGGACGACGTCTCGGAGATTCGTGCGCTCGGCTTCTGCGTGAGCGTCGCGCATGCGCGCTTCATGGCGCGTGTCTTCACGGAGCAGGGCCTCCCTTCGATCGCGGTTTGGTCCGAGACGCCCGACGCGGAGAGGCTCCAGGCGCTGCGCGATCTGCGCGACGGCAAGGTGAAGGTCGTCTTCTCGGTCGACCTCTTCAACGAGGGCGTCGACGTGCCGGCCGTCGATACGCTGCTCCTCTTGCGGCCGACCGACAGCCCGACGCTGTTCTTGCAGCAGCTCGGCCGCGGCTTGCGAAGGGCGCAGGGCAAGATCGCATGCACCGTCCTCGACTTCGTGGGTCGGCACCGCGCGGAGTTTCGCTTCGACCGCCGCCTGGGCGCGCTCTTCCCGGGCACGCGCCGCGAGCTCGTCACTCACGTCGCGCAGGGCTTCCCGCTGCTCCCGGCGGGATGCCACATGGAGCTCGATCCCGTCGCGTCGGAGATCGTGCTCGAGAGCCTCCGTTCGGCAATCCCGTCACGTTGGAGCGAGAAGGCCGACGAGCTGCGCCGCTACGCGCAGGGGCGCGAAGAGATCACGCTCCGAGGCTTCCTCGAGGAGAGCGGGCTCGGCCTCGACGACGTGTACGGCGGCACGCGGTGCTT
>CAUJFL010000318.1 GCA_963169165.1 Myxococcota bacterium | reverse complement strand
ACGGCGTTCGCTGGCTCCGCCGCCAGCGTGTTGCCGGTCGAGGGCGGCTGGTGCGCCATCGCGCGGTTGCCGGCGACGCGCACCTCCGACGCATGGGCGGAGCTCGCGCGCGATCGCGGGGTCGCCGTGCAGTCGGGTGATCTCTACGAGATCGATGTCCCGGGCTGCGTGGTCGTCAGCCTCTTGACCCCCGAGGCGACGCTGGCCCGCGGCGCCGCGTCGCTGCGCGAGCTGGTCGACACCGAAGGGCCTTGACGATCCCGCGCGACTCGGGTCCGCTCCTCCGGGCCTCGAGATGAGACACGCCGCGCGCGCCGCCTTGCTGTGCCTCGCCGTGTCGACGCTCGCGGCGGCCGATCCTGCGCCGGGGTTCGGGGTGAGATCGCCCAGCATCCTGACCGTCGAGAACCTCTTCGGCTCCCTCGAATTGAACCAGAAGACCGGCGACGAGGACCGCTCGTCGTCCCTCACCCAGCGCTACGTCCCGGGCTCCGGGTTGACACAGCTCGGCTACCACCGCGTGATCTCGCCGCAGGTCACGCTGGGCGCGAACGCGCTGGTGGTCCGCGCGAAGACCGATGGCTCGGACGCGACGACCTTCGCGGCGCTTCGGCCGCGGATCGGCTACGCGCTGCCGCTGTCGTCGGCGTTCGGTGTCTGGCTGCGCGGCGGCGTGCTCGTCGCGCACCGCCGCGCGGGAGACTCCCGGGCGACGGCGCTCTCCGCCGGGGTCGACGCCCTGGTCACCGTGACGCCCGCGCCTCATTTTGGCCTGTTCGGCGGCCTGCTGTTCGAGTCGCCGCTGTGGGGTCGCGCGAAGCGTGAAGGCCGTGATTCGGAGAAGTTCGAGCTGACCTCTACCGGCCTCACCGTGGGGCTGCTGGTGGATTTCTGATGCGCGCGCTCCTCCGTTGCACGCTGGCGCTGTCCGTCGTGGCCTCCGCGGCCTCCGCGCAAGATTCATCCGCGACGCCGCGGCCGAACCTCGTCGTCGTCGACGGCCTCGCGGGCGTCTGGCTCGTGCACACGAAGCAGGGCGACGCCCCCGCCGAGGACACGACGATCGTGGGCTCGGCGTCCGGCGCGAGCGAGACGTCGCATCCGCTGCGCATCGGCTACCACCGGGCCCTGGACAGCCTCACGGTCGGTGGCGGCGTGCACTACGGCACGTTCAGCGGCAACCTGTCGCAGCTCGTGCTCGCGCCGCGCGTCGGCGCGTGGTTCGGCGGCGGCGGCCTCGCCGTGTGGCCGCGCGCTGGCCTGACGTACGGGCGCACCAGCGCCGACTTCGGCGCCGCCGGCTCGACGACCAGCGGCCTGATGGTCGCTGCCGAGCTGCTGTTCGTGGCGCCGCTCGCGCCGCACGTCGGGCTGTCGTTCGGTCCGGGCGTCGAGCTCGGCGTGTCGGGCTCTCACACGACCAAGGGCGCCAACGGGCGCTCGGAAGACTACAAATCACGGGTGATCAACGCTCAGCTCGGCTTCGTCGCAGACTTCTGAGTCGCCCGCTCACGGCTGGAGCGGCAGCCTGCCGAGCGCCGTCAGCGCCCAGTGCGGGAACTCGGTCTGCAGCACGTCGACGCCGCTCGCGAACATCTCGGGATAGCCTCCGAGGTCGTCGCTGCCGAGGGCCTTCACGTCGGCGACGACGAAGGCGTTCGTGAAGATCTTCGCGCCCTTGCCGGTGATCTTCGCGCGGACCTCGGGCGCGAGCCACGTCTCGTTGGGATCGACCTCGACGATCGCCGGGTGCAGCTCGTCGAGCAGGTCGAGATCGGCGAGCGCGGTCGCGCGCAGCGACATCGGCACGTCGGGCACCTCGGCGCGGATGGCCTTGCACTCGGTCGCGTCGCACTGCACGTACGCCGAGCCGTAGAGCCCCTCTGCCTTCAAATATTTCGCGGTCGCGATGCCCGCTTCGGTGCGCTTCGTCTCGAACTCGATGACGATCTTGTCGCGCGCGATCGCCATCGCCTCCTCGAGCGTCATCACCGTCTCGCACGAGAAATCTCCGGCGGGATCGTTGGGCTCCTTGCGCACTGTCATCGCCCGCAGCTCCGCCAGCGTGAAGTCCTCGACCTTGCCGGCCCCCGAGAGCGTGCGGTCCACCTCGGCGTCGTGGAGCAGGACGACGTGGCCATCCTTGGTCAGGCGGACGTCGGTCTCCGCGACGTCGACGCCGAGCAGGATCGCCGCGCGGAGCGCCGAGCTCGAGTTCTCCGGCGCGAACGGGTTCGACATGCGGTGCCCCGCGACGAAGCGCGATTTGCACGCGGGGTCGAACAGGCACCCGCTCGCGTGTGGCCGCGCGGCCGGCGTGATCGCGCCCTTGGCGGCGCAGTCATATCGCTCCACCGGCAGCACCTCCGTGGCGGTCGGTGGCTCGCCGTCACCCGCCGCGCCCGCGCTGCCCGCCGCGCCCGCGCTGCCCGCCGCGCCCGCGCTGCCCGCCGCGCTCGAGGTGGGCGTGGCCGTCGCAGGATCGTCGCCCCCGCCACAGCCCGCGACCAGCGAGAGGGCCACCCACCACGCCGCGAATCGAAGCGTCATGCGCCCAGCGTACAGCGACCGACGCCCCCTCGCGGCGAGAGTTTGGCGACCCAGCGACCCTGTCTCGGCGCCAACCTGCACGTCGACGTTGACAACGGACGCATTCCGAGTAGGTTCCGCCGCCCCGCTCAGAGAACCAGAGAGACGCCATGTTGAACGCCGCCATTCTCGCGATCGAAACCGCCCAGCTCCGCACCGATCTCCCTGCGTTTCGCGTCGGCGACACGGTGAAGGTCCACTACAAGATCGTCGAGGGCGAGAAGGAGCGCGTGCAGGTGTTCCAGGGCGTCGTGACCAAGCGCCACCGCGGCGGCGCCGGCGCGTCGTTCACCGTGCGCAAGGTCAGCTTCGGCGTCGGCGTCGAGCGCATCTTCCTGCAGCACAGCCCGCGCATCGAGCGCATCGAGCTCGTGTCGCGAGGCGTCGTTCGCCGCGCGCGCCTCTACTACTTGCGCGAGCTCTCCGGCAAGGCGGCGCGCCTGCGCGACGAGAAGGACCGCTTACAGGCCGCGCCACGCGCCGTGACGCAGGGGTCGCTCTCGTTGAGGGGGCGGCCCCTTCGCTGTTCCATCGCGGCGCCTTGATCTCTATGCTGCCCCGACCGCGGGGCTAGAAGCGCGACAGCCGCGGCCGAGAGGACATCCGATGATCCAGTGTGCACGTTGCGGTGCCCAGAACCAACCGACGGACAAGGTCGGCATGACTTGCGGCGCGCGCCTCGACGCGCCCGCGCCTGCTCCTGCTCCTGGAGGTGGTGGCCCCTATGGTCCTCCTCCGGGCGCGGCGCCCGGAGGACCTCCGCCCGGCTTCGGTCCGCCCGGGGGCCCCCAGGGTTACGCCCCCGCGGGAGGCCCGCCGCCCGGATTTGGTCCGCCGCCCGGAGCGGGAGGCCCGCCGCCCGGGTTTGGTCCGCCGCCCGGAGCGGGAGGCCCGCCGCCCGGGATTGGTCCGCCGCCCGGAGCGGGAGGCCCGCCGCCTGGATTCGGTCCGCCGCCCGGAGCAGGAGGCCCGCCGCCCGGGTTCGGTCCGCCGCCCGG
>CAUJFL010000317.1 GCA_963169165.1 Myxococcota bacterium | reverse complement strand
CGCCGTTCTCCAGCATGATGTTGCGGCTGTGCAGGCTCGTCACGCACAGCAGCGCGAGGACCTGCATCAGCTTGGTCCTGTAGCCGACCGTGTAGAGCGCATAGACGATCGCGGTGAGGCCGAACGCGAACAGCACCTCTCCGGGCGTGCCGAACGCGTGATAGATGCTGAACAGGTGCCCGCTCATCGGCCGGAAGATCGAGCCGTGGTTCGGGAGCATCCCCTCGTTCGAGTAGAACAGCGCAGCGTCGGGCACCCGGCGGTAGAGATCGACGAGCAAGAGCACGCCGAACAGCACGCGAAACAGCCCGAGCGAGCGCGGATCGGTCGTCGCGAAATCGGCGAAGAGGCCCCTCGCCCTTGCGCCCTCGCTCGCGGCCATCGGGGAGCCTACGTACATCATCGACGCGAGGGAGGATCGTAGTTTTCCCCGCGCGGTTTTCGTTGCTACGGTGTCCGCCTCATGGCCGAGGACCACTTCGGCATCGTCGGGACGGTGCAAGCGGGTGCTTACCGCGTCGAGGCGGTCGTCGCCGAGGGCGGGTTCGGCGTCGTCTATCGCGCGCACCACGACGCGTTCCAGGCGCCCGTCGCGCTGAAGTGCCTGAAGATGCCGCAGCAGCTGTCCGCGGCTCATCAAGAGGAGTTCCTCGCGAAATTCCGCGAGGAGGCGGCGCTCTTGTTCCGGCTCTCGGCCAGCATCCCCGCGGTCGTTCGGCCGTTGCACGTCGACCAGCTGGTCACGCCCGACAACCGCTTCGTGCCGTTCATGGCGCTCGAGTGGCTCGAGGGCGAGGGGCTCGATCAGCTCATCGCGCGCCGCGAGGCCGAGGGGCGACCGCCGCTGACGATGAAGCGCGCGGTGCGCCTGCTGACCCCGGTCGCGCGCGCGCTCGCCCGGGCGCACCACTTCCCGGCCGAGGGCGGCGCGATCTCGATCGTCCACCGCGATCTGAAGCCGGACAACATCTTCCTCGCGCGCGTGAACGGCGAAGAGGTCGTGAAGATCTTCGATTTCAGCATCGCGAAGGCGCGGAGCGTCGCGTCGCAGGTGGCCGGTCGCCTGTCGCAGGGAGACGCGATGACGGCGTTCACCCCCGGCTACGGCGCGCCCGAGCAGTGGCTCCCGAAGCGTTACGGTCAGACGGGACCGTGGACGGACGTGTTCGGGCTCGCGCTGACGGTGCTCGAGCTCTGCCTCGGGCGCGCGCTGATCGACGGCGACACCGCGGCGATGATGGGCACCGCGTGCGACGAGGCGCGGCGGCCGTCCCCGCGCACCGAGGGCATGGACGTCACCGACGAGGTCGAGTCCGTGTTCCTGTCGGCGCTCGCGGTCGATCCGCGCAAGCGCTACCCCGACGCGGGCACGTTCTGGGACGGCGTCGAGAGCGCGCTCGGGCTCGAGGTGTCCACGACGCCGACGATCGCGGGCGTGATGCGGCGAGACGCGCGCGTCGACGGCGTCGGCGGCCCGAGCGAGGAGCGGCTCTCGACCCGCCCTCCCCCGCGAGTCGACAAGCACGCTCCCACGTTGGACGCCGCCGACGCGCGCGCGTCGGCGAGCTCGGCCCCGCCGTCGATCCCCGCGTCCTCGCGCGCCGAGCCGAGGCCGGTCGACGTCGCACCGCTCGTGCTGCCGAACATTCCTGACATCGATACCACCGCGCCCCCGCCTCCCCCCGCGCCCCCGCCGCGGCGCCCCTCGGGCGAACGAGACGCGGCGAAGAAGGCGCCTCCTCCTCCGGCGGGGCCAGACTTCGACGACGACGACGACGGCGGCGGCATCGAGATCGCCGTCGACCTGAAGAAGAACGCCGAGAAGGCCAAGGAGTCGCCGCCCGTACGCTTGACGGGCGGTGAGCCGCTTTCGGTCAAGCCAAACTCGGCCGGCGCGTCAGGCCAGTTCCAGCGGCTCGAGCCTCAGCCGCTGCGCGTCTTGCCGCAGCCGTCCGCCGCCTCACGGTTGAAGATCCCGA
Source organism: Myxococcota bacterium (assembly GCA_963169165.1). GTDB lineage: Bacteria > Myxococcota_A > Polyangia > Polyangiales > Polyangiaceae > JADLFU01. The sequence goes on along the minus strand of CAUJFL010000317.1, from coordinate 10,617 downwards.
TCATCCTCGGGGCGTCCGGGCTCGCGCTGATCGCGCTCGAGCAAATCTACGTCGCGTTCGTGGGTGGCCTCCTCGCGCTCGGGCCCATCCGGCTGACGTACGTCGCCGGGCTGTTGATGGCCGGCGCGGTCGTGATGGTGGTCGCGCGGCTCGTGACCGATGAGCGCTGACACCCGCCAGCGCGCCGACGAGAGCGTCGCGACGAGGTTCTCGCGCGCGATGAACGCGGCCACGTCGCCGTACGGATTCCTCACCGACTACGCGCTCGCCTCCGCGCTGTCGGCGTTGCCGATCGTGCTGGTCGTAAGGCAGGCGAGCGACGGCGGGCTCGGCTCGCCCGTAGCCTACGTGCTCATCGCCCTCGCGGCCCTGCCGATCGGGATCGCGCTCACCCTGTCCACGCGCCTCCGCGGCGCGCGCGACGAGGTGGTCACATGGCTCGCGTCGCTGCCGTTCGCCGTCGACAACGTCAACGCGCTGCTGGTCGGTTTGACTGACGAGGTCGAGCTCACGCTCGAGGGCCCCGCGCCAGAGCGGAGCGAGCTGCAGCCGCTGCTTGATCGAATCAGCGATGACGCGCTCGTCACGACTTGCGAAGGCTCGCGCGTCGTCGTGAAGCTCGGCGTCATCGAGAACAAGCTGTTGCCTTTGAGGAGCTGTCACGCCCGGTGGGTGAGGTTCCAGCGGGTGGTGGTCGAGTTCATCGTGCCGCTGTCGCGTCGCGCGAAGGTGACAGCGGTGCGCGTGAGCTGAACGGGCTGGAGGTGGCGGCGGCTTCGGTGATATCCCTTCGCTCATGAAGTCAACGAGCGCCACCCTCACCCTCCGGCTGTCCGCAGCGTCTCTTCTCGTCGTCACGCTCCTCGGCGCATGCTCGGGGAGCGAGGACGCGGCCTCCAGCCCGGGCACACCAGGCAACTCAGGTGCTGGCGGCGGCGCTGCCGGAGGTTCAGGCAAGCCCGCCGCGGGCTCCGCGGGAGCGCCAGCGGGGAAGGCCGGGGCGTCGACCGGCGGGATGAGTGGCAGCGGCGGCAAGTCCGCCGCGGGCGCCGGCCAGTCGCAAGGGGGCGCCGGCAGCGGCGGCAAGGCGTCGGGCGGAGGCGGCCAGTCCCAGGCGGGAACAGGCCAGGGCGGCGGCGCGGGCGCGGCAGGCATGGCGGGGGCGCCGACGGCGTGCGCGTCCACGCAGGACTGCAAGGAGGCGCTCCCGACGACGGCCCCGGCCAACTGCGCCGAGTGGACTTGCGACGCGACCGTCAAGCAGTGTCGCCTGCGCAGCAAGGATGTCGACGGCGATGGCCACCGCGCGAACAAGTGCGTCGCGTCGAGCGGCGCCGTCGTCGCGCTCGGTGACGACTGCGACGACGCCGACAAGTCGACCTATCCGGGGACGTGGGACGGCCCCGCAGGCGGCGGAAAGCCCGCGTCCTGCGACAGCGTCGACCAGGACTGCAGCGGCACCCCCGACGACGGCAACCTGCCCGACGGGACGACCTGCACCTGCGCGCCCAACGACGTGCAGCCCTGCGCCAGCGACTCGAGCGGGAAGCCGATCACCTTTCCCCTGCTGGACGGGCTCGGCAAGCCAGTCGGCAAGTGCAAGCTCGGCGCGCGCACCTGCGGCAAGGATGGCAAGTGGGGCGCGTGTACGGGCGCCGTGCCGCCCGATCCTTTCGAGATCTGCAACGGCGGCATCGACGACGACTGCGACGGCAAGGCTGACATGGCCGACACGGTGCAGCCGACCAACACCGTCGACTGGACCTATGACGGCGACGGCGACGGCTACGCCGACGCGAAGGCGCCCGTCAAGGCCAGGGCCTGCCAGGACGTGCCCCCGACGACGTGCGCCACCTGCGACCCCAGCAAGTGGCGGCTCGGGGTGTTTCCGTCCAAGGACTGCGACGACACCAACGCCGATGCGTACCCCGGAGCGAAGGAGTGGTGCAACAGCGTCGACGACGACTGCAACGGCACCGTCGACGACACCTACGCGGTCGACGCCCAGCAGTGGTACTTCGACTACGACGGCGACCAGCACGGCGACATCGACGTGCCGCCGGTCAAGTCGTGCGGTCGACCCGCGACCATCCCGGCCGCCTGCGTGACCGCGACGACGACCGGACTCCCCGCGGACTATTGCGCGGGCGTCGCCTCGGAGGGCGCGGCGCCGACCTGCCCTCCCCCCGCGTGCACGGCGGCGATGTGGACCCAGACGGTGGTGTCCAACAACGACTGCAAGGATCACCCGGGCCAGGGCGACGCCGACAAGGGCAACAAGCCAGGCGCCGTCTACCCGGGCGGCAAGGACCTCTGCAACGGCTACGACTACGACTGCGACGGCTCGCCCAACACGGGGTGTGGCTGTTCCCCCGTCGACAGCACGCAGTCCTGCGGCTCTGCCACCAAGTGCAACGAGGGCACGCAGACCTGCCTCGCCGGCGGCACCTGGGGGGCGTGCAGCGGCGGGCAAGAGAAGGTCCGCGTCGACTACTGCCCCGACGATGACTCGGACGGCTTCTGCCAGCTGTCGGCCTGCGTGTTCGACCTCTGCCCAGGGGCGTTCCCTGATCAAATCCACAAGTGGAAGGAGCGCACCCAGTGCATCGGCTTCACCCAGCCGTCGGGCGCTGACTGCGACGACACCGATGGGCTGATCAACCCCGGCCTCGCCGCCGAGGTCTGCAACGGCGACGGGAAGGACCACAACTGCAACGGCAAGACCAACGCCATCGGCTCGGGGGACTGCAACTGCGTCGCGGGTACCGATCAACCATGCGCTCCGACGGGCGCGCTGTACCCTTCGGGCAAGAACCCAGGCGATCCGCTCTCGGGCGAGTGCTCGTGGGGAACGCAGAGCTGCGTCCTCGGCCAGTGGAGCCTCTGCACCGGCGGCAAGGGCGCCCAGCCGACCGAGATCTGCAACGGCGACGGCCTCGACTACGACTGCAACGGCAAGACCAACGTCGTCGGCCAGGGCGACTGCGGCTGCACCGGCAGCGAGACCCAGACGTGCGGCGCCTGCGGAAAGGGCACCCGCACGTGCAGCAACGGCCAGTGGGGCGGCTGCTCGGGCGACGAGACGCCGGCGCCGTACTGCAAGGACGTCGATCAGGACGGCTACTGCGGGGGAAGCTGCGGTCAGGTCAAGTGTCCTTCCGACGATCTGACGGGGCTGCGCCTCGAGTCCCAGTGCACGGGGGGCACGTCGACCATCGACTGCAGCGACGCAGCCTCGGCGGTCCACCAGGGCGCGACCGAGCTCTGTGACAGCGTCGACAACAACTGCGTGTCGGGCGTCGACGAGGGCTACTCGGTCGGCACCTCGTGCAACAACGGCCTCGTGGGCTCGTGTTACAAGGTCGGCACTCGGCAGTGCAACATGTCGGGCGGCGCCGAGTGCAACGCGGGGACCTGGAGCGACGCCCCCGCTGGCGCGGCCTCGGTCGCGCTGCACGGCAGCTTCGACCGGAACTGTGACGGCACGCTCACCTACCCCGGCTGCAGCTTCCTCTGCCCGTCCTCGACCCGCGCGTTGCCGAGCGGGAAGGTCTGCTCGACCTCGGGCAACAACTGGAACTCGTACTGCGGACAATTCGCCTCCACCGGCAGCGGCATCCTCCAGTTCGCGTGCAGCAAGACGCCCTACAACACGCCGGGGATGTCGGCGCCCAGCTATCTGCAGTGGACCGAGAACATCAACAGCAAGTACGTGCCAGCGTGCGGGGCCAACGTGCTCAGCGTCATCTGCAGCTGCGCGAACAGCTCGCCGTCATCCTGCACGAACACGCTCGTGCAGATCTCCAAACAGTCGTGTTTGTGAGGCTCACGCGCCGCCGGTCGACGGCACGACCACCGGCGGCGCCGCGTTGACGATCATGCACGTCACCTGCGTCGTGACGCGCGGCTGAGACGACTTGGCCCGCTGCGCGCGCAGCGTCGACACCAGCGTCTCGACCGCGGCGGCGATCTCGGCCGCGCCCCCCGCCGTGACCGGTTGACGGCTCGCCTCGACCAGGCCCGAGGTCTCGGCGCGAACGCTCGACGCGGTGCCGTCGGCGAAATCGAGCCCCACCGACACCTGAACGCGGATGCTGCCGCCCGGCATCACGCCGAACGTGAGGGGCTTGCGCGCCAGCGGGCCGCAGAGCCCGGGGCTGCCCGCCCCACCGGGCACGCCGAGGTTGGACCTCGACCACTGCGTGACGTCGACCGTGCCGAGCTCGTCGTTGCCCGACGGCGGCCTGGACACGACGGCGCAGGTCATCGACTGGCGATCGAGATCCTGACCGGGCGGGCAGGTCGGCAGCTTCACGCACGCGCTGCCGCTCCACGTCTCGTCCTTCGCGCAGGTCTGCTCGAGGGGCACGCACGAGCTCTGGCCGTGGGTGACGACCAGCGTGGTGCCTGGCGCGCACGCGAGCGTCTGACCCGCCCCGACCCCGGCGGCGCGATCGATCGCGCTCTTCGGCACGCAGGTGTCGTTCTCCAGATCGACGACGAACCCGGGCGAGCAGGCGATCGGCGCGCAGCCGTTGGCCGTGAACATGCCGCCCTTGCCGCAGTGCTTGTTGGCCTCGAGCTGCGTCAGGCACTGGCCCCCCAGCGGCAGGTAACCGCGCGCGCACACGCAGCGCTTCTGCGCGTCGTGAAAGACCTCGCGGCTCCCGCACGACGACATCTTGCACTGCCCGTTGACGGTGAGCAGGCACATGTTCGACGGGCAGCCGGGCAGCGACGCCAGGAACAGCGCCGCGAGCGCGCCGAGGAGGATCCGCTTCATCTCGCGCGCGACGATAGCCGACCTCTCGCGCGGTGGCCTACTTGAGGTTCACGCCGTAGAACGCCGTGCGCACGCCCAGCCAGAGGAGGTCTTGCGAGAAGACCTCGGCGTCGCGCCGCTCGTAGGCCACGTAGGGCCCGAAGTTGAGCTTCCAGGCGGAGAAGGCGTCCCAGAAGACGCTCGCGCGCATCATCGACGCGGACGCGCCGTTGGCCTCGAGCTTGTCGCGGGACTTGCTGCGGACCTCGGCGGAGCCGGTGCCCACGTCGACGCCGAACCCGAGATCGCGGAACACGCCGCCGCGCGCGAAGAGCGGCCAGGTCTCGACGCCGAAGAGGAAGCCCGTGCTGCTGATCGCGTGGTCGCCCGTCGACGCGCGCCCGAACGACATGCCGAGGTGAAATGAGAACCAGTCGGTGAAAACTCCGCCGAGCCAGATCGACTCCCCGTAGCCGAGCGCGGCGCCCGTGGAGGTCGGGTTCGCGCGCTCGCTGAACTTGAGCGAGCTGCCCTCGGCGCGCGTCACGTGCGCCCCCGCCGCCAGCCCCAGCGTGAAGCCGTAGCGACGGCGCGTGTTCACGGGGAAATAGGGGTTCTCTCCCTCGTTCTTGGGCGGCGTCACCGGCGCGGCGACGAGGTCTGCGGGTGGTGCCTCCGACGGCGCGGCGGACGAGGCGGCGGCGGGAGCGGCAGCGCTCGCGGGGGCGGGCTCCTGGGCCCACGCGAGGGGCGACGCCGAGAAGGCGCCGAGCACGACGAGAGGTCTGGCGAGCCGCACGGGCGACGCTCCTACCACAAGCGGCCGACCGTGCGTGAGCCACGCGGGGCTTGACGTCGGCGCGCGCGATGACGATGGGACGCGGCAGACATGCCGACGTACGACTACGCCTGTTCTGCTTGCGGAAACGTCTGGGAAGAGGAGCAGCGCATCACCGCCGAGCCGATCGACACCTGCCCCAAGTGCGCCCAGAAGACGGCGAAGCGCCAGATCTCCGGCGGCGCGGCGTTCATCCTGAAGGGCGGCGGCTGGTACTCGGACCTGTACTCGAGCAGCGGCGCCGCGAAGAAGACCGACTCCTCGACGAGCACGACGCCGGCGGCCTCCACGCCGAGCAGCGCGCCGTCGTCCGCGCCCGCCGCGCCTTCGTCCGCGCCCGCCTCTAGCTCGTCGTCGGGCGGCTCGACCGGCGGCACCTGAGCCCCTTTTGACAGCACGCCCGAAAGCCCGCGATACTGCGCGCCCATGGCACTGATCGAGTCCGAAGAAGCCGCCCGACGCCTGGCCCGCGCCATCGCGAGCGATCTGTCGCTCTACAACGACGAGAAGATCGTCGAGGGCGTGCAGCAGGACAACCTGTTCGAGGCGCTCGCGGAGGAGATCGAGGAGGGGCGCGCGCTGTACAAGAGCCGGGTCTCGCCGCAGCTCTACCAGCGCAACTTCTACGACCGCGCGCTCGTCGACATCTTGATCAAGTCGAAGGGGCACCTGAAGTCGAAGATGTGGTAGCGGCCGCGGGGTGACCCGCATCGTCGTCCCCGTCGCGCAGAGAGGCCAGCGGCTCGACCGCGCGCTCGCGACGCTCTGGGGCGGCGGCCTGTCGCGCGCCGAGGCCCAGCGGTGGATCGACGCGGGCGCGGTCACCGTCGACGGCGGGCGGGCAGAGGGCGCGAAGAAGCTGCGCGGAGGCGAGGCGCTCGTCGTGACGCCGCCGCCTCCTCCCGTCACCGAGGCCTCGCCTGACCCGAGCGTGAGGTTCGATACGCTGTTCGAGGACGCGCACCTGCTCGTGCTCGACAAGCCGCCGCACCTCGTCGTGCATCCGGCCGCGGGGCACGCCGACGGCACGCTGGTCAACGGGCTCCTGGCGCGCGGGGGGTTCGAGCTCGACGGGGACGATCACACCCGACCCGGCATCGTCCACAGGCTCGACAAGGGCACGAGCGGCGTGATGGTCGTCGCGAAGACCGCGGCGGCGCGCGAGGGCCTGACGGCGCTGTTCGCCGCGCACGACATCGATCGCGCGTACCTCGCGATCTGCGTCGGCGTCCCGCGCGACGGGACGATCACGACGACGCACGGGCGCCACCCGACCGACCGCCTGCGCTTCACGTCCCGGCTCGCTTCGGGCAAGCGCGCGGTCACGCACGTGCGCGTCGTCCGTCCGCTCGCGCGGGGCGCGGCGCTCGTCGAGTGCACGCTCGAGACGGGGCGCACCCACCAGATCCGACTGCACCTCGCCGAGGTCGCCCAGGCGCCAGTGCTCGGTGATCCCGTCTACGGCGCGCGACCGCGCGACGCCGCGCTGCGGGCGCTGGGCCAGGCGCTAGGCCGACAGGCGCTGCACGCGGCGCGGCTCGGCTTCGTCCACCCGATCACCGGCGCTTCGCTCGCGTTCACGACGCCGCCTCCCTCGGACATGCAGCGCGCGCTCGACGAGCTGTCTTGAAGATCGCGCACGTCGCGACGTCGTATCCGCGTGACCCCGACGATCCCAGCGGGCATTTCGTTCGGGCCGAGGCGCTGGCGGATGCCTGGCGAGGTCACGACGTCCACGTCGTCGCTCCCCTGCCCTACGCGCGCGATCCAGGGGTGACGGCGCATCCGTTCTTCGGTGAGCAGCTGTTCGCGTGGCCTGGCGCCGTGGCGCGGGGCGGGGCGCGACCCTGGCGGTGGCTGGCCGCGGCGCCCGCCGTCGGACGCGGCGCGCTCGCGCTCGCTCACGTGAAACCGGAGCTCGTCGTGTCCCACTGGGCGGTGCCGTGCGCGTGGCCGATGACGCTCGGGTGCAGCGGCGCGCGGCGGCGCGTGACGAGCCACGGCGGTGACGTGCGGCTGCTGCTCGGGCTGCCCCGCGCCGCGCGTGAAGCGCTGGTGGCGAGGCTCGTCGAGAGGCTCTCCGAGTGGACGTTCGTCGCGCGGTCGCTGCGCGCGTCGATGCTCGAGGGGCTGCGGGGCGCGCTGCGCGCCGCGGTCGAGCGCGTGTCGACCGTGCGCGCCCCCGCGGTCGACGTGGCGGACGCAGGCGAGGCGCGCGCGGGAGGTCACATCGCGATCGTCGGACGCCTCGTTCGCTCCAAGCGAGTGGACCTCGCGATCGCGGCCGCGCGCGAGGCGCGGGTGCCGCTCGTCGTGGTCGGGGACGGCCCCGAGGAGCGATCGTTGCGGCGGCTCGCCGCGGGCGCGGAGGTCTCGTTCAGCGGCCGGCTCGGGCGCCGCGACGCGCTCGCGTGCATCCGCGGCGCGCGCGCGCTCGTTCACCCCTCCGAGCTCGACGCCGCCCCCACCGCCGTGCTCGAGGCGCGGGCGCTCGGCGTCCCCGTCGTCGCGGCGGACGTCGGAGACGTCGCGCTGTGGGCCCGCACGGACCCGGGGATCTCGATCACGCGACGGGACGCTGGCGCGCTCGCCGAGGCCCTCCGCGCGCTCGCCGCGCGGTGATCGACGCGCGCTCAGCGTCGGCGGCGGCGGGGGGGCGGCGCGTCCTCGAGCAGCGCGCCCTGTCGACCGAGCTTTCGCGCGAGCCGCGCGCGCCGCTTGGTGTCGGCCTGATGGGCCTCACCCGTGCCTCGCTCGACGAGCGCGAGCGCCGCGCCGGGCCGCCCCAAGTGATGCTCGTAGAGCTTCGCGAGGGACAGCCGCGCGGAGGGATCGTCGACCTCGTCGAGGAGCGCCTCGAGATCGGCGACCGCGAGGTCTCGCTCTCCGCGGGCGCGCGCGATCTCGGCGCGCTCCCGCAGCGCGGCGGGTCCCCCCCCGCGCGACACGGCGAGATCGGCGAGCTGGGCGGCGGTCGAGCTCGAGCCAGCGCGCAGCGCCGTCCGCGCGATCTGTGCGAGATCGTCGCCGCGCAGCGCCTCGGGCGGCCCGCCGTAGAGCCCCACGAGCGCGACCATCGCGAGCACGTCCCACGCGTTGTGCTCGACGACGCCGTGGAGCGCGGAGTCGTCGCCCGTCCGCAAGAAATGCCGGTAGCGCGACACGACCTCACCGCCCGGGACGTCGCCCACGCGCTCGAAGCCGAGCACGGACGCCTCGACGGCGGTGAGCGTGCAGGGCCGCACGCGCTTGCCGTGCACCCGACGCGCGACGTGCACGAGATCGAGGTGCGGCAGCTCGGGCAACGCGGGGGCGCGGTTCATCACGACCCGCGTCCGCAGCAGCGGCAGATCGAACGCCTTGCCGTTGTAGGTGACGAGCCCGCTCGCCTGCGCGATCTCGGCGTGCAACCGCTCGAGCATCGGCGCCTCCTCGCCGAGCTGGCGGAGCAGCAGCTGCTCGAGCACGAGCGTCGCGCCGTCGAAGCGCGCCATCCCGAGCAAGAACGGCACGGTGCCGGTCCCGCCCGAGAGGCCGGTCGTCTCTGTGTCGAGGTACAGCAGATCGGCGGGCGCCGCCGTCACCAGCGCGGGATCGAGCCCCAGCAGCGCGAGCATCGGCGCCTCGGCGTGCCGCGCGTCGGTGGTCGCGAAGCGCCCGGTGCGGTGCGACGACGAGAACCTCGCGATGCGCTGGTAGAGCGGCCCCGTCGGCGTCTCGATCTTGACGAACGGCAGCGCCGACGCGGACGGCTCGACGGGCCGCTTCGGCGCGGGCTCCTTCGCCAGGATCGTCGCGATCTTCTCGCGGAGCGCGTCGAGGCCGCGCGCGTCGGCGCGATCCTCCGCGACCCCGTCGCTCGGGGGCCTCGGCGCGGTAGGCGGCGCCATGCGGCCGAGCCTCGATCTCAGCTTGCTCATGGCTCAGAACAGGTAGCGCTCGCCCGAGTCACAGAGCACGGTCACGACGCGACCGCCCACCTCGGCCGCGACCTCGCAGGCGGCGTGGACGTTGGCCGCCGAGCTGGGCCCGACCAGCAGCCCCTCTTCGCGGGCGAGCCGCTCGACCATGCGCTCGGCGGCGAGATCGGTGACGGTGATGACGCGGGTCACGAGCGCGCGATCGAGGTTTGGAGGCACGAACCCCGCCCCCAGCCCCTGGATACCATGCAGGCCTGGCTGCCCTCCGCTCAGCACCGCGCTCGCCGCCGGTTCGACGGCCACGATCGGTAGCTTTGGCAGGCGCTCTCGCAGCACGCGGCCCACGCCGCTCAGGGTGCCGCCGGTGCCGACCCCCGCGACGAACGCGTCGAGCTCGCCGCCGGTCTGCCGGAGCACCTCGAGGCCCGTCGTGCGCTCGTGCGCGCGCGGGTTCTCGGGGTTGTCGAACTGCCCGGCCGTCCACGCGCCCTCGGTCTCGCGCAGCAGCTCCTTCGCGCGCGCGACCGCGCCGGGCATGCCCTCGAGCGAGGACGTCAGCACCACCTCGGCGCCATAGGCGCGCAGGATGTACCGGCGCTCGAGGCTCATGTCCTCGGGCATCACGACGACGCAGCGGTAGCCTTTGACCGCGGCGATCATGGCGAGGCTGATGCCGGTGTTGCCGCTCGTCGCCTCGATGATGGTGCCCGACGGCGTCAGCGCGCCGCTGGCCTCCGCGGCCTCGACCATCGCCAGCGCCGCGCGATCCTTGATGCTGCCGCCCGGACTCTGCAGCTCGAGCTTGGCCCACACGACGCCCCTGCCCGGCGGCGAGACCCGCGCGAGCCGCAAGAGCGGCGTGCCGCCGACAAGGTCGAGCAGGCTCTCGGCGACGACACCTTCCGCGCGCACTCGCCTCACCCGGTCGACCATAGCAGGGTCGACAGCCCACCGTGGCCGTGCTTGCTTCTGCGCATGCGTCGCGTCGCTGCTGCTCTCGGGGCCGTTAGTCTTGTTTACTTTGTTGCTTGTGGCGGATCGAGCCAGGATAACCTGTTTCAGCCCGCCGGAGGAAAATCTGGCGCGAGCGGGGCTTC
>CAUJFL010000316.1 GCA_963169165.1 Myxococcota bacterium | reverse complement strand
GTACGAACACGGCGAACACGGCGAACACGGCGACCACGGCGACCATGGCGGTAGGGGCGCAGCATGCTGCGCCCCTACGAACACGAACACGAACACGGTGGTCGTGAAGACCATCGCGCGGCGACGGACGTGGCGCTCGTGACGACATCGTAGACGACGTTCGCGGCGGCGTCGTACGTGTAGGGCACGCACACGGTGGATCGAGCTCGGTGCTCACGACGCACCTCGCCTCGCGGGCGCACGACGGCGTCGCCGAGGGGCCGCCGACCGAGCGCAATACGACGCGAGCGTCGCGCCCGAAGAGCGAGTAGGACCGCGCCATGCACGGCGGCGACATCATCGGCGAGATCCTCCAGCGGCGCGGCGTTCGACACGTCTTCACCCTCTGCGGCGGGCACATCTCGCCGATCCTCGTGGGCGCGAAGCAGCGCGGCCTCCACGTCGTCGACATGCGCGAGGAGGTCAACGCCGTCTTCGCCGCCGACGCCGCCGCGCGCCTGACGGGCAACGTCGGCGTCGCGGCCGTGACGGCCGGCCCCGGCGTCACCAACACGATCACCGCGATCAAGAACGCGCAGATGGCCGAGTCGCCGGTGCTGCTCTTCGGCGGCGCGACGGCCACCGTGCTGCGCGGCCGCGGCTCGCTGCAGGACATCGATCAGCTCTCCATCCTCGCGCCCATCACCAAGTGGGCGACGCGCGTCACGACCTTCAAGAGCCTCGGCCCCACGGTCGAGCGCGCGATGGACCTCGCCCAGGGCGGCGTGCCGGGTCCGGTGTTCGTCGAGGTGCCGATCGATCTGCTCTACCCCGAGGAGACAGTGCGAGAGTGGACCCTGGCCGAGGCCACGATGAAGGGGCCGCTCGGCGACGCGCTCCGCTTCTACCTGAAGGCCCACCTGTACCGGCAGTTCGAGCAGCCGCACGTGCCCGTCCGCCCGCCAGCGCTGCCGAGCGTGATGGATCTCACGGTGCCGGGCGAGCCCGGCGACAAGGTGCGCGCCGTCGCCGCCGCGCTGAAGACCGCGAAGCGCCCGCTGCTCGTGCTCGGCAGCCAGACGCTCGTCAACGAGCCGCAGCCCGGGCGGATCGCCGACGCGGTGCGGGCGCTCGGCGTGCCCACGTACCTCGGCGGGATGGCGCGCGGCCTGCTCGGCAAGGAGAGCGACCTCCAATTTCGTCACGAGCGCGGCAAGGCGCTCAAGGAGGCCGACCTCGTCATCGTGTGCGGCTTCCCGTTCGATTTCCGCCTGAAATACGGCCAGAGCATCCCCAAGTCGGCCACGCTGGTCGGCGTCAACCTCAGCGCCGCGACGCTCCGCAAGAACCGCATCCCCGACGTCGCGGTGAAGCTGCACCCCGGCCAGTTCCTCGTCGAGCTCGCGCGCGAGGCGGGCGCGTGGAGCGGCGCCGACCGCGACGCGTGGCTCGCCGCGCTGCAGAAGCGCGAGGACGCGCGCGACGCGCAGATCGAGAAGGACGCCTCCAGGAAGGCCGAGCGACGCGTGAGCCCGCTGAAGCTCTTCGTCGAGCTCGAGAAGAGGCTCGCCGACGACGCGATCCTCGTGGCCGACGGCGGCGATTTCGTCGGCACCGCGAGCTACATCCTGCGGCCGCGCGGGCCGCTCGGGTGGCTCGATCCGGGCGTGTACGGCACGCTCGGCGTGGGCGGCGGGTTCGCGGCGGGCGCGGCGGTCTGCACCGAGGGCCGCGAGGTGTGGATCCTCTGGGGCGACGGCTCGAGCGCTTACTCGCTCTCCGAGTTCGACACCTTCGTGCGGCACGGCCTCGCGCCGATCGCGCTCATCGGCACCGACGCGCTCTGGGCGCAGATCGCCCGCGATCAGACCGAGCTGCTCGGCGATCCCGTGGGCACGGTGCTGCGCGACACCAGCTACGAGAAGGTCGCCGAAGGCTACGGAGGCGTGGGGCTCTTGCTCGACGACGAGGCCAAGATCGGCGAGGTGCTCGACGAGGCCAAGCGCATCGCCAGGAGCGGCAAGCCCGTCTGCGTCAACGTCCTGCTCGCGCCGAGCGACTTCCGCAAGGGCTCGATCTCGGTCTGACGGCGGAGCGTCACGATTGCGCTCGCGGTCGGGCCGCGTACCCTGCGAGATCATGCTCAGGCGCTCTCTCTCCTCGCTCGCGCTGACGAGCCTGCTCATCGCGTGCGGCGGCGGCGGGACCGAGGTCGACGCGCCGCCCGCGGACGTCGAAGAAGGCGCGGCGGGCAAGGCGGGCGCGAGCTCGGCGGGGCACGGAGGCGTGGCCGGAGGGGGCGTGGCCGGGGGGGGCGCCGCGGGCTCGAGCGCCGCTGGCAAGGCGGGCGCCGCCGGGCTCTCCGGGAGCGCGGGGCAGGCCGGAGCGGGAGGGGTCGCGGGCTCGAGCGGCGCCTCCGGGCAGGCTGGCGGTCTGTTCGATTTGCACCAGCCAGATCGCCTCGCCTGCGCCTACCAGGCTGGAGATCTGACCTCGGAGAGCGTGGGCCCCGCGGTGCCGCACGGTGACGCGCTGCCGTTCGAGCACGTGATCGTGCTGATGCTCGAGAACCGCAGCTTCGACCACTATCTCTCCAAGCTGCCGAGCTACGGCGTGACGGACGTCGACGTCGCGACCGAGGCCGACGGCAACTACGATCCCACGCAGAACCCGCCCAAATTCGTGAAGCGCTTTCACGAGAGTCGCTACTGCATCAAGGACACCAACCACGAGTGGAGCGGGGTCCACTTGCAGTACGACAGCGGGATGATGAGCGGCTTCCTCGCCACCAACAACCCTGGCGGCGAGCGCGCCCTCGGCTACTACGATCAGACCGATCTGCCCTATTACTACTGGCTGGCCAAGACGTTCGCGATCTCGGACCGCAACTTCTGCTCGCTGCTCGGCCCGACCTGGCCCAACCGCTTCTACTTCTACGGCGCGTCCTCGTGGGGCAACACCAAGACCGGAGATCTCGGCGACATCGTCCCGTTCGTCGGGGTGGTCGGCAAGACCGTCTTGAACCAGATGGACGAGGCCAAACGCAGCTGGAAGATCTACCGCGACGGGCTCGTCTCGTTCGCCCTCGTGCTGAAGCAGGACCTCAAATATTACGGCAGCCCCATGAGCGATTTCGCCAAGGACGTCGCCGCCGACAAGCTGCCCAACCTCGTCATCCTCGATCCGAGCTTCTCGGGCGGCGGCCAGAACGACGAGCACCCGCCAGCCAACGTGCAGCAGGGCCAGGCGCTGGTCGCCAAGACCCTCCAGACGCTGTGGTCCAACCCCAAGGTGTGGGAGAAGTCGGTGTTCTTCTTGATGTACGACGAGCACGGCGGCTACTACGACCACGTGCCGCCGCCGCCCGCGTGCGAGCCCGACGACATGGTCCCGAAGGACTTCAAGTTCGATCGCCTCGGGGTCCGCACGCCCCTGTATGTCGTCTCACCGTGGACGAAGCCCGGCTATGTCAGTCATCAGGTGACCGATCACACCAGCGTCACCCGCTTCATCCAGAACCGCTTCGATCTGCCCGCGCTGACCGCGCGAGACGCCAACGCCTGGCCGCTGCTCGACATGTTCGACTTCTCCAAGGTGAGCTTCCCGTTCCCGCCGGCGGGCGCGCTCCTGGCGCCGGTGTCGCAGGCCGGCGTCGACTGGTGCAAGAAGAACCCCCCGGGCACTGGGTTGCCCTGACCGGCTCGGCGAGCGCTCAGAAATGAAAGTCGACGAGGTAGTCGACACAAGCGTTGGCCTGATCGATCCGGATCAGCACCTCCGCCGAGTCGTCGTCGGTCAGGCTGCCCTTGCAGTCATGGTCCGAGCGGACCTCGGCCGGGGCCGTCGCGCAGCAGCCGTCGAGGCCGCCCGGGCTCGTCACCTGCGTCCCAGCGGTACACTTGAAGCTGTCGGTCGTGCCGGTGCTGCACGACGTGAACACACACAACCGAAACCCCGACTGCCCGGTCTTGGCGGAGGGGTCGACCTGGTTGCCGAGCGCGTCCTTGCCGTGAAACACGAAGTAGTCCGTGTCGCCCGGGACCGCCGTGCCAGAGATCGATTTGTGCGAGCCTCCGTACGCGGCCGAGCCATCGGTGTCCTTGTCGCCGATCTCGCACGGAGCGCCGCACGCCGGGCTCGCCAGCGCCTCGCTGTCGTTTGGCTCCGGCCCGTCGTCGTCGCAGGCGCCTCCGGCCTTCCCCCCGGCGCCACCTGCGACGCCGCCGCTCGCGCCCGCCGAGCCGCCGCTCGCGCCCGCCGCGCCGCCGCCCGCGCCCGCCGAGCCGCCAGCGGCGTTGCCCGCCGAGGCGCCGGCCGCGCCCGCCGAGCCGCCGGCGGCGTTGCCCGCCACGCTCGAGGCCCCCGATTTTCCGGCCGCTGCCGCGCCGCCCGAGCCCGCGGCCGACGTGCCCGCGGCGCCCTCTTCTCCCTCGACCGGGGTGTCGTCGACGCCGCTGCCAGCGGTCGAGCAGGCGGCCAGCGCGAGCGCGAAGAGCGGAGCGAGGCGGAGAGCTTGCGGCGAGGGCATCCCTCCTTTTGCCACCTTCGCCCGCGCGCTGGCAACCACGACGAGATCGCAAGAGTCACTGTAGGATGCGGCGATGCCGTCCGCTGCCATCACGCGCTCGCTCCCGCTGTGCCTCGCGCTCCTCGCCTGCGGGGGCGGCTCCAGCAGCGACGACTCCGCGACGAACGAGGGCGCGGGCGGCCAGAAGAGCGCGGGGGGCGCCGCTGGCCAGGCTGGCAACGCGACCGGCGGCAAGGCGGGCGCGAGCAACGCAGGGCAAGCGGGCGCTGCAGCAAGCGCGGGACAGGCAGGCGCGACCAGCGCGGGACAGGCAGGCGCGAGCAGCGCGGGACAGGCAGGCGCGAGCAGCGCGGGACAGGCAGGCGCGAGCAGCGCGGGACAGGCAGGCGCGAGCAGCGCGGGACAGGCGGGCGCGACCAGCGCGGGACAGGCGGGCGCGACCAGCGCGGGACAGGCAGGCGCGACCAGCGCGGGACAGGCGGGCGCGACCAGCGCGGGACAGGCAGGCGCGAGCAGCGCGGGACAGGCAGGCGCGGCCGGGAGCGCGCCGCAGGTGCCCGTGCGCAAGATCCCCGGCCTCGAGTCGATCACCTTCTACGAGACGACCGGCGCCACCCAGTCGTACAAATTCCTCGTCAACGGCCCCGAGCTCTCGAAGAAGCTCCCCGACCCGCTCGGAGCTGGAAATCAGGACATCACGGGCACGTCGATCGAGTTCTATGACGTCTACTATTCGGACAAGGACGGCGGCTTCGACGTCGACGGCGCGTACCTGACCATCTCGGGCGTCTTCCCGGCCGCGCTGCCCGCGGGAGGCGGCCTCAACCTCGCCGAGATCAGCCTCGACTACGCGGCGGGTTCGCAGGAGTTCGGCAACTATGTCGCGAGCTTCGTCGCGCTCGGTGACAACGCGGTCCCCGCCGACGTGTCCAGGTGCATCGACGGCGATCTCGGCACATGGACCACGATGGGAAACACTGTTGGTACCGCGTCTCGCCTGCGCTTGACGCTCGGGTTCCTCTCCTCCTCCGGCAAGCCATGAGCCGCGTCGGCTCGCTGGCCGCGCTGGGCGTCGCGGTGACGCTCCCGGCGTGCGACGCCGGACGCCGCGCCCCCGCGCCGGTCGATGCAGGCGCGCTGGCGATCGTACAAGGCGGCGAGGCCGTGCTCCGCGCGCGCGCGGTCGAGGTGCCCGAGGGCGACTTCGGCACGCCCGAGCTGCGCGCGCTCGCCGCGCGCATGATCGACGCGATGCGGGCGGCTCCAGGCGTCGGGCTCGCCGCGCCGCAGCTCGGCGTCGGCAAGCGCGTGATCGTGCTCGAGGACCGCCCCGAGCTGATGGGCAAGCTCACCGACGCCGAGCGACGCGAGCGCGCGCGGGTCGCGTTCTCCGTGCGGGTCCTCGTCAACCCACGGCTGCGGGTCATCGACGCGACGCCGCAGACCTTCTTCGAGGGCTGCCTCAGCGTGAGAGGCTGGACGGCGCTCGTCGCCCGCGCGAACGAGGTCGAGGTCGAGGCGCGTGACGTCGAGGGCGCGCCCGTCACGTGGCGCGTCGCGGGCTGGCCCGCGCGGATCCTGCAGCACGAGCTCGACCACCTCGACGGCGCGCTGTACGTCGACCGCATGCTGCCGCGCTCGTTCTCGACGAGCGAGCACGCGCGCGCGCGCTTCGCGGGGAAGAGCGCGCGGGAGATCCTGGTCGAGCTCGAGCGCTGAGCGCGAGGCGCTTCGCGAGACCGTCGGAGCCGGGCGCGACGCGCGCGGGCTCTGGAGGCGATCGACCGGCGTCAGAGCGTGCCCGCGCGCGGATCGACCGGGCGCGCGCAATTGACTTTGAGTCAGTTGCTGATACCGTGCGGCCGCGAAAGGGAGATCCGCATGACCATCGAACACGTCGACGTCCTGATCGTCGGGGCTGGTTTGTCCGGCATCGGCGCCGCGCACGAGCTCCAGGCGAAGTGTCCGTCGAAGCGGCTGGTGCTGCTCGAGGCGCGCGATTGCATCGGCGGCACGTGGGACCTCTTTCGTTATCCGGGCATCCGCTCCGACTCGGACATGTACACGCTCGGGTACCGCTTCCGCCCGTGGAAGAGCGACCGCTCGCTCGCGGACGGCCCGGCGATCCTCGAGTACGTCCGCGAGACGGCGCGCGAGGCCGGCATCGACGCGAAGATCCGGTTTCACCACAAGGTCGTGCGCGCGTCGTGGTCGAGCGATGCGCGGCGGTGGACGGTGGACGCCGTGCGCGTCGACACCGGCGAGGCCGTGCAGTTCACCGCCAGCTTCGTCTACAACTGCAGCGGCTACTACCGCTACGAAGCGGGTTTCACGCCCGATTTCCCCGGGATGAAGCGGTTCACCGGCACGCTGTTGCACCCTCAGCACTGGCCCGAGCAGCTCGACTATCGCGGCAAGCGTGTGGTCGTGATCGGCAGCGGCGCGACCGCGGTGACGCTGGTGCCGTCGATGGCCGACGAGGCCGCGCACGTGACCATGCTGCAGCGCTCCCCGACCTACATCATCTCCGTGCCGGGTGAGGACCCGATCGCCAAGGTGCTGCGCCGCGCGCTGCCCGACGACGTCGCGTACACGATCACCCGCTGGAAGAACGTCGCGCTCAACGCCGGCCTCTACGAGCTGAGCCAGCGACGCCCGGGGCTCGTGCGCAAGCTCCTGCGCGCGGCGGCCGAGCGGCAGCTGCCGAAGGGCTACGATTTCGACGTGCATTTCAAGCCCCGCTACGATCCGTGGGACCAGCGCCTCTGCGCGGTGCCCGACGGCGATCTCTTCAAGGCGATCCGCGGAGGCAAGGTGTCGATCGTCACCGACACGATCGAGACGTTCACCGAGACGGGGCTGAAGCTCACCTCGGGGCAGACGCTCGAAGCCGACATCATCGTGACCGCGACAGGCTTCACGCTGCAGATGATGGGCGGCGCCGAGCTGTTCGTCGACGGCGAGCGCGTCGAGCTGGCCGAGCGCCTCACGTACAAGGGCATGATGCTCTCCGACGTCCCCAACTCGGCCTTCACGATCGGCTACACCAACTCGAGCTGGACGCTGAAGGCGGATCTGGTCGCCGAGTACGTCTGCCGCCTGCTCAACCACATGGACGAGCACGGGCAGGACATGTGCGTCGCGCGCAACCGAGATCGATCGATGAAGCGCGCGCCGCTCCTCGACTTCGGCGCGGGCTACGTGAAGCGCTCGCTCGAGGGGCTCCCGAAGCAGGGCAGCAAGTGGCCCTGGAAGCTCGGGATGAACTACCTCGTCGACGTCCTGCGCCTGCGCCGCGGCGAGGTCGACGACGGCGTGATGGAGTTCACGCCCGCGCGACGAGTTCGCGAGCGCGCCCCCGCGATCGAGCCCGCGACCGTCGGCGCCTGACCCGTCGCCCCTTGGCGCGGAGGGAGAACCGATCCACATCGCCGCCACCATGAGAGACGTCGTCATCGTCGAAGCCGTCAGGTCCGCGGTCGGTCGTGCACACAAGGGCTCGCTCGCGCAGCGGCGCCCCGACGAGCTGGCCGGCGAGGTCATCCGCGGCCTGCTCGCGCGGGTCCCCTCGGTCAAGCCCGCCGACATCGAAGACCTCGTGCTCGGCTGCGCGATGCCCGAGGGCGAGCAGGGGCTCAACATCGCGCGCGTCGCCGGCTTCCTCGGCGGCCTCCCCGAAGAGGCCGCCGCGATGACCATCAACCGCTTCTGCTCGAGCGGGCTGCAGGCGATCGCGCTCGGCGCCGCGTCGATCGCCGCCGAGTGGAACGACGTCGTCATCGCCGGCGGCGTCGAGTCGATGAGCATGGTCCCGATGACGGGAAACAAGCTGTCGGCGTCGCCCGAGGCGATGGAGCGCTTCCCCGCCGTCTACACGCCGATGGGCATCACCTCGGAGAACGTCGCGAAGAGGTTCGAGGTGTCGCGCGAGGCGCAGGACGCGTTCGCGCTGCGCAGCCACCAGAAGGCCGCCGCGGCGCAGGCCGCGGGCCGCTTCGACGCCGAGATCGTGCCCGTGTCGGGCATCCGCTACCCCGACGGCGCGCGCCAGCCCTTCGAGTTCCGTCGCGACGAGCTGGTCCGCGGCGACACGACGGCCGAGGCGCTCGCGCAGCTGAAGCCCTCGTTCGCGGTCAACGGCTCGGTCACGCCGGGCAACAGCTCGCCGCTGTCCGACGGCGCGGCGGCCGCGCTGCTGATGACGAGAGAGAGGGCCGACGCGCTGGGCCTGAAATCGCTCGGAGCGTTCCGCACGTTCGTCACGGCGGGCGTCGATCCCTCGATCATGGGCGTCGGGCCGGTGCCGGCGATCCGCCGCCTGCTGAAGAAGACGGGGCTCTCGATCGCCGACATCGATCTGTTCGAGGTCAACGAGGCCTTCGCCAGCCAGTCGGTCTACTGCCAGCGCGAGCTCGGCGTCCCCGACGACAAGCTCAACGTCAACGGCGGCGCGATCGCGCTGGGGCACCCGCTCGGCTGCACCGGCGCCAAGCTCACCGCGACGATCCTCCACGAGCTCGCGCGCCGCGGCGGTCGCTACGGCGTCGTCAGCATGTGCATCGGCGGCGGCATGGGCGCGGCCGGCCTCGTCGAGCGCGTCGGCTTATCGCGCGGCCGGGCGGAAGTCGGGCTCGACCCCGCGGAGCATCTCGTCGACGCTCGCGCGCACCAGGCGGTTGCCGACGCGCGAGGCGAGCGCGGTCGCGCCAGGGACGCGCTCCCGCACGCGCTCCATCGCGCCGATCACGAGCTGCGTCGGCCAGATCGCGTGTCGCCAGGCGGCGTGCGGCACACGCAGATCGTCGGCGATCTCGTCGCCGTTGAACGCTCGCACGAGCCCGTCGTGGTACCGCGCGACCCACGGCGCGAGCGCGCGCCGCAAGGGATCGTGCGCCATCTGCATCGGCACGCGCCGCAGGGCCTCGGCGAGCGCGAGCGAGTCAGCGTCGGGCCCCGGTTGCACCATGTACAGCAGCTTCGCGAACGCGACGCCGCGCTGCTCGGGGGAGAGCTCGCCGATCAGCCAAGGGCTCACGCCCGAGAGGTGCCCCACGAGCTGCCAGAGGTGGATCACGGCCGACGCCTCGCGGTCGGTGAAGCGGAAGCCCATCTTGCGCGCGCCCTCGAGCACGAGCAGCGAGAACTCGATCACCGTCCCCACCATGTCGGCCTGGTTGATCGGCTCGCCCCACGCGTCGCCTCGCCACCCGGAGCTGCGACGGAGCGTGCGACGCACCATCGCGTGAACGAGGCGCACGCGCACCGTGATCGAGTAGCCGAGCGCGCCGCGGCGCATCCCGCCCGTCTGCGCGACCTCGGTGACGAAGCGGCTCGTCTCGGCGAGGCGCCGCGGCGCCATCGCGTCGAGCCGCTTCGTGAACATCAGCGGCTTGACCGCGGGGGCCGAGTGGTAGCCGTTCATCAGCGACCACGCCGACAGGATCATCATCGCCGAAGGGCCGATGCGCTGATACGTGCGCGCGCCGTGCTCGACGCGATCCCAGTCGACCCACGACGGCGTGCGCTCGACCTCGTCGAAGAACGCCCGCAGCCGGGGCCCCGCGTCGTCGACCGCGTCGATGCCCGAGGCGAGCGCGCGATCGAGCTTGGCGTGCCCCGCCCCGCCCTCGGCGGACAGCTCGTCGACCGCCGCGTCCGCGAGCGGATCGAGCTCCCAGTATGCGGCAGCGAAGCGATCGGCGAGCGGCCCGTAGACCCGACGAGCCTCCTGTCGATTGATGTATCGCTCGGGAAATTCGGGTCTCTCGGTCATCGCGTCACGCCTCTCTCGTCACAGGCCGAGCCCCGGAATCGGCAGGGTGATGCCGCCGGGGAGCTTGATGGTCGACGGCGGCTCGGGCGGCTTCGACAGGGCCGCGCGCGCGCGGCGGATCTTCTGAGCGAGGTTCTGGGCGCCGCGATCGAGCCCCTCGTAGGGCCAGGGAGTGCTGACGCGCAGCACGTCGGGGCCCTTGGTCTCGATGCCGGACTGCGCGAGCGCCTGCTCCTCGCCGGCGAAGTCCTGTGACGAACCGGTGAGCTTGCGGCGCAGCTCGGAGACGCGCCGCAGATCCGTGAACACGCGGTAGAGCGTCGCCTTCGCGTCCTCGGGGCTGTGGCCCGGCGCCACGCGCACCTGGCTCTCGATCCGCGGCGCGTTCCCGAGCAGCACGTAGCCGTTGACCGAGTCGAGCGCCGTCAGGCCCTTCAGGCTGCCGAGCATCGACGCGTACGTGCTCTTCTCGATGTCGGACCAGAGCTTCGCGCGCGCCGCGTACGACACGCTGCGCTCCGAGGAGAGGCCGAGCGTCGCGCTCTCGCCCGTGACGCCGAGCGACGCGCGCAGCGACGCCTCGTCGGTCGCGACGATCGCCGTGCCGTCGTCGGCCTGCCCCACGAACAGGCCGCCGTACTGGGCCTTCGCGACGCCGCCGCCCGCGTCGACGAACGTCGGGTTGCCCTCCTCCGCGGAGACCTTCAGCACGCCCGGCACGAGCTTGCCCTTGGGGATGTTGCCGCCGATCAGGATGACGAAGCTGTCCTCGCTCCCGAGGAAGCACGCGACCACCTCGCGAAGATCGCGCGACGGCGAGAAGCCGACCGCCTCGGCGAGCCTGTCGCTGCGCGAGCGCTGGGTCGGCGTCGTGCCCTCGACCGGCTCGTCGACCAGCGGCACGAGGTGCCGACGCACCGGCGCGTAGGTCGCGATGTCGACGAGGTCGACGCGCACGGCCACGGTCGTGCCGGGCGGCACGTGCTGCAGCGCGACCGGCGTGTAGTGAAACACCGCGAAGTAGATCGCGACGGCGGCGACCAGCAGCGCCGCGACGCTCGCGCCGACGATCGCGAGCGCGCGCTTCGGGAGGGGACGCCGAGGCGGCTGCTGCGCAGGCGGCGCGTGGCCGCCTTGCGCGGGAGGAGGTCCGTACGGTCGTTGCGGAGGCGGCCCGTAGGCTTGCTGCGGGGGCGGGCCGTATCCACCCTGCGCGGGGGGAGGTCCGTACGGTGGCTGCGGCGCCGGCGGGTCGATGACCGTGTGCGCCATCGATAAGATCCCGCCGTCGCAGACCGGCGGCTCGGGCGGGATGGTCACGACCTTGGTCGGCGCCTTCACTGGCAGCCAATCGAGCTTCCCGCCAAGAGACAGCGCGTTGCACGGTTTGGTCGGATCGCTGAATCCAGGCCGGACGTCGAAGAGGTCGGGCGTCTTGGAGATGATGTCTATGTAGAACTTGAACGTGCCACAGCCCGCGGACTTGGCGAGGCTCGGCGAGACTGATTTGATGAACTTCTCGATATTGAGCACAGCGCCCAGATCCGAATGAAGCACCTGTTCACGAGTCGGATCGAGCTCGAGCGTCAGCACCAGGGTCGTCGCCTCGAGCGCGACGGGATCGCCAGAGACCGGGAAGATCAGCGTCGCCGGTGTGTCGTTGTGCTCACCCGAGACCCACACGTTGTCCTTGATGTACCCGGCCTTGAACTCGTTCCTGGGCTTCTGCAGGTCTCCCGACACCACCGTGTTGGCGTCGATGTCGCGCAGGTCGGAGCCGTCCCAGTTGACCGTCGTCGCGTCGGTGGCGACATAGAGCTTGCCTGGGGCGTAAGGGTCATCGGCGGTGCCGGGATCGACGTCGTCGATCACGAGGAGCATCGTCGAGCCGCCCTTCTCGAGGCTGGCGTTGAGGTTGGACTCGAGATCGGTCTGTGCGAGCGCGACGGCCGACACCAGGATGCTCCCGAAGTTGTTGTCACGGCAGCCATCACCGTCGACGTGCACCTGCGGCGGCGAGCCGGCCACGCGCTGGCAAACGCCGGAGGTGTCGGCCTTGGATTGCTCGAGCGTCGTACACTTGCCGTCGAAGTCGAAGCCGTACTTTCGCCACGCCTCGGGATCGGCGACGTGAGTCGCGGGATCGCTGAGGCCGAGCCAGAAGCTGCGCACCGCGAAGACGAGGCGCTTTCCGCCGGAGGGGACCGGGTTGCCGACGGGGCGCTTCGGCGGGACGGCGAGCGCCTCGCCCGCCGCGCCGCCCGCGCCTGCACCCCCGGCGCCTGCGCCACCTGCGCCACCTGCGCCACCTGCGCCCGCGCCTCCCGTGCCTGCGCCGCCCAGTCCGCCGGTCCCTGCGCCACCCGCGCCCGCGACGTCGGCGCCGCCCTGGCCGGAGAGGCCGCCGCTGCCCGCGACGCCGGCCGCGCCGCTGGCCGTCGAGGTGTTCGCCTCGACCTTGAGGTCGTCGATGCTGAGCAGCGACGCGCACCCGGCGAGCGCCGAGACGGAGGCCCACGCGACCCACGACAGGCGACGCATCAGAACGCCCTCCCGAACGCGACCCCGACGCCGTCGCGCGCGACGACGGGGACGACCGCGCCGCGCCGCGCGCTCGCCTCGCCGCCGCTGCCCCCGAACGCCCACCACGCGGCGCCACCGGCCGCGGTCACGAGCCCGACGGCCGAGAACGCCGTGGAGAGCGTCGCGCGTGAGCGCGCCTTGTCGATGTCCGACTGGCTCTTGCAGACGTCGTTCTTGCAGGAATCCTTCGCGCTCTTGGCCATCGCACCGAACGCGAGGCCCACGCCGACCAGCACGCCACCGCCGATCGTCACCAGCATCGGCGCCGTCGTGTCGCGCGGTGGGGGCGGAGGCGGAGGGGCGGCCGAGGTCGCGGCGGAATCGAGCGGAGCGGGCGCCCTCGGGAGCGCCTCGAGCGCGAGCGTCACGTCGAGCGACTGGCGCTCGACGAGCTCGAACTTGCGCTCGGCCTTGTTGTATCCGGGGGCCTCGGCGGTGATCTGGTGCGGGCCTGGATCGAGCGAGATCGCCGTCGCGAGCAGCGTCGCGTCGTAGGGCTCGCCGTCGATCGTCAGCACCAGCTCGGGCGGCGTGGGCTCACCGACTCGAACCGTGACGTGTGGAATGCGAGGTTCGAGCGCTTCGGCTTCCTTGACGGCGGGCTCGGCCCAGCGACGGCGGGACTCGCTCTGCTCGAGCGGCGCGCGGCGCGCGACCTCGCGGAAGCTGCGAGCGGCCGTCGCGACCTTGCCGAGCCCGCGCGCGACGAACGCGGCGTTGCGGTGCGCGCCGAGCGCCTTCGGCCACGCGCGGGTCGCCTTGATGAAGTAGTCGAGCGCCTCCTGACACCCCGCGCGACCCGCGTCGGGCGGCGCCGCGTCGTCGCATTTGTTGGCGGCCATCAGCTTGACGCCGTGGTCGAAGAGATCGGTCGCCATCGCCTTCTTTTTCTCGTCGTCCTCGTCGGCACCGAGCGAGAGCGACGACGCGGCGAGGGTCAGCGTGGCGAGGGCGAGGGCCCGGCGTGCGCGCATGCGCGGCGGAGCATACCGCACGACAAAGCCTCGCGCGCCCGATAAGCGGCCTGGGCTCCACACGCCAGCGACCGTCAGCCCGACGCCGACGAGGACGGCCAGCGCGAGCACGACCATGATCGCCGCGACGACCAGGAGCGCGGGGGACGGCCCACGCCTCCGCGAGCGGGTCGGGCCGGGCGCCACGCCGACCTCGCCGACGTGCCCGCGTGCGCCGCTCGACGGGGGTGCGGCCACGAGTCCCGGCGCGCTCTGCGGCCCCCGCTGCGCGACATAGGACGGCGAGCTCTGACCTGGGTGCGGCGGGTGGCCGCCGACGCCGGGGAACCCTCCCGAGGGACTCGGTTGGTGGAAGGGTTGGTCATACCCCTGAGCCGCGCTCCGCGACGCATCCAGGGGGGCCGGCGCCGCCTGGTAGTAGGCTTGCTGCTGCTGGTGCTGCTGGTACTGCTGCTGCGCCTGATGTTGCGGGGACGGCTGCTGTTGCTGAGCGTAGGGCTGCGCCTGGTACTGCGGCGGGGCGTGGACCTGGGAGTGCGCGGGCGCTGGAGGGATATATTGCGGCATCGCAGCGGTCGGCGCGTAGGCGGCGGGGGAGCGCTGAGACGCGGCCGGAGGCGCGTAGCCCGGCTGGGGCTGGGGGAAGGGCGGCGGCGCGCCCGCGGACGGCGCGCCCATCGTCGAGGGTGGCGCGAGGATGGCCGTCGAGCCGAGGCCGACGGGCGCCGATCGGCGTGGGGCGGGCGGCGGCGCGGCGGGCGCGGGGAGCACCACGCTCCAGGCGTCTCTCGCCTCCTTCGCCGACTGGAACCGCGCGTCGGGGGAAAGCGCCAGGCACCGCGCGACCCACGCCTCGAGCTCGGGCGGAAAGGCCCTGTTGGCGGCGTGCGCCATCGTGCGCGGGGGCTTCGAGACCTTCATCTGCACGAGCTCGACCATGTTGCGGGCGCTGTAGGGCAGGTGGCCCGTCATCGCCTGGAACACGAGCGACCCCATCGCGTAGATGTCCGCGCGGTGGTCGACCGCCTCCGCGCGCTGGATCTGCTCGGGCGGCATGAACATGAACGAGCCCAGCGATTGTCCCGGCTCGGTCAGCGTGGTCTTCGCGATCGTCTTCGGGAGCTTGGAGATGCCGAAATCGAGGATCTTGATGCGGTCCTCGTCGCCCCGCCGCTCGAGGAACACGTTGGACGGCTTCAGATCTCGGTGGATGATCCCGACCGCGTGCGCGTCGGCGAGGCCGCGGAGCGCCTGCGAGACGAGCGGGTGGATCGTCTCGGGCGACATCGGGCCCGCCTTTCGCAGCCGCTCGAGCAGGCTCTCGCCCTCGAGCAGCTCGAACGCGATCGCGATCCCCAGCTTGGGATCGTCCTCGACGCCGAGCACCTGCGTGACGTGATCGCTGTTGATCATGCCGGCGGCGCGCGCCTCGCGGCGGAAGCGCTCGATCGCGTCGGCGCGGTGCTTGTTGTCCGGGCGCAGCAGCTTCAGCGCGACCCGTCGCTCGGTGCGGGTGTCGCGCGCCTTGAACAGCTCGCCCATCCCGCCGCGCCCGAGAGGGCCCGTGATCTCGTACTTTCCCGCGACGAGCGTGCCTGGACGAAGATCCACCGGGACGCGACAACCCTACCAGCTTTGCCGCGCCTTTCGGCAAGAGTCGCGCGAGGCGGCCGGTCAGTCCTCGCCGGCGACCCACCGCGCGAGCTGGTCCTTGCGCATCACGCCGGTGTGCTGGCGCGCGCGCTGACCGCCCTGGAACACCATCAGCGTCGGGACCGCCTGGACGCCGAACTTGGCCGAGATGCCCCGCGCCTGGTCGATGTCGAGCTTGGCCACCTTGACCTTGCCGACCACCTCGTCGGCGTACTGATCGACGATCGGCGCGAGCATCTTGCAGGGGGCGCACCACGTCGCGGTGAAATCGACGAGCACGGGCTCCTTCGAGGCGAGGACCTCGGCGTCGAAGTTGAGTTCGTTGACCTCGATGACGTTCTTGCTGGCCATGTTGGACAAGGTAGATGGCCACCCGGGTGACGCGCGTCAAGGGCTACTCGGCCGGCAGCGGGGCCTCCCGACCGCGCGCCGCGCGCCCCTCGGCGAGCACGCGGGCCGGGGGCTGCCTGAGGTCCCACACGAGCCCGAGCCACGAGAGCACCTTGAGCACGTAGTAGGTGAGGTCGATCTCCCACCAGAAGAAGCCCTGCCGCGCGGACGCCGCGTAGTGGTGGTGGTTGTTGTGCCAGCCTTCGCCCATCGTGATGAGCGCGAGCCAGAGGTTGTTGCGGCTCGTGTCCCGGGTCGCGTAGCGGCGCGAGCCGAACACGTGCGCGAGCGAGTTGATGGTGAAGGTGCCGTGCAGCAGCGCGCACGTGCTGATCACGTAGCCCCAGATGTAGCCGTCGAGCTTGCCGATGCCGAGCCACGCGCCCGCCCACACCATCGCGGCCATGAACGCCGCGAGGCCCGCCCAGTGATAGCGGTCCACCCAGCGCAGCTCGTCGAACTTGGCGAAGTCGGGCACGAGCTCCCAGCGCGTCGCCTCGTGCTCACGGCGCATCCACCAGCCCATGTGCGCCTCCCAGAAGCCCTTCAGCCTGGGGCTGTGCGGATCGTCGGGCTGGTCGGAGTGCTTGTGGTGGTGCCGGTGCGTCGACGCCCACCAGAGCGGGCCCTTCTGCGTCGCCGCCGTGCCGAGCAGCGCGAGCAAGAGCTGGAACGCGCGCGAGGTCTTGTAGCCGCGGTGCGCGAAGTAGCGGTGGTACGCGCCCGTCACCGCGAACATCCGCACGAAGTAGGCGAACGCCGCGAGCGCGACGTGCCTCCACGTGAACGCGCGCGACAGCCCCCACACCGTGAAGACGTGGATCGCGAGGATCCCCGCGTAGTTGAAGAGCTGGGCCGGGCCTGGGCGCGCGCGCATGGAGAGCCCCCAGGCTGCGGGAGGGACGCCGACGCGGGGGTCATCGTTCGGTCACGCTCCTGTCACCGCGGGGCGGGGCCTTGACGAGCGCCCCCGACGGCCACTAACAAGAACTTTCAGAAGGTTCTGAAACTTCATGACGCACCCCGCGCACCTCGAGTCCGAGCTCGTCGCCGCCGACGCCGTCGGTGAGGTGATCGAGTACTGGGGCTTTCGCAAGGCGCTCGGGCGGGTGTGGACGGTGCTGTACCTGACGGGCGAGCCGATGGCGGCCGGCGACGTGGGCGAGCGCCTGTCGATGAGCGCGGGCTCCGTGAGCACGACGCTGACCGAGCTGCAGCGCTGGGGGGTGGTGCGGCGCGTGTGGCTGCCGGGCGAGCGGCGCGAGTTCTTCGTGGCCGAGACGGACCTCTGGAAGATGATCACGAAGGTGCTGCGTGAGCGCGAGCGCCACCTCGCCTCCGAGGTGAAGGCGCGGCTCGAGCGGGCGCGCGAGCTGCTGGCGCGAGCGCCGCAGGGCGCGGAGACGCGGGCGCGCAAGGAGCGCCTGATGCACCTGCTCACGCTCGCGGGCGTGGGTGAGCGGGTGCTCGACGCGCTCGTGTCGTCGGGGATCCTCGATTTCTCGGCGTACCGGGACGTGCTGGCGAAGGTGCGGCCCATCGCGGCTGCGAGGCGGTGAGGAATGGAAACGGAGCAGACACCCTTCATGGAGCGGCTGGGCCGCACCGCCGCGCGCCACGACGCGGTCGACGTCGGCGCGAAGATCGGCGAGCTGAGCCGCTTTCTGGGCGACGGGCTGGCGACGGTCGAGGCCGAGCTGCGGCGGATGCCGCTCGACGAGACGCCGCTCCACCGGAGCGCGCGGCACCTGATCGCGACCGGCGGCAAACGTCTCCGTCCGCTCTGCGCGCTCCTGGCGGCGCGGGCGGGCGGCGCGATCACCGACGCGGCGCGCGCCGTCGCGGTCGCGGTCGAGCTGGTCCACGCGGCGACCCTGCTGCACGACGACGTGGTCGACGTGGGCGACGTGCGGCGGGGCGCGCCGGCCGCGCGCGTGCTGTATGGCAACGCGGCGTCGGTGTTCGCGGGGGACTATCTGCTGGTCGACGCGCTCGCGCGGATCGCGGCCGTGGCGCCGCGGGAGCTGCCGGCGCTGCTGGCGCTCTTGCGCGAGATGCTCGAGGGCGAGGCGCTCCAGCTCGAGCAGCGGGGCAAGCTCCAGTCGTCGATGGAGACGTACCTTCGAATCGTGCGCGGCAAGACCGCGAGCCTGTTCAGGTTCGCGCTGGCGGCGGGCGCGCGCGCGGGCGGCGCCGACGACGAGGTGGCGCGCGGACTCGGTGCGTTCGGCGAGCAGCTGGGGCTCGCGTTCCAGGTGATCGACGACGTGCTCGACTACTCGGGCGACCCCGAGCTCGTGGGCAAGGCCACGCTCGCCGATCTCCGCGAGGGCAAGGCGACGTACCCGCTGCTCGCGGCGATGCGCGTCGACGCGACGATCGGCGCTCGGCTGGGCGACGCGCTGCTGCGCCCCGAGGGGCTCGATGAGGCGACGGCCTCGCGGCTGGCGGCGGACATCGCGGCGACCGGGGCGCTCGAGCTGAGCGTCGAGTTCGCCGAGGCGCGCGCGGCCGAGGCGCGGCAGCACCTCGACGTGCTCACCGACTCCGACGGGCGGCGCGCGCTCGCGTCGGTCGTGACCGCGCTGACGCACAGGAGGGCGTGAGCGATGATCGTCTCGGTCCACGATCGCGCCGACGTCAAGCGCGTGACGCAGGCGCTCGCGGCGCACGGGCAGTGGGTCGCGCGCGTCGAGGAGACGCCCGGCGCGCAGCTGCTCGTGCTCGCCGCGCACGGCGCCGCCGTCGACGCCGCGCGGCTGCGCGAGATCCCCGGCGTCGCCGCGGTCTCGACGCCCACCTCGAGCCACCCGCTGCTCGACGCGGCGGGCCCGGCGGTCGCGGTGGGCGCGCTGCGCATCGGCGGCGCGACGCCCGTGCTGATGGCCGGCCCCTGCGCGGTCGAGTCGGAGGCGCGCATCCACGCGCTCGCCGCCGCGCTGTCGACGCGCGGGGTCGCCGTGCTGCGGGGGGGCGCGCACAAACCTCGCACGTCGCCTTACTCGTTCCGTGGCCACGGGGAGATCGCGCTCGGGTGGCTGCGCGACGCCGCCGACGCCCACGGGATGAAGGTCGTCACCGAGGTGCTGAGCGAGGCAGACGTCGACGCGGTCGCCGCGAAGGCCGATCTGTTGCAGGTCGGATCGCGCAACATGGCGGCGTTCGCGCTGCTACGCGCGGTCGGGCGCGCTCGCATGCCGGTGCTCCTGAAGCGCGGCGCGGCGGCGACGATCGACGAGTGGCTGCTCGCGGCCGAGCACCTGCTCGCGGCGGGGGCGACGGGCGTCGCGCTGTGCGAGCGGGGGATCCGCGGGTTCGATCCCGAGACGCGCAACCTGCTCGATCTCTCGGCGGTCGCGCTGCTCGCGAACGTGCATCGGTTGCCGGTGATCGTCGATCCGTCGCACGCGACGGGGCGGCGCGATCTCGTGGTGCCGCTCGCGCGGGCGGCGCTGGCGTGCGGCGCGGCGGGCGTGATGGTCGAGGTGCACGACGATCCGGCGGTCGCGCTGTCGGACGGGCCGCAGGCGATCGCGCCAGACGACGTCGCGCTCATCGGAGGGTGCTCATGAAACAAGCGGTGAGGAGGGTGCGGTCGCGCGCGTCGGGCTTCTCGCGGCTGTCGCGTGGAGAGCGGCTGCGCAAGCTGCGCGAGCTGGTGCCGCTCGGCCCGGCGTCGGTCGCGTTCCTGACGGGCGACGGCGGGCTGTCGTTCGACGAGGCGGAGCGGATGAGCGAGAACGTCGTCTCGACTTTTGGCTTGCCGCTCGGGCTCGGCCTCAACTTCGTCGTCAACGATCGCGAGTACATCGTGCCGATGGCGGTCGAGGAGCCGAGCGTCGTCGCGGCGGCGTGCAACGCGGCGCGGATGGTGCGCGCGTGCGGCGGGTTCCGCGCCGAGGCCGATCCGTCGGTGATGACGGCGCAGGTGCAGCTGGACGCGGTCCCCGACCCGGACGGCGCGCGCGCGCGGCTCGAGGCGCGGCGCGCGGAGCTGCTCGAGGCGTGCGACCGCGCGGTGCCGCGGCTGGTCGCGCGCGGGTTCGGGGCGCGCGACCTCGAGGTGCGCGTGCTCGATCGCGAGGAGGGCGTCGTCGTCTGCGACCTGTTCGTCGACGTCGGCGACGCGATGGGCGCGAACCTCGTCGACACGGTCGCCGAGGCCGTCGCGCCGCTGGTCGGAGAGATCCTCGGCGGCGAGGTGGGGCTGAGGATCCTGTCGAACCTCCCGATGCGCCGGCGCGTGCGCGTGACCTGCGAGGTCGACGACGAGGTGCTCGGCGGCGCCGACGTGGCGCGGGCGATCGCGCGGGCCAGCCGCTTCGCGGAGCTCGATCCGTCGCGCGCGGTCACGCACAACAAGGGGCTGCTCAACGGCGTCGACGCGGCCGCGATCGCGACGGGCCAGGATTTTCGTGGGATCGAGGCGGGCGCGCACGCGTTCGCGGCGCACGGCGGCGTCTACCGACCGCTGTCCACGTTCTCGAGGACGGCGCGCGGGCTGCTCGGGCGCGCCGAGCTGCCGCTCGCGGTGGGGACGGTCGGGGGCTCGACGAGCGCGCATCGCGGCGTGCGCGCGGCGTTCGAGATCCTCCAGGTCGAGTCGGCGCGCGAGCTCGCCGGCGTGCTCGCGGCCGTCGGACTCGCGTCGAACCTCGCGGCGCTGCGCGCGCTCGCGACCGAGGGGATCCAGAAGGGTCACATGCGCCTGCACCACAAGAAGGGCGCGGCGCCGGGGACGCGGCTCGCGCTGCCCGCGCTCGGGGGCGAGCCGTGAGCGCCGAGGTCCGACCGGGCAGCGGGGCGATGTTCGACGGGATCGCGCGCCGCTACGACGCGCTGAACCGGGTCATGTCGCTCGGGCTCGATCCGCTGTGGCGGCGGGCGACCGTGCGCGCGCTCGAGCTGCCGAGGGCGCGCCGGGCGCTCGACGTCGCGACCGGCACGGCCGATCTCGCGATCGCCATGGCGCGCTCGGCCCCGCGGCTCGAGGTGATCGGGGTCGATCCCTCGTCCGAGATGCGCGCGATCGGGGCGACCAAGCTCGCCGCTGCGGGGCTCGACGCTCGCGTGCGCCTCGAGGCGGGCGAGTGCGAGCGGCTGCCGTTCGACGATGAGAGCTTCGACGCGGTGGGGATCTCGTTCGGGATCCGCAACGTGCCCGACCGCGAGGCGGGGCTGTCGGAGCTCGCGCGCGTGGCGGCGCCGGGCGCGCGCGTCGTCGTGCTCGAGCTCGCCGAGCCGCGCGGAGCCCTGTCGCCGCTGTCTCGTTTGTATGTTCACAAAGTCGTGCCGATGGTCGGCGCGGCGGTGTCGGGCAGCGACGAGTACGCGTACCTGGCGCGGTCGATCGCCGCGTTCCCGCCGCGCGACGAGTTCGCCCGGATGATGTGGCGCGCGGGGCTGCAGGTGGTCGAGGTCCGACCGATGACGTTCGGCGTCGTGACGCTGTACGTGGCCGAGAAGGCGCGCGTCGCATGATCCACGAGCAGCCCGCGCGCGAGACCGACACCGAGCTCACGGCGGCGTGCGACGAGGCGTGGTCGGCGGCGCGCGGGCTCGCGCGATCCGCTCCGGTCGGTGCGCGCGTGTCGGTGGCGGTGCCGCTGTCGCGCGCGACGCCCGCGGACCTGGCGGCCGAGGCGCAGCTCGGAGAGCTGTGGGGCTGGGACGCGCGAGCGATGGGCGACGGCACCTGCCTCGTCGCGCGCGGGGCGGCGGCGAGCGCCGACGGCGACGAACGGCTCGATCAGCTGGTGAGCGGCTGGCTCGACCCGCTGGTCGACGCGGGCCGCGACGCGCCGGCGCCGCGCGCGCTGGTCGCGCTCCCGTTCGACGCGTCGGACACGCGCCCGTCGCCCTGGGGCTCGCTCGCGCGGGGCGTCGCGATCCTGCCGCGCTGGACGTTGACCGACGACGGCGCGCGGCGCTGGCTCCGCGTGATCGCGACCGCCGACGAGCTGGCGCGCCCCCTGCCCCGCCCCGCGCCGGCGCGGCGAGCGCGCCCCTCGCGGACCGTGGGGCGAGATGATCGGAGCGACGCCTACCTCGCCCGCGTCGAGCGCGCGCTCGCCGCGCTGTCACCGCGCCAGACCAAGCTGGTGGTCGCGCGCTCGATCGAGCTGACGCTCGAGAGGGCGCTGCCGGTCGAGCAGGCGTTCACGGCGCTGGGAGGCGCGCCCGGGCTCGCGCGGTTCGTCGT
>CAUJFL010000315.1 GCA_963169165.1 Myxococcota bacterium | reverse complement strand
CACGTCGAAGGCCGCGAGCGGATCGAGCGCGGCCGCCGCGAGCACCGACAGGCCGAGCGCGCGGTGCACGTCGGGGCGCCGCCCGAGCGCGCGCGCGCCGAGCATCGCCGCGAGCATCCACGCCGCGCGCCGCGCCGAGCCGCTCGCGCCGGCGAAATCCGCGTAGACGAACGCGAGCGGCACCCCGGCGGCGGCGGCCCAGCGCGCGGGATCTCCTCGTCGCGCGAGCCGCTCCGAGCTCCGCGTCGCCGTGGCGAGCAGCGCGACGAACGTCGCGACCACGCACGCGAGGTGTGACCCGGAGACCGCCAGCAGATGCGACAGCCCGCTCAGCTTCCACGCGTCGTCCTCTTCGGTCGACAGATCCTCTTCACCGAGCACCAGCGCCCGCGCGAGCGGCGCCGAGCGCGCGGGGTACGTCGCCGTGATCCGGCCCCGAACGTGCGCGCGCGCGCGGTCGATCCACGCGCTCGGCCCGCCGCCCCGCGCCCGCGGGCGGACGTCGAGCGCGCGCCCCGACAGCACGGAGGCGCGTCGCGCGCGGGACGGTCGCGCGTCCACGTCGGGGTTCCGAGAGAGCTCGATCGGCGCGAGATCCGCCACGAGCTCGAGCTGGTCGCCCCGCGTGACCCAGAGCGCGTCGCTCACCAGCCGGGCCCGCGCGCCGTCGAGGACCCTCCCGTGGTCGCAGCTCGCGCGCTCCACGAGCACGTCGAACGACGTCACCTCGCGCTTCAGCGTGGGAGAGCGCACCACGCGCGCGGTGAGCTCGCAGCGCGCCGGCGCCCCGATGGCGTCACGAGCGGTCGCGTGCTCGCGCTCGTACCCGCGGAGCGCGCGCGCGGCGCCGGCCCACGCGAGCGCGCCGACGATCGCCGCGGCGAGGACCGCGCGAGGGCGAGCGCGGAGGCACCACGCGATCGCGATCGCCGCGACGAGTGGCGTGGGGCCGAGCGTCGCCGACCGCTGCCCCGCCAGCGCGAACCCCCCGAGCAGCCACGTCACGTCGATCGGCACGCGCGCCGCCAGAGCGAGCGGCGTGCCAGCCGTGATCGCGCGGGAAATCGCGGAGGCGCGGGGTGGACGTGGACGCGATGTCCAGTGGACGGCTCAGGGCACGGGCGGCGTCGCCGACGCCGACGCCGCGGCCGAGCTGGCGGCCGCCGCGGCGTCGACGGGCGGCACCGGCGCGCCCGCTTGTCCGAGGAAGATCTTGCCGAGCGCGCCGCTGTGGACGAGGCCGATGATGCCGAGCACGAGCGCCGCGATCGAGTCGCCGGCGATCAGCCCGCCGCCGACGAGGGACGTCGTCGACATGTCCTCAGGCAGCTCCTCGCCCGCCTCTGGCTTCTGGGCCTTCGCGGCGACGCGCTTCGCGATCGTGTTCCACACCGAGGAGAGCACGCCGCCCGCGCCCCACCAGACGCAGGTGGTCAGCTCGACGAACCCGGCGAACGACGACGCGTACGGCGAAGGCAGCAGGAAGCTGTCGAGGATGAAATCGAACGCGAAGCCGTCGCCCGCGGCCCACGCCTTGTAGCGCGCGTCGCTCTTGATCACCTTGCGCGCGGCCTCGAACACCACGCCGATGCCGACGCCGACGAGGATGGCGGGGATCTGGAAGCTCTTCGGCGACGTGATGCCGCGCAGCGCGCCGACGAACTTGTAGGTCATCGCGCTCTGCCACTGCGCGACCTTCGCGTCGGGCTTCGAGTGGATGTCGATCTTCAGGACGGGGTACGCCTCCATGAAGAGCTTCGCCATGAACACCGCGAGCACCGCGCCGAGCAGCACGCCGACCAGCTGAAACCGAAACTGGATCGTGCGGTTCGTGCCGAGGCGCCAGCCCGTCGAGCGATCCTGCTGCATGTCGCCGCCGGTGCTGCAGACGACGAACACGATGCTCCCAGCGAGCAGCCCCGCGATGGGATCGGCCAGCCCGAGCGCCGCCATCGACACGACGCTGAGGACGAACGCCGTCGAGATCGGGTTCGAGTCGGTGATGCCCATGCTGATCCCGTTGACGAGCATCATCAGGAAGCTGAACGCAACGGCGAACAGCACCCAGCCGAGCGGCACCTGCAACAGAAAGTGGGACACCGCGATGACCGCGACGCCCGCCACCGACACGAACGCGAAGAGGCGCTTCGTGTTGGTCTGCTTCCACTCTTCGCCCGGGGCCACCGGCGCCGGCCCGCTCGCCTGGCGGAGCTGCGCGACCGCCTGCTTCAGGATGAGCGAGATGTCGACGAGCGCGGCGCCCATGATCATCCCGAGCGCGATCAGGAACGCGAACTTCCGGTACGGATCCTTCGGTCCGAGCCAGCCCTGCGACACGAACCAGGGCGTCATCAGGTGGAGCGCGTACGCGTAGATCGTCGCCGGGATCGTGATCCGCGCGCCGACGATCATCGCCGCGCCGATCGTCGAGGTGCTCAGCCCCGAAGCCGCGATCGTCGCGACGCCGGGCAAGCTGGCGCCCTTCTCGAAGAGGAGCGGGAGCGCCGCGCCGACGCCGATGCCAGTGAACAGCTGCGTCACGCTGCGCTTCAGCAGCCGCACGTCGGTGAGCGCGCGGAGGATGTTGGCGACCGCGAGCCCCGAGGGGTAGGTGAGCTGCAGCTTGTCGACGAGGATCGGCGTGTAGAGCATGCCGACGCCGATCCCGAACATGCCGACGCAGAGAAAATAGAGGATCAGCTTCCACGTCGCGGGCTCGGGCAGGCCCAGCCAGACCATCGCCTGGATCAGCACGCCCATCGCCGCCATCGACGCCACCGACGCGGCCGCCGTCTGCATGTAGTTGGCGCCGTGCTTGCCCTCGGGGCCATAGAAATAGGTGACGACCGAGCCGAGGATCCCCGCGAGCACCTGCCCGCCGACGAAGAACCCGAGCGAGAAGTTCATGTACGCCGCGGTCACGCCGCCGAGCGGCCCGAGGATGAACACCGCGATCGCGCCGAGGAAGATGTAGTAGCCGACGCTGTTGATCGGAAAGAGGCGCGGCAACAGCGGGGTCTTCGTCTCGGTCGACATGCGCGTGCTCGACCCTAATCGCGTCGCGGCAGGGGTCGCGAGACGTTCGGTCTCGGCGGAAAATCACGCTGTGCGCGGCGCGTGGCGCGCGGCGCCCGGGCTCAGATCGCCGCGAGGATGTCGTAGCCAGTGAGGATGAACGTCTTGTCGGCGGGAAAGTCGCGCACCAGCACCGCGGGGCTCTCGGGCGTGATCATCTTCGCGAGCAGCGACACCGGCGTCTCGATGTCGACGTACCTGAAGGCCTTCTGCATGATCTCGCGCACGGGTTTGCTGCGGATCGACGGGTCCTCGACCATGCGGGCGTAGACGTGGGCCTCGCCGAGCGAGCCGACGATGCGCTGCTCGCGCACGACGAGGATCTGGGAGAAGTCGTGCTCGCTCATCCGCGCGACGGCCGCCTCCACGGACTCCGTCTCCTCGACGCCGACGACGTCCGCGACCTTCTTGTTCTTCACGAGATCTCGTGCGGTCGGCCCGGGCACGGACTCGTAGCCCATCATGCGCATCCACTCGGGGTTGAACATCTTGCCGACGTAGCGGGTGCCGTGGTCGTGGAAGATCACCACCACCGTCTCGCCCGCCTCGAAGCGCGCCTTCAGCTGCAAGAGCCCCGCGATGGCCGAGCCCGCCGAGTAGCCGACCCAGATGCCCTCCTGCTTCACGATCTCGCGCGCGTAGATCGCCGCGTCGCGATCGGTGACCTTCTCGAAGTGATCGATGACCGAGAAGTCGACGTTCTGAGGGAGGAAATCCTCGCCGATGCCCTCGGTGACGTAGGGGTAGATCTCGTGCTTGTCGAAGACCTCGGTCTCCTTGAACTTCTTGAAGACGGAGCCGTACGTGTCGATGCCCCAGACCTTGATGGCGGGGTTCTTCTCCTTCAGATAGCGGCCCGTGCCGCAGATCGTCCCGCCGGTGCCGACGCCGACGACGAGGTGATCGATCTTGCCGCCGGTCTGCTCCCAGAGCTCGGGGCCGGTCGTCTCGTAGTGCGCGCGCGCGTTGCTCGGGTTGTCGTACTGGTTGGCCTTCCACGCGTTGGGCGTCTCTCGCTCGAGGCGCGACGACACCGAGTAATACGAGCGCGGATCCTCGGGATCGACGTCGGTCGGGCACACGATCACCTCGGCGCCGAAGGCGCGCAGCGCGTCTACTTTCTCCTTCGATTGCTTGTCGGTCGTCGTGAAGATGCAGCGGTAGCCCTTCACGATCGCGGCGATCGCGAGGCCCATGCCGGTGTTGCCGCTCGTGCCCTCGATGATCGTCGCGCCGGGCTTCAACAGTCCCTTCGCCTCGGCGTCCTCGATCATCTTCAGCGCCATCCGGTCCTTGATGCTGTGGCCGGGGTTGAACGTCTCCACCTTGGCGTAGACGGTCGCCGCGACGTCGCCGACGACGCGGTTGAGGCGGACGAGGGGGGTGTCGCCGATGGTTCCGAGGATGTCGTCGTGGACGTTGCGGGGCATGGCGACGCGCTTCTACGCCGACCTCGACGAAGTCTCCACACCCGTCACGCGTCGGCGGAATGCCGCGCTGCATCGTCGCGAGCCGCGCGCACGGCGATCGCCGCGAGGTGTCGGCCGCTGGCCTTGCCGTCCCTGCGGAACGAGAAGAACCGCCCGCGGTCGCCGTACGTGCAGCCGTCGACGTGCTCGACCTCGACGCCGAGCGCGTCGAGCTCTGCCGCGAGCATCGCGCGGAGATCGGCGTGAGGGCGCGGAGATCTGCGGTCGATCACCTCGACCCGCGCGGCCGACGCGATCTGGGCGGCGACGTCGTCGCCCACCTCGAACGCGTCGCGCGAGATGTGGGGCCCGATGGCCGCGACCAGGGGCTCGTCGCCGACGCGCGCGCGGAGACGGGACACGCCGGCCGTGACCACGCCCGCGACCGCGCCGCGCCACCCCGCGTGGACCGCGAGCGCGGCGCCCGTGCGCGTCGCGCCGATCAGCACGGGCGCGCAGTCGGCGATCCGCACGGCCGCCGCGGCGCCCGCCCTCGTCGCGACCACGGCGTCGCCCTCGCGCGCGACGAAGGAGGCCTCGGTGTCGTCGTCGCCCACCTCGACGACCAGGGCGCCGTGCACCTGCGACAGGTAGAAGATCGCGTCGACGCCGAGCGCGGCGCGCGCGCGCCTGAGGTTCTCGGCGACGTGCTCCGGGCGGTCTCCCGCCGCGATCGAGAAGCTCAGGCTCTCGAACGCGCCCTCGCTGACCCCGCCCTCTCGCGTGAAGAACGCGTGCGCGAAGCCGTGGCGGGAGAGGAGCGGAGAGCGGAGCGCGCCGACCATCACCCCTTCACGCGCCAGTTGCCGTGGAAGGTGCGGCCCACGTCGTCGCAGGTCGGATCCGTGACGATGATCTCGGGCTTGCCGCCGCGGTTGAACACGATGGTGTTCTGGCGATAGACGCGCCCGAAGTGGACCGCCTCCTCGCGGTCCATCCCGTGCACGAGCCACGCGGGCTCGCGCCACAGGCCATCGGGCTCCTCTTCGTAGCCGACGCACGGCTCGACGCGGTAGCAGCCGAGGATCAGCAGATCGCGCAGCACCACGTGGCGCGCCTCGTTGACCCTGCGGGGCAACAGCATGCTGCGCGGGTTGTAGGCGGTGAGGAGCGCGAACGTGCGCGTCAGCAGCTCGGGCAGCTCTCCGCCGTGCTTCGCGTCGCCGTCGAGCGACGCTCGCAGCGCCCCCGCCGGCGTCGGCAGCTCGTACACGGTCGAGAGGTAGGAGCGGAAGAGGTTGGGTTCCACGCGCGGCCACCTTGGATCCGAACCCATCGGGAGGGCAAGCCGCGCTTGACCGCGGGCCCGCGGGAGGCCTTTCATCGGCGCACGATGCGACTGCTCTACGTGATGGACCCGCTCGAGACGATGCACCCGCTGAAGGACACGACCTTCGCGTTCATGCGCGCGACGGCCGCGCGGGGCCACGAGAGCCTCCATTGCCTGCCGGCGCAGCTCTCGCACCGCGACGGGCGAGTGTTCGCCCACACGCGCCAGGCGATCATCAGCGACGAGGCGCCGCACCAGGCCTACGGCAAGCGAGAGCTGGTCGCGCTCGACGAGGTCGACGCCGTGCTCGTCCGCAAGGACCCCCCGTTCGACACGGCGTACCTCCTCGCGACGCAGGTGCTCGAGCACGCGCGCGGCAAGGCGCTCATCGTCAACGATCCGCGCGGCCTGCGCGAGGCCAACGAGAAGCTGTATGCCCTGAATTTCTCGCGCTGGATGCCGCGCACGATCGTGTCGTCGCAGCTCGACGAGATCCTCGAGTTCGCGCGGGACTCGGGCGGGCGCGCGGTGATCAAGCCGCTCGACGGGGCCGGCGGCGTCGGCGTCATGTCGCTCACCGCGGGCGATCGCAACGCCCGCGCGATCGTCGACGTCGTCACCCACGAGGGCAAGCGCCCCGCGATGGTGCAGGCCTTCCTCGACAAGGTCACCGAGGGAGACAAGCGCGTGCTCCTGCTCGACGGCGAGCCGCTCGGCGCGATCCTTCGCGTGCCGCGCGGCGACGATTTCCGCGCGAACATCCACGTGGGCGGCAGCGTCGTCGCGACCGAGCTGACCGCGCGCGAGCGCCAGATCGTCGACGACCTCGCGCCGAGGCTCCGCGCCGACGGCCTGTTCTTCGTCGGCCTCGATCTCATCGGCGAGCACCTCACCGAGGTCAACGTGACGAGCCCCACGGGCATCCAGGAGCTCGGGCGACACTCGGGGCAGCGGCCCGACGAGCGGGTCATCCGCTGGATCGAGGAGCACCGCGTGAAGCGCTAGCGGCAGACGGCGCGCGCTCAGGCGACGGCTTCGATTGCGGCCAACGGCGCCCGTTCGGTCCGCGGCCGCGACTTCGAGGGCGCGCCCCCGCTCGCCGCGGCGTCAGTCGCACCCGAACGAGCCAGCCTGGAACGTCGGGCCGCGCTCGTCTCGCGAGTAGCTCGCGGGAACCCAGCGCGTCCCAGCGGGGGCGGTGAGCCAGTGGCCGGGGACCCAGACCCACCGCACGCCGTCCCAGTGCCACTCGCCGCCGATCCACGACATGCCCTCGGCGGGTGGCGACGTGACGACCTCTTCGTGCGGCGCCGGCGGGGGCGTGGGGACACCCAGGACCGGCGGGCGCGCGCCGCAGCGGTCGCTCGACGTCGAGCAGCCCGACACAATGAGCGCCACGAGCAGCAGCGCGATAAACCTCACAGCGACGGGCGATCGCCGTACGACGGGGCCTTTTCGCCGTGCTTGGCGCGCTTGTGCCAGCCTGCCTCGAGCCGCTTGTCGCGCGGGATCGCTCCCGTCGGCGCGGGCGAGTCGCCCTTCAGGCCTGCGGGCATGCGCGCCTCGTCGAGGCCGCCCGCGGACTTCAGCGCGTTCTTCGGGGCGCCGCCGTCGACCGTGCAGGCGACGACGAAGGGCAGCGCGGCGAGCGCGAGGACGCTGAGGGCGGCGCGTGTCGAGAGCATGACCGCGCCCGTATAGATCGAGCGCACCCGCCAGGCAAGCTGCCCCATCAGCGCCGACGCCGGGCGAGCCACGCGGCCGCGACCCCGACGAGCCAGCCCCACCCGCCCCGCGGCGCGCCGGACGTCGCGCATCCCCCGCTCGCCGCGCTCGTCTCCTCGGCCGCGGCGTCGATGACGACGGGCTCCGGCGAAGAGGCGCCCTTGCCGTCGGTGCCCTCGGCCTCCGGGGTGCCGTGATCGTCGCAGGCGTCGCCCGTGCCGTCGCCGTCGGTGTCAAGTTGATCAGGATTTGCGAAATCGGGGCAGACGTCCTTGGCGTTGGGGACGCCGTCGCCGTCGAGATCCTCGTCGCACGCGTCGCCCTCG
The DNA here is from genome assembly GCA_963169165.1 of Myxococcota bacterium. Taxonomy (GTDB): domain Bacteria; phylum Myxococcota_A; class Polyangia; order Polyangiales; family Polyangiaceae; genus JADLFU01. Next base: position 336 of record CAUJFL010000315.1, on the reverse strand, counting down.
CCGTCGCCGTCCTGGTCGACCTGCGCTGCGTCGGAGGTGAGCGGGCAGAGGTCGTCGTCGTCGAGGACGCCGTCGCCGTCCTGATCGCTGTCGCAGGCGTCGCCCTTCCCGTCCTTGTCGAGATCGGCCTGATCCGGGTTCGGCGCGAGCGGGCAGTCGTCCTTCTCGTCGAGGACGCCGTCGCCGTCGTCGTCGTCGTCGCAGGCGTCGCCCTTCCCGTCGCGGTCGGTGTCGTCTTGCTCGGGGTCCTTCGTCTTCGGGCAGACGTCCTTGTCGTCGGGGACGCCGTCGCCGTCGTCGTCGTCGTCGCAGGCGTCGCCCTTCTTGTCCTTGTCG
>CAUJFL010000314.1 GCA_963169165.1 Myxococcota bacterium | reverse complement strand
GGCGACGGGGCTCGAACCCGTCGCCGACGAGGACGGCGCGGCCGCGCGCGAGGAGCGCTCGTTCATCACCGGGGCGAGGCGCGCCGGCTCGCGGGGCGCGCCGACGCACGCCGCGAGCGACAACCACGCGCTCGACGCGAGCACGAACGCGCCGTTCTCCCGCGCTGTCACGCCTCCACCGGGTTGCGATCCGCGCCGAGAGTCAACGCCAGCGTCGGCTTCTCTGGTCGTGGCCGTGTCAACCCCGGGAGGTACGCGCGGTAGGCGGGCAAGAACCGCTCGACGTAGTCGCGAGCGTCGTCGTCCGACAGCGCGGGCTCACCGCGCGCCCGCCGGGACCGCTCGGCGTCGACGCGCCAGGCGATGATGTGGTCGAGCGAGGTCGGCGAGAGCGTGACGCGCGCGTCGAGCAGCGAGCTCCACGCGTCGTAGGCGCCGAGCAGCGCGTTGGTCGCGCGCAGCTCGCGCGGCACGCGATCGTCGGACAGCGGCTCGAACCCGAGCATCCACCCCTCGACCAGCACGAGGTCGAGCGGCGGCTCGATCATTCGCCAGGCGGACACCGGCGCGCGGTCGCCTCTCCCCCGATGCGCAGACTTGTCGTACGCGGGGACGAGTGTGCGACGCCCGTCGAGCAGCGCCGACAGCGTGCGCCGCCCGAGCTCCACGTCGTGCGTCCCTGGGTAGCCACGGTGCTCGAGCGTGCGGTCGCCCGGGTGGCGATCGGCGAGCGCCACCTGCGCGTCGCGCGTCAGATAGAAATCATCAATCGAAACATCGACGGCGTGCACGCCGATCACCGAGAGCGCCTCGACGAGGTGTCGCGCGAGGGCGCTCTTGCCGCAGCCTTGCGGCCCGGTGATCCCGACGGCGATCGGGTGCGATGAAGCGCGATCGACCTCCTGGAGGCAGAACTCGCCGACCGCGCGGCAGTAGGCGGCGCGCGCCCGATCCTCGATCCGCGCGTCGAGGGCCCTCGCGAGCTCGCTCATCGCGCGCGCCTCGCGCCGGGGAGCCTGGTCCCCGACAGCCGCGCGATCACCTCGACCTCGGGCCACGCCACGTCGACGACGGAGAGCCGCGAGCGCCGGAGCATCGACATCCCCGCGAGCGCGGGGGTCGCCTTGATCGTCGCGAGCGTCACGGGTCGGACGAGGGGCGCGAGCGGCGCGACGTCGACGACGCTCCAGTCTTCGTCGCTGGTCGGATCCGGGTACGCCTCGCGCGCGACCGTCGCGAACCCCACCACGGCCTTGCCCTCGTTCGAGTGGTAGAAGAGCAAGAGATCTCCCTTCTTCATCGCGCGCAGGTTGTTGCGGGCCTCGTAGTTGCGCACGCCGTCCCACGCGGTGAGCCCGTCGCGGACGAGGTCGGCGTATCCATATTTGTACGGCTCGCTCTTCACGAGCCACGCAGCCTGCCTCGGCACGCCGCGCATCGTAGCCGCGGTTCGACGCGCGACGAAGCGTTTGGTCGGTGCGCCGGTTCGTGAGAGAAGCCGCCGATGCGTCCCCGCTCGATCTTTGGCTCCTTGATCCTCGTCGCGGCCTGTGGAGGGGGCGGCGGCGCGGACGACGAGGACCCCGCCCCCACCGCGCTGCCGCCCGCCGCTGGCATCGCCATCACGCAGATCGAGCTGTATCAGGGCGTCGCGGTGCCGTTGATGCTCGACGGCCAGGAGTCCTCTCACGTGGCGCCCGTCGTGGCGGGGCGCGACGCGCTGATGCGCGTGCACCTCTCGCCCGCCGAGGGGTTCGAGCCGCGTGAGCTGGTGGTGCGTGTCGAGGTGAAGGGAGGCGCCGCGCCCCAGACGTTCGAGCAGCGAGGCACGTTCGCGGCCGCCTCGAACGTCGCCGAGCTCGGCAGCACCGCCAACCTGTCGCTGCCAGGGGCCGCGGTGAGCGAGGGCGCCACCTACTCGGTGCAGCTGCTCGAGGCGACGCCCGGCGCGGCGCACGACGGCGACTCGTCGCGCTCGCGCTGGCCTGCGGACGGCGAGCAGGCGCTCGGCGCCGTGCGCACCAACGAAGCCCAGCGTGTGGTCATCGTGCCGATCGAGTACACCGGCGACGGCTCGGGGCGGCTGCCCGACACGAGCCCGGCGGCGATCGAGCGGCTGCGCGCGCAGATGTTCGCGCGCTACCCCACGCCCCGCGTCGAGATCTCGGTGGGCGCGCCGCTCTCGTTCGGCGACAAGCTCGCGCCGACCAGCGGCGCCGGCTGGCAAGCGCTCGTGAGCGCCGTCATCAAGCGCCGCGCCGCCGACGCGCCGGACAAGGACGTCTACTATTACGGCCTCATCGCCCCCACGGCGTCGTTCGCCAGCTTCTGCACGGGGGGCTGCATCTCGGGCCTGACCATCACGCAGAGCAGCGCCCAGCCCGCCGAGCTGCGGGTCAGCGCCGGGCTCGGCTTCGGCGACGAAGGTAGCAGCGAGACGTTCGTGCACGAGCTCGGTCACGCGCACGGCTTGAAGCACGCGCCCTGCTCTCGGTTCGGTGGCATCTCCGGCGTAGACCCTAACTATCCCCACGATGGGGCGAAGATCGGTGTGTACGGCTACGATCTCGAGACCACGGCGCTGAAGCCCCCCACCGCGTGGGTCGACATGATGAGCTACTGCGAGCCGACGTGGATCAGCGACTACCACTTCGACAAGCTCGCGCGAGAGCTGCAACGGGTGGCCAGCGGCGCGCGCGTCGTGCCGCCCAGCCCCGCGCCGACGACGTGGAGGCTCGTCACCGTCGACGGCGACGGCGGGACGGCGCTCGGAGAGTCGATCCCCGCGATCGATCTGCCGACGGGCGCGCCCGTCGACGTCACGCTGCGCGCGGCGAGCGGCGCGCCGTCGAGGACGGTGACCGGCTACGCCCACGGATGGGACCACGCGGACGGCGCGCTCGTGCTCGTCCCCGACGCCGACGACGCCGTCAGCGCGTCGCTGTCCCGAGCGCCTTGAGCGCGAGCCTGCCGGCCTGACCGCCCGACACGGCGCACGGCACGATCCCGGCGCCCATCGTCGAGGAGCCGCACAAGAACAACCCATCGACCGCGCCCTTCGCCGCGAAGCGCAGCGGCCCCATCTGCTCGGGCGTGTACTCGGGGCCGTAGATCGCGCCGCGCGGGGACGCCGCGTAGGTCACGTTGGTGACCGGCGTCGCGACCTCGAGCGCCTTGATGTGTTCGCGGATCCCCGGGACATAGCG
>CAUJFL010000313.1 GCA_963169165.1 Myxococcota bacterium | reverse complement strand
GCGAGCGGCGCGAGGTCGCGATCACGGCGAGGGTCCACGACGCCGAGGAGCTGCTGTCGGCGTTCGCGCGGACCGAGCTCTCGTGGTCGACCGCGCTCTCCGATCTGCGCGACGCGTTCGGCGCGGCGTCCTCGGCCCGTGACGCCGCGCGAACGCGCCTGCTCGCGCTCCCGCTCGCGGCGAGGATCGGGCTCGACGAGCGCGCGGTGGAGACGTGGCCCGCGCCGCTTCGCCCGCCCGACCTTCGCGGGCGCTTCTCGGCGAGCGCGGTCATCGCGGGCACGATCGGGGCGCCGACCGGCGGGCTCTTCGCGCAGGGGAAGGGGCTGGTCTCGCAGGTGGCGGGGCTCGAGCCGTGGCCGATCGACGTGTCGGCCTCCGCGCGCTTCGACGGCAAGGAGACGGCGGCGTGGCTCGACGTGCAGCACGCCTCGACGCGGGTCTTCTCGGCGCAGCTGGCGTCGAACTTCCGGGTGGTCGACGCGGCGCTCGGTCGCGGCGGCAACGACGCCTGGACGATGTCGGCGCAGGTGCAGGCGTCGGGGCTGCAGCTCGGCGCGGTACCCCGGCTCGCGGCGCTCGGCGTGGACGGCACCATCACGGGCTCGGTGAGCGCGAGGGGTCTCCACGGCGCCCCCGAGATCGAGCTCGACCTCACGCTCGCCGATGGTCACGTCGCGAGCGCGGCCATCGAGCGGGCCCGGCTCGCGGGGCGCCTCTCGGGCGGCGCGAGCGCCATCACGCTCTCGATCGATCAATCACGCGCGTCCGAGGGGGTCCCAGATGGTCAGGCGCAGCTCACCTTGCTGCCATCGCTCTGGTTTCATCACGGGCTCATCCCGCGGTTCGACTACGACAAGCCGCAGACGGTCTCCGCGCGGTTTCGGTCCTTCGAGATCGAGCCCGCCGGGCAGTTCACGGCGCCGGTGCTCGCCGATCTGCGCGGGCGCCTCGACGGTGAGCTGACCCTCACGGTGACCGACAAGCCCGCGCCGGGCAGCGCGCGCACTCGCCTGTGGGGAGGGCTCGCGCTCTCCGATGGCGTGGTCCTCGTGCCGCAGATCGGGCAGACGTTCACCGACGGCAAGTTCTCGCTCGAGACGAAGGAGCTCGGCGGCAAGACTCACCTGGTCGTGCGAGACCTCTCGTTCGCGGCGACGAGCGGGCGCGTCGACGGCTCGGCCCGCTTCGTGGTCGACGCCGAGGGGATCGCCGGCCTGATGCTCGGCCGAGACGACGTCACCCCCGCCGCGGTGACGGGCGAGATCTGGGGCCAGGTCTCCGACCGCGCGAAGATCCCGGTGACGTTCGAGGGCGTGCCGCTCGGGGACGCGTACGGCACCGTGCGCGCGTCGCTGACGGCGCGGCGTGGGCGCGTCGACGTGGGCGTCGCGATCCCCGATCTCGTCTTCGAGCTCCCCGAGAAGGAGGCCCACGGGATCCAGCCGCTCGCCGACGATCCCGACGTGGGCGTGATGGACCGGCGCTACCGCGAGGCGAAGCGCCGCCGCAGCGACGCCGCGGCGCTCGTCGAGGTGAAGATCGGGCTCGGCATGACCCTCGACGAGCTGACGGCAGGCCAGGAGCTCGGCAGCGGTCGGGTCGTCGTCCGGCGCGGGGGGCTCGATGTATCGCTCGCCGGCACTCCCGTCGTCACCCTGTCGGACACCGTGCGGATGAACGGGACCGTCGAGACGCTGTCGGGGCGCGTCCTCGCGCTCGGCAAGCCGTTCACGGTCGAGCGCGGCTTCGTCCGCTTCGACGGAGAAGAACTTGACAATCCTTACCTTGGCCTGCGGGCGACCTGGGACGCGCCAGACGGGACACGGATCGGCGCGAGCGTCGATGGCTACCTGAAGGAGCCGAAGCTGAGGTTTCGCAGCGATCCCCCGCGACCGGAGAGCGAGGTCTACGGGCTGCTGCTGTTCGGGCGAACGGTGGGCGCCTCGGGCACGACGCAGTCGGGCGATCAGAGCGTGGCGGTGGGCTCGGGCGTGGCGTCCAACGTGCTCAACTCGTTGCTCGATCCGGTCGAGGTCTTCGGGCGCAAGATCGAGACGCGCGTCGACAGCTCGGTCAGCCGCGGCACCGCGATCGGCGTCGCGACCGAGATCCGCCCGCGGCTGTGGGCCCAGGTCGACGTCTCGACCGCGCAGCAGAGCTACCGACAGAACGCCGATCTCTCCGCGTTCACGCTCGACTGGCGCTTCTTGCCCAACTGGGCGCTGCGGACGTCGGTCGGTGATCGTGGCTCGAGCCAGTTCGAGCTGCTGTGGCAGCATCGATACTGAGCGCACGCGACGCCGTCACCGTCGCTCGTCTGCGAGCAGCGCCCGCAGCCCCGACGACCTCGGGTGGGTCGTCGCGGCGAGCCGCGCGACGGCGTCCTCGGCGCCTATCAGCACCACGCCTCGCTTCGCGCGGGTCACCGCCGTGTAGAGCAGCGGGCGGGACGCGAGCGAGCCGGGCGCGTCGCCGAGCGCGAGCACCACGATCTCGCACTCGGAGCCCTGGCTCTTGTGCACCGTCAGCGCGAACGTCGGCTTCGCCCGCTCTGACAGCGCGTCCCAGCGGTGCAGCACGACCCCGGCGCCCTCGGCGAACGCGACCTCGAGCGACGCCGCGCCGCGCCGGTTCACGCGCACGAGCAGGCCCTGATCGCCGTTGAAGAGCCCTCGCACGTAGTCGTTCTCCGTGACCAGGATGGGCGTGCCGGGCGCCAGCGTCGCCGCGCCGCGCCCGAGCCGCGACGCGACCGCCGCCGCGACGCCGCGTGAGAGCGCCTCGGTGCCGAGCGCGCCGCCGTGCAGCGGCGAGAGGACGCGCAGCTTGGAGCTCTCGGCGAGCGCGCCCTTCACCCGCGCGGTGTCTGCCTCGTCGAGCGCTCCTTCCACGAGCGAGAGCGGGCGGTCGAGCGGCCTCGCGACGTCGCGGGTGTGACGCGCCCCGAGCTGGTCCAGCAGCTCCTCGAGCGCGTCCTCGTCGACCCGCTCGACGCCGCGCCACGTGAGCTCTCGCGCAGAGCTCCGGCGCACGATCGACGAAGGCTCGACCGCGCCCGAGGCGATCTGTCGTGACAGCGCGAGCACGGCCGCCCCGTCTGGATCGCTCGAGCGCATCCGGTGGCTGACCGTCAGCGTGCGCACGGCGTCCGGTCGCGCGGACGCGAGGTCGGCCAGCAGCGCGCCCGCGCCGACCGACGGCAGCTGATCGGGATCACCCAGCAGGACGAGCCGGGCGTTCGTCGGGAGCGCGAGCGCGAGCGCGCGGCCGAGCTCGACGTCGACCATCGAGGCCTCGTCGATGATCACGAGCTCGTGCGGGAGCCTGTCGTCAGGGCCCCGCGTGAACGCCCGCCGCGTCGGCGAGTATCCGAGCAGCCTGTGGAGCGTCGAGGCGCGCGGCAGCGTCGCGGACAGCTCGCTGTCGGCCGCCGTCGGCGCGTCGAGCGAGGCGAGCGCCCGCGCGGTGGACTCGGTCATCCGAAGCGCGGCCTTGCCGGTGGGGGCCGCGAGCGCGATCGCGGACGCCGGGATCCCCGCGCGCACGAGCGCCCGCAGGAGCGCGACGAGGACGGAGGTCTTGCCGGTGCCGGGGCCGCCCGTGATCACCGTGAGCCCGAGCTCGCACGCCGCGGCGACCGCGTCGACCTGCTCGTCGGTGAGCGCCGTCGGCGCGCCGTCGGGGCCTCGCGTGGGGCGCGCGAGGACGTCCGCGATCGCGGTGGAGGCGTCGAGCTGTCGCGGGGAGAGCGCGATGAGCGCGCGCGCGATCGCCTGCTCGGCCCTGAAGAGGCGCGCCGGGGAGAGCGCCCCGTCAGCCCACAGGAGCGGGCGATCCGACGACGCCGGACCGACGACGCCGGTCGCCCGCGCGACGAGCGCGCCAGGATCGAGCAGCGCCGTCGCGAGCCCCGCGCCGTCGGCGCCCAGCGGCGCGAGCGCGCTCGCGGCGAGCTCGTCGAAGGCCGACCCTGGCAGCGGTAGCCGCGTGGAGCCCTCTCGCGCGACGAGCGCGGCCGCGAGCACGATGACCGACAGCGCGCGTCGCTCGTCGCCCGTGAGACCGGAGAGCGCCGCGACGTCGCGCGCGACCGTCGCGAGGCCGATCGGCGCGAGCCGCGAGGCCGCCGTCGAGGCGAGCGAGTCGAGCAGCCGCGCGTCGAGCGAGCGCGCCGCGCCCCGCGCGTGGGTGAACGCGTCGAACGCGGTGCCACGCGCCGTCATGACAGCTCTCTCGCGCACAGGCGGGCCTCCCACTCGTCGAGCTCGGCGTCGCTCGGCGTCGTCGCGTAGAGCCCCCCGCCGCCGTCGAGCCCACGGAGGAACACGTAGAGCACCCCGCCGAGGGTGAGCCGACCTCCGGTCAGCGCGAGCTGGCGACGCACGCCCACCGCGTAGATCTCGGCCTGCAGCGAGTACGACGCCTCGACGTGCGCGGTCACGGCGGCAGGATCGTACGCGGGCAGCCGATCGGTCTTCCAGTCGACGATGTAGGCGCGATCCTCGTGCACCGCGAGGAGGTCGATCACGCCGCGCACCAGCCCGCGATCGATCTCGAAGGGCCAGTCGGCGCCGCGCGCCGGTCCGCGGTGCGCGTCCTCGGGCCACGGATAGGCGAGCTCGACCTCGCGCGCGACGCGCATCGTCGAGAGCGGCGGCAACGACAGCCCACCTGCGGCGATCGGCGTCGTGTAGGCCGCGTGCACCATCGCGAGCAGGGCGTCGTCGCCGAGCGACCCCGCGCCGTGACGCCTCCGCGCGGCCCCCGCGCGCTCACGGTTCGCCGCGTCCTCGACGAACTCTCGACGCGAGATGCCCCGGGCCAGCGCGTCGAGCGGTGTCGTCTCCAGCACCTCGTGCACCGCGAGGCCGACGCGCGGGCCGCCGGGGACCGGATCGTCGAGCACGGCGAGGACGCGCGCTCTCGGCGGGCTCGCCTCTCGGTGGCGCTCGGCGGTGTACGACGTGACGCGGGGCGCGCGCGGCGGCGTCGGCGGCTCGGTCGGCGCGGCGAGCCCCGCCTGGTCGAGCTCGGGCGGACCCACGTCGAGGGCGAGCTGCTGCCACGCGCGGGGAGGCGACGGGCCCGTGTCCAGCGGGACGCGCGAGAACAGCTCGGACGGCGCCTGCCCGAGCTCGCGGAGCAGATCCTCGAGGCGCGCCTGAATCGGCACGAACGGGCCGTTCAGCGCTCGCGTCGCGGGGATGCAGGCGAGCACCGTGCGGTGCTGCGCGCGCGTGAGCGCGACGTACGCGAGGCGGCGGTCTTCCTCGTCTCGCTCGAGCTTGCGCTTCTGCTTCGTGATCGGGCCCGTTGCGCCCACGATCGTCCGGCGAACCGCGCCGTCGTGCACGGTGACGGCGCGCTCCCAGGCCATGCGGTTGCGGCCTCCGACGAGGAAGACGATCTTCCCCTCGAGGCCCTTCGAGCCGTGCGCCGTCAGCAGCCGCACCGCGTCCTCGAGCGGGGGCGCGACCTTCAGCAGGCCGCCCGCGGGCTGGGCGCGTCCTTCGACCAGGGCGTCGCAGAGCTCGGCGAGCTCGTCCGGTGACATCGGCTGCGCCGCGGCCTCGCGCGCGAGCGCGTCGAGCGTGGCGAGCCACGTCGCGATCTCGCCGTCCGACTGGTCGAGCAGGCGGGCGCGCGCGACGACGCCGGACTCATCGGCGAGCCACGCGAACACCTCGGACCACCGACCGCGCGCGGCGAGCGACGAGA
>CAUJFL010000312.1 GCA_963169165.1 Myxococcota bacterium | reverse complement strand
CGACGTGCTCGAGCACCTCGACGAGCCTCCGCGCGCGCTGCGGCGCCTTCGAGCGTTCGCGGTGCCTGGCGCGCCGCTCCTGGTGACGGTGCCGCAGCATCCGGGCCTCTTCGGCGCGCACGATCGCTACCTGCACCACCGCCGACGCTACACGGAACGCTCGCTCCGCGAGCACCTCTCCGCGGGGGGCTTCGAGGTCGAGCGTGTGCAACCGCTCAACGCGCTGGCGCTTCCCGTGGCGTGCGCGGTGCGATTGGGCGAGCTCGCGCGCGAGGCCGCGGGCAGGCCGGCTCACCCGTCACCGCGCGGAATGAGCGTTCCGCCCGCTCCGCTCAACGCGCTGCTCCGCGCCGTGTATCTCCGCGAGCCGCGGCGGTGGCCGGTGGCGGGGCTGTCGCTGCTCGCGGTCGCGCGCGCCTCCGAGGGGTGAGCCTCGGCGCGCTGCTCGAGGCTCCCTGCGCTGCACGTCTACGGGCGCTTGACGGAAGCCGAGGCCGAGCTCCGCGAGGACACGTACAGACCGAAATTTCTCCGGGATCTCCCGCGAGGCTCCGTATCCTTCAGGGTGGGGTCGGCCGTGCGCCCTCCCGAACCGCATGGACCTGAGAGACTTCGTGGAGACCGACGACCTCGGCTCGCTCGGCCCGTTCGCGCTCCGCGCCGCGCGAGGCCCGCGCGGCGACGCGCTCCTCTTGCTCGCCGAAGGCGCGGACGGCGCCGTCTCCCAGATCTCGGCCGCGCACGGCGCGGTGACGAGCGAGCAGGTGCCCCGCGCCCTCGCGAGCGGGCCGGGGTGGGTCGCGCTGGACGCCTCACCGCTCTGCACGCTCGAGGGGCTGCTCGGCCGCGCCCCGGCGTCGTCGGTGCCGTACTCAGAGGGGATCGTCCTCAGCGAGACGCTGGCCCTCGCGCTGTCGCACGCCCACGCCGCTGGCTTCGTGCTCGGCGCGGTGAGCGCCTCGAGCGTGATCGTCACCCAGGATGGGCGCCTGGTCGTGGTCGGGTTCGGTGGAGGAGGACCGCTCGCGGCTGATGGTGGGTTCTCGCACCCGCTCGTGGCGGCGGGAGGCGCCCCCACGCCCGCGACCGACGTCTACGCGTGTCTGATGCTAGTCCGCTCGCTCGTGCGCCTCGTGAAGGGGCTGCCCGCCCAGCTCGCGTCCGTGCTGGTGGGCGAGGGGGACGGGAGGTTCGTGACCGGCCTCTTGGCCGCGCTCACCGGCGGCGAGGGGGTCGACGGCGCGAGGGCGCTCGCGGCGCTTCGCGCGTTCTGGCGCACGCTGGGTGTCACGCCCGATCGAGCGGCGCTCGCGGCGCGGTTGACGGCGCTCGCGGCGAGCCGACGCGCGTCGCGGCTGACGCTGGGCCCGGGCGCCGCTTGGTTCTCCGTCGACGATGGACCGCGCGTGTCGCTCGAGCAGAAGCGAGCTCAGCGCGCGATCCTCTCGGCGCTCGTCTCCGCGCGCGAGGGCAGCGGGAGGCTCTCCGTCGACGCGCTCGTCGCGGCCGGGTGGCCGGGCGAGTCGCTGCGCGGCACGTCTGGGCGCGATCGCCTCTACACCGCCGTCGCGACGCTGCGCAGCGCGGGGCTCCGCGACGTGATCGAGCGCGACTCCCAGGGCTACGGCGTCGCGTCTGAGATCGAGATCGTCGCCGCCAGGTGATAAGTCTTCTGCGACGGGGGCGGGCGGAGGCGCGGCCTTCGGCCCGTCGAACTGGTACCTGAGGCCGATCCCGAGCACGAGCGCCTGCGCGCGGTACTCGCCGCCGTTGATCGCGACGTCGTCGGTCGGCTTGCCCGAGGGATCGGTCTGGCGGTTCGCGCGGACGGGGTTGATCTTGAAGATGCGCGCCTCGGCGGGGTCGACGTCGACCGTCTTGGGGAACACGAGCGCGACGAGCCCGTCGAAGCGCCATCGCGACCCGATGTGGATGCCGCCGCCGACGGCGACGGTGACCTTGTCCATGTCGACGGTGAGCACGCTGAGGTTCTCGGCGGGGACGGCGCTCTTCTCGTAGGCGACGCCCGCGCGCAGATCGAGGCGGTAGCGCTTGATCGTGACCGCCTGCTCGCCGCCGAGACGCACCGACCACGCGTCCTTGAAGCCGCGCTCCATCGAGATCTGTGACAGCCGGTACGATGGCGGAAAGACGGCGACGTTGTTCAGCGTGGTGTCGTCGGGCGTCAGCGTGATGCGATCGTGGACACTCCATTTTTCGAACACGTACGCGAGCTCGACGCGCGTCGTGTCGGTCGGGCGCGCCTCGACGCCGACGCGCGCGACCCACGGCAACTTGAAACTCACGTGGGCGCTCTCGCCGTCGACGGTGGCCTGGTCGAAGAGCGGCGACGACGGCAGCCTCGTGCGGAACTTCGCCGGCGAGTCGACCGAGTAACCGTGCTGGTACGCGAGGCCGACGCGCACCTTCTTGGTCGGGGTGGCGATGAGCCCGAGCGTCGCGGACGGCGCGAAGATCGTGCCCACTGTCAGCTGGCCCTTCGCGTCGTAGTCGGGCTGCTCCGCCGCGCACGCGAGCTTGTTGGGCGGGCACGCTCCGAACATCACGCTCGACTGAAAATTGCCAGTCAAGAACGTGGGTCCGCCGCCGATCTGCAGCTCGGGGATCGGCCGCCAAGCGATCCACGCGCCGAGGATCGCGAGCGCCGAGCCGTCGAGTGACAGCAGGCCGTAGCGGCTCGCGGCGGGCTGGCCGTCGACCTTCTCGGGATAGCTGGTGATCGCGGCGTACGGCGCGTACACGCCCCCCGCGATGACGAGGTCCTTGTTGATGGCGTACGAGCCGGCGAGCGTGGGGATCGGCAGGATGGGCGAGGTGCCGTGAACCGTGGGGTAGCGGCGGGTCGCGTAGCCGCCGACTACGCCCGTGTTGGGATCGGTCTGCGGCACGCGCGCGGCCCTCGTGAAATCGGAGGAGAACCGCAGCCAGCTCGCGTCGAACAGGACCTGTGACTGCGCGTCGACGATCCCGGCGGGGTTGTAGTAGATCGCGCCGAGATCGTCGGCGCCCGCGACGAACGCGCCGCCTCGCCCGAGCGGCCGCACCCCGCGATCCGAGAAGTACAGCCCCGCCGCCTCCGCGGGCCACGTCGCCGAGCACAGCGCGAGCGCGAGGCCCCATCGAGCCAGGGATTTCACGCGGGTCACTCCCCCTTTCGACCGCGGACGATCGTGTAGAACTGGTGCATGCCTCGGTAGTCGTCGGCCAGGAACGACTCGACGCCGTTGGACACCTCGTGCCAGTCGTCGGCGCTGAGGTTGGCGTCGGCGGCGCTGTCGTGGCGGTGCACGTCGGTCGTGGTGTCGAGCAGGACCTCGAGCGGAGAGCGCTTGCCGTCTCCCATCGGCGTCACGAGGTTGCGCAGGATGTGATCGAGCACGTGGTAGCGATCGACGGTCTTGCCGGCGCCGCCCGAGTCGTCGAGCAGCGCGTTCAGCAGGACCACGGTCGCGTGGGCGACGCCCGGCTGCGCGGTCTTCGCGCCGCCCACCAGCCCCGGGGTCGCCGCGACGGAGATGGCGTTCATGATGGGCGCGAGGTCCTCGTCGTCGTGGAACACCTGCAGCAGATCGGCGAGCGCGGTCAGCGTCGTCGAGACGGCGTCGGGGGACATCTCCTGTTGCATCAAGAAGTCGAGCAGCAGCTGCAGCTCCACGCGCGCCTCGTCGTCGGCGCGCAGGGCCTCTTGCAGGCGGTTGATCGTGCCGAACAGCGGCCCGTCGACGGTCTTCGCGAAGCTGTCAGTGAAAGATTTCTCTGCCCAGTCACACTTGGGTTTGGTCCCCGTCGAGTACCAGCTCTCGCGGTCGGGGCAGCGGACATTGATCTGCTCGCGCACGAGGCGGCCGAGGGTCGGCAGCGCGCGGGAGATCGCGGGGTTCTTCCACGAGGTGCCCTCGGCCAGGAGAAACTGATCGACCAGCTCGCTGCGGGCGGAGCGCCAGACGGCCTTCGTCGCGCCGCTGTCGCCGAGCGAGTCCATCCGCGCGTCCATCCCGCGGAGCGCCTTCACGAACAGATCGTACGGCGTCACCTGCTTCGGCGTGGTCCCGTCGTTCCACGTGGTGGTCGAGCTGCCGCCGCGGTCGACGGTGCCAAGTGACTTGGAGACCTGCTCGTCGAACAGGAAGCCCACCAGATCGCGCGTCACGTCGAGGCCGTCGCGCGGCTGGCCAGGCCGCACGCGCAGGGAAGTGTAGGGCGTGTCGCGCATCGCCGCCACGACCTTGGAGACGGTGGGCAGCATCCCGCTGTCGCTGAACACCCACGCGAGGAAGTCTTCATATTTCACGAGCTTCGTGGTCGTCGTGCTCGACCAGTGTTTCTCGAGGATCGTCAAGAGATCGAGGAACAGCTGCTCGCCCGCGCACTGGCCCTTCGAGTCCTTCAGGCAGCTCTCGTTGCTGTCAGGATTGTAGGTATAGTTGGCGAACGCCGTCAGCAGCGGGCGCATCCCCTCGTAGAAGCCGGAAGACGGCGAGTCACAGTCGCCGCCCTTGCAGCCTGGCGGGTGCTTGGCGAGCCACGGCGTCTCGGAGGCGAAGAACGTCGACTGGCCGACGCCGCGCAGGGTGTCGCCGAACTTGGTGCAGACGTTCACGCCGCTCGCGTTCTTGGGGCATTTGTTGGTCGCGACTGGCTCGAGGCTGTTGGAGATGAAGTCGTTGAGGGTCTTGTTCTTCGTCCCGAGGTTCGGATCGATGTCCGGCAGCTTGTCGCCGAAGGTCTTCGACGCCGCTCCGAAGAACAGCAGCCGCGTCAGCGCCTGAGGCGTCGGCGTGGTCTTCAGCCCCGCGATGCCGGTCGATTTCTCGAGCACGGTGTCGATGTCCAGCTTGCCGCAGGCGTTCGGGATGATGTCGTCGACGACCTTCAGCAGGCCCGTGAGCGTGCCGTCCTTGACGACCAGCCTCGCGCGGCGCGGGTGGTTCCAGTCGAGGACCGAGTCGACGAAGAACACCCCGATGTCCGGGATCTCGAACAGGTCACACTCGTTGATCGTGCCGCCGAGCAGCGGATAGGTCAGCGGTACGCCGAGCGCAGGCAGGATGGGACAGTCGATCGTGAGCGTGCTCACCACCTTGGCGCCCGGCTTGTTGCACGCCTTCACCTTGCTGGCCGACGCGATGACGCCGAGGAAGCGCTGCAGGCCGCTGCGGTTGTAGCCGACGTCGGGGGCGCCGCGATCGACGGGGGACTTCCACGCGTCGGCGCCGATGACTTGCTTCGTGTCCTGGTTGAACGGCGCGCCGTTGACGTTGTTGGTGTCATACGTGAGCCTGTCGCGGTTGCGCATCGTCGGCGCGTAGGCCTTCGGCAGCCACTCGACCGCGGCGGGATCGGCCATCGCCAGCGTGACGTCGGCGAGCAGCCCGCGGGGGTTGGGGTTCTGTGGGCCGCCGATGTAGTGCGCCTTGTCGACGCGCGCGACCTTGGCGAGCCAGAGGGCGATCTCGTCCCAGAGCGTGGAGGCGTCGTCGAGCTTCGCGCTCGCGTACTCCGGCTTCTTCGACTCGAACCAGATGCGCCACGCGAGCGCGAGCGCCTCGCCGGTGATCTCGGGGTGCTGCTCGTGAAGCGCCAGCGTCGAGCCGAGGTAGTCGTCGCTGCCGGGGGCGCCGAAGACCGTGCCGGTCGCGTGCATCAGATCGACGAACGGCGATTTGTCGGCGTCGAACCCGGTGAACGCCAGCTCTACTTGCTTGCCGTCGGGCAGCGGGTACGAGCGCTTTCCCTGCTTCTCGGGGCCATACAGCACGAACGCGCCCGCGAGCGATTTCATGATGGTCGAGGCGTCGCCGACGTCGAGCCCCGAGCGCGGGACGATGAGCGGGCGCATGTCGAACATCAGGCTGCCGACCATGGTGCGGGTGGCGTCGCGGTACTGATAGAGGAGGTTCGAGCCGTCGAGCGCGCGGCCGCTGGCGTCGAACTGGTACTTGGGATCGAACACGAACCCCGGGCTCGCGAACGGCGGCGCGATCGAGAGCGGCGCGCCGTCGGCGCCGACGTAGCGCCCGGCGCCGTCGACCCTGGGGAGCCCGTCCGAGTCGGCGACGAACGGCGCCGGCACGCTGCCGGGCGTCACGCCCGCGGGGAGCGCGAAGCCGCGTCGGTCGCGCGCGGCCATCCACTTGGGCGCGAGCCCGAGGCGCGAGTACGCGTCCTGCTCGTCGAGCAGCAGCGCCGAGACGAACTCGATCTTCTGTCGTGGCCGGTTGGGCTGGACCTTGGCGGCGTCGACCGACAGCGGCGGCTCCTTGGGGTCGGCGGCGAGCGTGCGCAGCTCTTCGCGGAGCGCCCCGAGCATCTCTTGAAACTGTGGTTCCATCGGGCCGCCAGGGCCGAGGCGCGAGATGAGGAGCTTCGACAGCTCGCGGAACCGCGGGTAGAGAAACATCGGCCGCATCGTGCCGAGCGCGACCGGCAGCGGCTTGTAGCCCTGGCGGTTGCCCATCCGCGACAGCGCCGCCTGCGCGGCCGGATCGCGCGCGATGCCCTCGAACATCCGCGCGAGGGCGTCGGTCGACGCGGGCACGAGCGCGCTCGACGGATCTTTTGGATCCTTGGCGTCGTACAGCGAGGTCAACCGCTTGGTCAGCACGTCGAGCGCGTCGATGAGCCGCACCTTCTTGCCCGGCGCGAACGGATCGTCGATCTGAGTCTCGGGGAAGGTCGCGTCGAACGCCTGGATCAGCTCGTCGCGGTGCTTGCCGAGCGCCTCGATCTTCGCGACGCCGAGCTCGCGCCGCGCGTAGGAGCCCGGCGCGCACACGTCGCGGACGCACTGCAGGGTGCCGTCGCAGGGTTTGTCGCTGGCCCGGCATGCGCCGCCGCTCTGTCCCTCCGCGCCGCCCTTGGGGAGCGACGCGACGGACGGCAGGAGTGAGCGCTTCACCGTGGTGCCAGTGAAGCCCTTCGCGGTCTTGTGGCAGATGGATCGGTAGCTCTGCCCCTCGAGATCCTCGGACAGCGACGAGGCGCCGACTCTGTCACAGAGCGCCGAGTAGATGTCCTCGCCGAGCGTCGATTTGGGTCGGCTCTCGCGGGTCTGGTCGAGCTCTTCGGCGCACCCGAAGACGGAGGCGCCGCACAGCAGCACGAAGGCAGAGGAGACGAAGAACGCGCGCCGCATGCCGCGGATGCTACGGGGCGGGCGCCGGTTCGTGAAGGACGAACGCGCGGCGAACGCCGCTTTCGGGCCGAGCCCGACCCATATTAGGATGCGCGCCCATGACGCCCCAAGATCTGCGGATCCTCAAGTCGCTCGTCGCCGTGGCCTGGGCCGACGGTCGCTTCGCCAAGTCAGAGTCGCACGTGCTCGACGGCTTGCTCGACGCGTTCGGCGCGACGGGAGCCGAGGCGACCGAGCTGCGCGAGTGGGCGAAGCGTTCGCGCTCGCTCGACGACGTCCCGGTCGACGAGCTGACCCGAGAGGATCGTGAGGTGCTGCTCGGCAACGCGGCCGTGATGAGCGGCGCCGACGGCAAGCGCTCCGCCGAGGAGGACAAAGTCCTCGAGCAGCTCGCGACCAAGCTCGGCCTGACGGATGGCGAGGTCGAGAAGATCCTCGAGGGCGCGAAGGACGGCGCGCTGCAGCTCGGCACGCGAGGGCTCGAAGACGCCTGAGCCCGAGCCTCCCGCGCGGCTGCTCGGGCTCGCGTGGATCCTCTCGTTCGCGGTCGGGGGTGAGCTCACCGCGCGAGCGCTGTCGTCGCCGGTGCCGGGGAGCGTCCTCGGCCTCGTCGCGTTCGTCATCGCGCTGCGCGTCGGCGTCGTCCCGCGGGAGCGGGTGCGGTGGGCGGCGCGCGCGCTCACGTCGTGGATGGGCTTGTTCTTCGTGCCGGCCGCGGTGCTCGCGACGGCCGAGCCCGCGCCGTTCTTCGCGGCGTGGCTGCCGATCGTCACGGCCTCGCTCGTGAGCCTCGTGCTCGTGATGCTGATCGTCGGCAAGCTCGCCGAGCCTCGCGCGTGACCGAGCGGCTCGTCACGCTCCTCGCGATCGTCACCACGGTCGCGCTGTACCGGGCGGCCGCGTGGCTGCACGCGCGCGTGGGCTGGGCGGTGCTGCAGCCGGTCGCGACCACCTCGGTGGCGCTGGTCCTCGCGCTGCA
>CAUJFL010000311.1 GCA_963169165.1 Myxococcota bacterium | reverse complement strand
GACGCGTGTCGCCAGGATCGAGGCGTCGGCCACCGGGTTGACGGGCGGCGAGTCGACGATCACTCGGTCGAACCGGGCCGCCAGCTCCTTCAGCAAGAGGTTCATCCGGTCGCTCATCACGAGCTCGGCCGGGTTGGGGGGGACGGGGCCGCACGGGAGCACCGAGAGGTTGGGCACCACCGTCTCGGAGAGCGCCTCGTCGAGCGGCTCGCCGAGCAGGCAGGTCGTCACGCCCTTCTGCGCGTTGACGCCGAACACGCGATGCAGGCGCGGGCGCCGCAGATCGACGTCGACGATCACGACGCGCTTGCCCGTCTGAGCGAACGTCGCGGCCAGCGTGGTCGCGGTGGTCGTCTTTCCCTCGCCCGCGAGCGCGCTCGTGATGAGGATCACCTTCGGGGGGTGATCGGGGTTCATGAAGAGGACGTTCGAGCGGATGCTGCGCGCCGCCTCGGCGATCATCGACGTCGGCTTGTAATGGACGATCAGCTCGGGGGCCTCGCCGGTGGCCCTGCGGCGACGCGCGGGCCTCTTGGAGGCGTCGGCGGTGGCGGGGATGACGCCGAGCGACGGGATGCCGAGCTTGTGCTCCATGTCGTGCGGCGTCTTGATCGTGCGATCGTAGAGCTCGCGCGCGACCGCGATGGAGAGGCCCACGAGGATGCCCAGGCCGAGCCCCACGAGGACGTTCGCTCCGACCTTGGGGCGGATGGGCGAGGAGGGGAGCGTCGGGGCGTCGACCACGCGCATCGCCCGGAGCTGCACCGTCCGCGACAGATCGACGTCCTTCATCCGATCGAGGATGTTGTCGTAGACCTTCTGGTTGGTGGCGGCCGCGCGCGACAGACGCTTGAACTCGATCTCCTGGAGGCTGAGATCGAGCGCGCGCCCCTTCGCCTTCTCGAGCATTCCCCGCAGCGCGCCCGCCTCGCTGGCGAACACCTGCGCCTCGCGGGCGGCAGCGCCTTGCAGGTTGCGCACCTGGACGATGTAGGCGTCGAGCGCGTGCTCCATCTTGGCCCGCGCGGCGCGCACGTCGGGGTGCTCCTTGCCGCGGTTCGCGATCTCCTGGTTCGCGAGATCTAGCTTCGCCGTCAAATACTGTGCGCGCATGGACGACAGCAGCGGATCGGACAGCAGCTCCTGCGCCGGGATGTTGTCGGGGGTGTTGTGCGTGACCGACGCGAGCGCCTGAGACCGCGCGGCCAGGTGCGCGCGACGAATGGACGCCTGCGTCACGGCCTTCGTGAGCGAGTCGATCTCCTCGCGGAGCAGGTTGGACTGATCGCTGAGGGCGACGCTGAGCAGGTTTCGCTGAAGCTTGAAATCGTGCAGCGCGAGCTCGGACGACTCGACGTCGCGCTGCAGGCGCGTCAGCTGCTGGCCAAGGAACTCGAGCACTGCGCCGCTGCTGCCGAGCGCGTCTTCTGCCGAGATGCGCGTGTACGTGTCGATCAGCCCGTTGAGCGACCGGCGCGCGCCGGCGGGATCGCTGTCCTCGCGGAAGATGCGCGCCGAGAACCCGTTTCGCGCGATCTCGACCCGGATGCGGGCGCGGACCGACGCTGCGACCTCTTCGGCGGACAGCTTGCCGACCTTGGGGCCGAAATTAGCTTTTAGATATTGCTGGTCGAGGTGCAGCCCCGTGTCGAGCACCGCCTGTCGCACGACCCTCTGCGACTGCAAGAGCTGCAGCTCGACCTCCACCTGCGACGCTCGCGACAGGTAGTCGGCGTAAGGATCGTAGCCGTCGACCTTGCGACCGAACGCCGCGACGCTCGGGAAATCGAACACCACGGACATCACCGACTCGTAGACCTTGGTCTGACGCTTGGTCCAGAAGAAGGACGCCGCCGGGAAGAGCGCCGTGCAGAGCATCACCCAGAAGACGTGCTTCAGCACGAGCCTCGCGACGTCGACGAGGCGGAACGTGGAGCCGCCCGCTGCGGTCGCGTCGGTGCTCGAGGTGTCGGTCATGGGTACAAAAATTCGAAGACCCGGCAGGCTGCTCGGCCAGGCCGGGAACGGCAGATATGTTGCTCGGCAACCCGCCCGAGTTCAAGTCGAAAGCGCCCTCCGTTTGTTCAGCGGATGGCGGCGAGACCCAGCCAGCGGCCGTCGACGCTGGGAGCGAACGACGCCGCGCGGGCAGACACGGCGGCGACGTGGTCCTCGTGAAACAGCGGCACGACCGGCGTCAGCTCGTACATCCTCGCGAGCACCCGCGCGTACGCCGCGCGCCTTCGCGCGCGGTCGGGCACGACGCTCGCCTCGTCCAGCAGCGCGTCTATCTCGGCGTCGGCGAAGCGGGCGCGGTTGGCGCCGTGCCCGCCGTCGGGGGTCGACGTCGAGTGGAAGAACCAGCGCAGGACGTTGGGCTCGCTGACCTCGGGTATCTGGAGGAGCGCGAGCTCGAACTCACCCACGGAGAGCCTCGCGAGCAGCACGCCCAGCTCGAGCGGCTGCACCTCGACCTCGACCCCCGCCTCGCCGAGCATCTGCGCGATCGCGCGGGCGAGGACGCCGCGGGCCCGATCGGACGACACGAGCAGCGTGAGGTGCGTGACCCCGTGCGCCGCGAACGTGGCCTTGGCGAGGCCAGGATCGTGCGGGATGCGCGCGGAGGGCGGCACGTAGGCCCAGCTGGCGGGAGAGATGGGGCCATCGGCGACCGTGGCGCCGCCGAGCAGCGCCGACGCGAGCAGCGGCCGATCGAGCGCGAGCGCGACCGCGCGTCGCACCGCGGGGTGTGCGAACACCTCGCGATCGGCGCGCGGCACCAGGTAGGTGAAGCCCGCGCCGCGCCGCCGGACGACCGTGAGCCCCTCGCGCTCCACCGCCGCGAGGAGCGGGGGAGAGAGCCCGTTCGGGATCACGTCCGCCTTGCCGGCCAGCAGCCGCAGCGCGCGCGCGTTCTCGTCGCGCACGACGCGGACCGTCACGTCGTGCGCCGGGCGGGGCAAGGCGCCGCCGTCGCGCGCGCGGAGCCTGATCTCGCCGACGCTGGCCGCCTCCACCGCGAAGGGCCCGAGGCCGTCCAGCGCGCCGCCTCGTTGCTCGGGCGAGCGCGCCTGGTCCGCGCGGAGGATCGGCACCTCGAGATCGGTCTCGACGGTCGCGCGGGGGCGGGCGAGGCGCAGGGTCAGCGCGCGCGCGCCGGTCGGCACGCACTCGCCGATCGAGCTCGCGACCGCCCGGTGCGGGCTGCGAAGGGCAGGGTCGGCGAGCGCGCTCAACGTCGCGCAGACGTCGTCCGGCGTCACGTCGCGCGCCGCGGTCGCGAAGCGCACGCCGGCGCGCAAGACGATCTGGAGCTCGCGGTCCCCCGTCCAGGTGATCGACTCGGCCGCGTAGGGGCGTGGTTCCATCGTTTCCGGATCGAGCCGCACGAGCCCGGC
>CAUJFL010000310.1 GCA_963169165.1 Myxococcota bacterium | reverse complement strand
CCGCGCTCGCGCGCGAGTGGGTGCCCGCGGGCGCGTCGCGAGCGCAGGCGCTCTCCGCCATCCAGCGTCACCTGCTCGACGGCTACTCGTACTCGGCCGACTACACGCGGCGCACCCGCCTCGACGCGGTCGCCGAGTTCTTGTTCGTCTCCAAGCTCGGGCACTGCGAGGCGTTCGCCAGCGCGATGGCGCTGGTCGCGCGCAGCGCCGGCGTCCCCGCGAGGCTCGTGGTCGGCTACCGCGTCGGCGAACGAAATCCTGTCTTTTCTCACTGGGTCGTGCGCGACTCCAACGCGCACGCGTGGGTCGAGGCCGCGGACGACGACGGCGCGTGGCGCACCTACGATCCGACGCCCATGGGCGAGCTGCCGCAGGACCTCGCGCACGACGAGGCGGGCGTCGACGCGGTGGCCGAGAGCCTCGCCACGCTGTGGTCGCGCGCGGAGGGGTGGCTGTCCGAGCGCAGCGTCGTCGAGCTCGGAGGCGCGGCGGTGGTCGGGTTGGTCCTGTTCGCGGGGCTGCGGCTCCGTCGGAGGGGCAGGGGAGCGGCCGACTCGACGCGCGTCACCGTGGGGTTCTCTCGCCCGCTCGTCGCGTTCGTCGCGCTCGAGCGCGTCGCGGCCTCGCGCGGCGTGGGGCGCGAACCGGCGGAGACGCTGGAGCGCTGGTCGTCTCGCCTCCCTGGCTTCGTCGCCGACGCGGTGCGGGCCTACGCGGCGCATCGCTACGGCGCTGTGTCCGACGAGGCGGCGGTCGTCGCCCTGCTGACGCGCGCGCGCGCGTCGTTCGAGCGAGGTCGATCAGCGGCGACGGGGCGCGGGACCGACAGTCAGGACTAGTCCTCGGGATGGGCGTGTCGGCGGCGGCGGATGCGGGATACGATCTGCCCGTGACCGATCGCTCCACCGCCCGGCGAGTCATGGTGGCGCTGCAGGGCACGCCGGTCCGCGGTCGAGCGGTGCTCGTCGGCTCCTCGAGCCTCCTCGGGTTCGAGACCCGAGTCCCTGCGCTCACGGAGGACATCGACGTCTGCGTCTCGTCGGCGATCGTGGAGTCGGCGGGAGGGGAGATCGTTCGTGCGCTCGCCCTCCAAGGGTACGCGCACGAGCCAGGGACTGCGACCTTCGTCGCCGCCGACGGCGTGGTCTTCGATCTCCTCGGCCACGATGATCCGACCCTGGGAGATCACATCGCGGGTCACGGCGAGCTCCGCGCGATGGTCTTCGAGGACCTGAGCTCCGTGCTCCAGCGAGCCGACTCCGTCGAGGCGCTCGACTGTGGCGGCAGCGTGCTGACCCCTGCCGCGTTCGTGACGACCAAGCTCCTCACCGAGCGCATGCACAAGGGCAGCAAGGACAAACTCCAGGCGCTGCTCGTGATCTCCGAGCGCGCCGCCGACGCCGCGTTCTCGGCTCAGCTCGAGGACCTCCTCGGTCGGGTCGATGCGCAGCGCCTCGAGGACGTGCGGGCCGCTGCGCTCGAGGCGTACCTCGCGATGTCGCGTGACCCGCACTTCAGCGACGCTGGCGCCGAGGGGTACTTGCAGCACGTGTTGGAGGCGCGCGCCGGACTCGATCGCCTGCTGGGGGTGCTCGATGACTAGGCGCGTGCCAACCCTCGAGGAGCAGCTGGCGGTCGCGCGCCGCGACCGTCGCAGGGTCGCGCGAGAGCGGCTGATCCGCGCCGTCGCGGGCGATCGCTGGCGCCGCATGACGCGGCTGGTGCCCGTGCTCTTCGCGCGCGAGGGGGTGCTCGTCGTGCGGACGCTGATCCTCCCCTGGGACGAGGTGGTCGCCGGTCTTCGCGTCGAGCGCGCCGTGTTCGCGCACGACACCGCGATGCGCGTGGCCCAAGGTCATGGCTTCCTCAAGGGAGGTGACGTGTTCGCCTACGTGTCCGGTGCGTCCGTCGTCGACCGCCTGGCCGCGCGCGGGTTGGTGTCGCCCGAGCCCCACCACGACGCCGCGCTGGTGCGGCCCTGGCCGGGGCCCCCGCGCTTGCTCGCGTGCATCGTGGCCGAGACGCCGCCGCACCGAGCGTTGGAGGACGGCAGCCGTGTCGTCGAGGGAGACCGGCTGCGCGCCGAGCTCGTGGGGGTGGTCGGGCTTCGCGCCGACCTCTTCGCCCTCGCGGAGTAGACCGTCAGCCGCTTCGGCGTGCTCCCGGTTCATCATCGCGCACCTCGGCGACTATCATCTCGACGAGCCGGGCGTAGCTGTCGTCGCCCTCTGCGGCGGTCGCCTCGGCCGGAGCGCCGGTGTAGGCGCGCTCCATCCCCAGCTCGCGGAAGGTGCGCTTGCCCTGCTTGATGCCGTCCGACAGGCTCTCGCCTCGCGGCGGGAGCGCGGCGCGCTCCGCGTCACGCACGCCGGACGGACGCGCCGCGAGCATCAAGCTCGTCTCGTAGCGCCCCGCGTGGCACGCGCCCGACTTGAACTCGTCGGTCAGCGTCCGCCCCCACCTGCGCGACAGCGGGCACGCGATCCGCGCGCGAGCGAGGCCCTCGACCGCCGCGCGCACCGCCGCGTCATGCGCGGGCTCGAGGTGGTTGTTGACCAGGCACACGCGCGAGAACCCACCGGCGAGCAGCGACTCGACGATCGCCCGCAGGAACGCGGTCAACGCCGCCGCCGGCACCGACACGGCGCCCTTGAAGCCAGCCGCGAAGTCGGTGACCCCGTACGCGACGGGGGGCGCGATGACGGCGTCGAGCCCCTCAGCGGCGAGCGCGGTGACGGCGCGCGCGCAGGCCTCGTCGCTGATCACCGCGTCCGTGTCGAGCGTCAGGTGCGGCCCGTGGGGCTCGGTGCTGCCGACCGGCACGAGCGCGATCACCGGCCCCGCCGCGAGGCGCGCCTCGAGCTCGAACGTCGTCAGCTCGGCGAGGCGGGTCACGTCGGCTCCTCGGGCAGCGCGCCCTCGGCCTCGCGCGCCGCGAGCCCCTTGCGGTCGACCTTGCCGCGATCGTTCTTGGGGAGCTCGTCGACGAACACGACGAAGCGCGGATATTTGTGCTTCGCGAGGCGCGATTTCACGTGCTCCTTCAGCGTCGCGCGCAGCTCGATCCGCCGGTCGGCGCGGGTGAGCACGGCCGCGTCGCGCGGCACCACGACGGCCTTCGGCTTCATGAGCCCCTGGTCGTCGGCGCCGATCACCGACACGGCCGCCACGTCGGGGTGTGACAGCAGGCACTCCTCGACCTCGAGCGGCGCGACGAAGATGCCGCTGACCTTGAGCAGATCGTCGGCGCGCCCGTCGAAGTACAGGTAGCCCTCCGCGTCGACGTGGAAGAGATCTCCGGTGCGGCACCACGCGCCGTGAAACGTCGCGAAGCTCTTGTCGCGATCGAGCCAGTAACCGAGCGCGACCGAGTCTCCCTTGACCCACAAGACGCCGATCTCGCCGGCGGGCACCTCGGGCGCGCCGGGGCCCTCGGCGTCCTCGGGCAGGATCTTCAACGTGTAGCCGTTCACCACCTTGCCGAGGCTGCCGGGCTTCACGTCGCCCGGGCGGTTGGAGGCGTAGATGTGGAACATCTCGGCGCTGCCGATCCCGTCGTTCACCTCGCCGCCGAAGCGCTCCGTGAAGCGGGTCAGCAGCGTCGCCGGCAGCGCCTCGCCCGCCGAGTACGAGAAGCGCAGGCGCGACAGATCCAGGCCCGCGTTGCCTCGCGCTCGCTCCGCGGCGTCGTGCTCGAGCAGCTTGCCCATCATCGTCGGCACCAGCGTGAGCACGGTCGGCTGGTAGCGCGTGATGGCGTCGACCAGCGACTCGGGGGTCGGGCGCTCGGCGAACAGCCCGACGGTCGCGCCGACCGCGAACGGGAACATCAGGTTGGTGCCGGTCGCGTAGCCGAAGAACAGCCGCGGGACGCTGACGGTCGTGTCGGTCTGGCGAAGGCCGACCGTGCCCTTCGCGAACACCTCGGTGTTGAAGGCGAAGTCGCGGTGCGCGTGCATCGCCGCCTTGGGCCTGCCGGTCGAGCCCGAGGTGAAGAGCCAGATCGCGGGCTCGTCGCGGTGGGTGCGCGCGACGTGGGGAGGCTTGGTCGGATCGACCGCGGCGAGCGCGGTCTCGAGGTCCGACGCGTCGAAGAGGCGCGCGAGCTGCTCGCCGTCGCAGCGCTGGCGTGGATCCTCGCCGGTGGCGGGCTCGTGAACGACGAAGGTCCGCGTCAGCGCGCCGCTGCCGCCCGGATTCCCCGCCATCGCGCGCACGCCGCCGAGCTTGTCGGCCACCGCCTCGGCGACGCGCGGCGGACAGATCACCATCGACGCCCCCGTGTACCGCAGCAGGTAGGCGATCGCGTCGGGGTCCGAGTCGGGGTTGCCGAGCGCCACGACGCCACCGGCGCGCAGCACGCCGAAGAACGCCCACGCGAACGCGGGGATGTCTCGCAGCACGATGAGCACGCGTCCGCCGCGCGGGAGCCCCGCCCGCCGCAGCACCGTCGAGGTCGCGAGCGCCCGCCGCGCGACCTCGTCGTACGTGATCGCGTGCTCACCGAAGCGCAGCGCCGTCCGCGCGCCGAGCCCCTCCTTCACGCGGTCGAACAGGAAATAGTCGGAGAGGTTGAAGTCCTCGGGGAAGGCTGGCGGGCGCATCGGCGGGCGGCGCAGTATCGCGGAAGCCGCGCCCGACGGGGCAACTGCGCGCCGACGCCGTCGGAGTCCGCGCCTTCGCCGGGTGGTCTCGCTCGCGCGCCGGGCACGCGGGGTGTATGCGTCAGAAGATGACGGCTCGTGTCTGCTGGATCCTCTTGTTGGCGGCGGTCGGCTGCGCGTCGGGCGGGGCCGAGCCGAGCGGCCCTCCGGGCGACGACTTCTCCGAAGACTTCGGCGGGGCCGGCGGCGCTGGTCAGGGCGGCGAGGCGGGCGCGGCGGGGGTCGCGGGCTCGGCAGGCAACGCGTCGGGCGGCGCGGGCACGTCGTCCGGCGGCACGTCCTCCGGCGGTACGTCGTCCGGCGGCAAGTCGGCCGCGGGCACGTCGTCGGGCGGCGCTGCGGGCAAGGGCGGCGCGTCGTCTGGCGGCGCCGCGGGCAAGGGCGGCGCGGGAGCGGGCGGAGCAGGCAAGGGGGGCGGCAGCGGCTGCGCGCACACGAGCGCGAACTGCGCGAGCCCCGACTCGCTCGGCGAGATCGCCGGCGACGCGGGGAGCGACGTGATCATCCGCACAGGGACCAACGGCGCCGCGTTCAGCTTGCTGGTGAAGGAGGCCTCGTCGAGCCCCATCCCCAACGATCTCGCGCTGAAGGCGTCGCTCGATGTGCCGGCCGGGATGGACTACGCGCTCGACGTGTCGTGGATCCCGGGCGGCACGTGCCCCGGCACCCCGCTCGGTCCGACCGGGACGACGGCGTGGAGCACGAAGTGGAGCGACTCGTTCGGCGGCGACGACACGCGCCTCTTGCTCTTCGAGGTCAAATATGTATCGGGCCAGCTGTGCGGCGACGCGTCCAAGTGGACGCTGACGATCAAGGGCAACCAGTAGCGCTCAGCGCGACAGCCAGCGGCGCATGAACGCGGCGCTCTTCTCCCAGCCGTCGCGGACCTGCTTCTCGGTCGAGGACTCGAGCATGCCCCCGACGCCGAACACGCTCGCCTCCGAGTAGGCCTCGACGATCCGCGCGAGCTTGCCGGGGCCGCGCGCCTCGACGCGCAGCGTCCCGCCGTTCTTCAGCTTGTCGGTGAGCGCGCTCGTCTTCATCACCCAGACGAACGTGCCCTTCGAGCGATCGAGGTCGCCCTCCTCGGTGTAGCGGAGGTTGGGCCCGATGAGCTTCGCGACCGGCCCCGGGAGCTCGGTCCTCGGCGTCGCGGCCACCTTGCGGTGAAGGCCCGTCTCGGTGTCGCGCTGTTCGACGATCTCGAACGCGGGGAACGCCAGCTCCTCGAGGTAGAGCGCGAGGTTGTACTCGCGATCGAAGAAGGTCCTCCAGAACGTGTCGGGATCGGTCGGCAGCTCGTGCTCGAGCGTGAAGCGTGTGGCCATCTCGGGGCGGTGTGGGTGAGTTCTCGGTCGAGCGCAAGTCAGCCCGGCGCCAGCCGCGCTCGGGCGAGCGCCAGCAGCCGCTCGCGCTCGTTCGCCGTCGGATCGTCGAGCACCGCCTGCAGCAGCGCCTCGAGCGTCTCGCCGAGCTGCCGACCTGGTCTCATGCCCAGCTCGCGCATCAGATCGTGCCCGTCGACGGCGAGCGCGCGCACCGTCAACGCTTGACCCGCCGCGAGCACGCCCTCGACTCGCCCGACGAGGCGCTCGAGGGTCGCCAGCTCCTCGTCGACCGGCCGGCCCTTGGCCTGGGCGTCGGCGCGGGCGAGCGCCCAGAGATCGCCGGTGAGCTCCTGTCCGACGCGGCGGATCCAGCGCCGCACCGCCGCGTCGGACCACGAGTCGTCGTAACAGATGAGGTGGTGCTTCACGAGCTCGACCACGCGCTGCCGCTCGTCGTTGGAGAACCGCAGCCGACCCAGGATGGCGTCGCACATGCGCGCGCCGACGCGCTCGTGGTCGAAGAACGTGTAGTCCTGGGTCTTGTCGCTGAACGCGCGCGTGCGCGGCTTGCCGATGTCGTGCAAGAGCGCGGCGAGCCGCAGCACCGGCCCGCCCTCGCACGCGTCGAGGCAGCTCATCGCGTGACCCCACACGTCGAAGGCGTGCCAGCGGTTCTGCTCGTGACCGACGCTCTCGAGCAGCTCGGGGCACGTGACCGAGAGGATGCCCGTGCGGCGCATCACCTCGAACGACGCCGACGGCGCGCGCGCCTTCATGGTCTTCATCCATTCGTCGCGCACGCGCTCGGGGCTCACCTTGCGGAAGGTGCCGAGCGTCTCGCCGATGGCCGCCTCGGTCGCGGGGTCGAGCGTGCCCTCGAGCGTCGAGACGAAGCGCGCGGCGCGGAGCACGCGCAGGCCGTCCTCGGAGAAGCGCGCGCGCGGCTCGCCGACCGCGCGGATGACCCCTCGCGCGAGATCTCCCTGGCCGTCGAACGGATCGGCCAGCGCGGCGGTGAGCGGATCGAGCGCGATCGCGTTGACGGTGAAATCGCGGCGCGCGAGATCGGCGTCGATGTCGGTGAGGAAGGTCACCGAGCCGGGCCGTCGCCCGTCGCCGTAGGCGCCCTCGCCGCGCAGCGTGGTCACCTCGAAGGGCTGGCGGTTCATCAGCACCGTGACCGTGCCGTGCTCGATCCCCGTCGGGATCGTCCGCGGGAACAGGCGCTGGAGCTCGTGCGGCAGCGCGTCGGTGCAGATGTCCCAGTCGGCGACGGGGCGCCCCCGCAGCAGATCGCGCACGCAGCCGCCGACGACCCAGCCTCGCTTGCCCGCGCGGGCGAGCACGCGGCAGATCTCGCGCGCGGGCTCGGGGACGGCGTCGGCCAGCTCGGCGCCTGTGGGCACGCGTCAGTTCAGATCGCGGCTCGCGCGACCGCCCGGGGTGTCCGACTCGGGGAACGTGAGCTGGATCTCGCGCTCGACCGACGATCGCAGCTCGCCCTCGACGCCGTCGGGTCCGCCCGCGAGACGCTCGATGTTGCGCTGGTAGAGGAAGAGCCGCGCGACCGGCACGCCCAGCTCGGGCACGTTGATACCGTCGAAGAGCACGAGCGCGCGGGGATCGACGCCGTCGGCGACGAGCTCGATCCCCGGGACGTCGCTGATGAAGAGGTCGGCCTTGCGCACGAAGCGCCCGAGGTTGGGATCGATCGTCGCGACGACCTGGCGACCGAGCTCGCGCAGCTCGTCGCGCCCGAGCGACCACGCCGGCGCCGGCAGCGCGAGATCGAGCTCGCGCGAGCGCAAGAACGCGGCCGTCGCGCCGGGTTGGTCGCCGCGCTCGTCGCGCACGAGCGCGAGGTAGTACCAGGCCTCGGCGTGCATCGGATCCTTCGCCGCGGCGTCTTCGATGAGCGGGCGAGCGCGGTCGAGGTCGCCGAGCTCGTAGTAGGCGCGCCCCACGAGGAAGGTGTGCGCCGGGTTGTCGTAGGGCGCGGGCGGCAGGCGATCGAGCACGACGCGCGCCTCGGTCAGATCCTGCCCGTCGCGGCCGAGCACCGCGTCGAACTTGAGCAGCAGGGCGTCGACCACCTCTTCATCGGTCTGCGCGAGCTCGATCGCGAGCTCGCACATCTCGATCGCCTCTCCGTACTCGTGCAGCGGGTGGATGTGCACCTCCGCCGCGTTGAGCATCGCCTCGAAGTAGGTCTCGTCGAGCGCGATCGCCTGGCGGTAGGCCTCGATCGCGTCGACCGGGTTGCCGTCGAGCGCCGCGCAGTAGCCGAGCAGGTTGTACGCCTCCGGCGACTGGGGATCGATCTCGAGGGCGCGGCGCGCCGAGGACTCGGCCCCGCGGGGATCGTTGCGCGAGATGAGCTCCCAACCGCGGTCGAGGTGTGCCGAGAACTGGTCCATGCGCGAGACAGCCGAGTTTGACGACCCGGCTTCGCGCGTCAAGCATCTCGCTCGCCGTCGTGTCACTTCCGCTCGATCCCGATCTCGCCGCGCCGGTCGAAGGGCCCACCGATCCAGTCACCGGCGAGCCGCTCGACTGCGTGGCGTGCGGCGCGTGCTGCGCCGAGGCGTCGGACGGGCGCGTGCTCGTCTCGGCCGACGATCTCGTGCGCTGGCGGCGCGAGGGCAGGGGAGACCTCGTCGAGGCGACCGTCGACGGCCACTTCGGCGAGCGCGCGTTCGCGTCGACCCCCGACGGCGACTGCGTGCACCTCGAGCGGCGAGGCGGCCGCGCCGTGTGTCGCATCTACGAGACGCGCGGCGAGACGTGCCGTGAGTTTCAGGCCGGCAGCTGGCAGTGCCTCGAATTCAGGCGTCAGCGCGCCGCGGCGATCGTCCGCTCGAGCTCGTCGAGCGCCTGACCGAGCGCGCCCCCCTCGACCCCGAGCAGGTCGGCGACCCGCGCCGCAGCGGCAGCGAGGGGGTCCAGCCCTGCGGTGGACGCCGTCGCGGCCAGACGTAGCATCGTCGGCCGCGCTTCGACGATGTTGCCCGGCGTCCGCGCGAGCGCCACCTGGGCGTCCGCGACGTCGAGCACGCCGCGCCGGAGCTCATCGAGCGCCTCGGACAGCATCCGCCGGCGCGGGCTCGACTCGTCCAGCGAGGGCCTGGAGCGGGGCAGCGTGACCGTCCAGGTGACGCTGCCATCATCCTCGGTCCGAGCGGTCTCGCAGCCGTGGAGCGTCA
>CAUJFL010000309.1 GCA_963169165.1 Myxococcota bacterium | reverse complement strand
GGCGATCGCGGCGGCCACCGAGATGTCGTTCTTGTTCGTCTCGGCCGCCTTCGCCGCGTCCTGGGCGAACGCGGACGTCACGAAGAACGTCACGAAGAGGGCGGACACTGCGGCGAGGGAAATCTTCTTGGACATCGCTTTTTGAGGCTCCTAATTTCGAGGGGGGCAAGGGGCCCGCTCGGTGCTCGAGTCGGACCGGGAAACCGGCAACGCGCGGCCTTCTAGTCGGCCTTGGCGCGCGACGTCAATGGGACTCTTCGTGCTCGGTGGCAAGGCCGATGTAGACCGCCGTGAGGAGGCAGAACACCAGCGTCTGCACGCACACGACGAGGATGCCGAGCACGAGCGCGGGGATCGGGACGAGCAGCGCGAACAGGCCGAGGAACACCGACGCGACGATGTGGTCGACGGCCATGTTGATCATCAGACGGACGGCGAGCGACACCGGACGAACGCAGGTCGAGAAGACCTCGATGATGAAGATGCCGATGTTGAGCGGGATGCCGAGCGGCCCGAGCCACGGCCCGAACAGGTGCTTGATGTAGCCGAACCCGTTCTCCTTCAGGCCGTAGTAGTTGAACATCACGAAGACGAGCAGCGCGCAGCCGAGCGTGACCGAGAGGCTCGACGTGGGCGGGGCCATCCCGGGGATCAGGCCGAGCACGTTGGAGAAGAAGATGAAGAGCGCGGACGCGCCGACGATCGGGAAGTAGCGCTTGGCCTTCTTGGGGCCCATCACGTCCTTCGCGACGCCGTAGAAGTACTCGACGAAGATCTCGATGAACGTGCGGACGGTCAGCGTATCCTCGGGGATCACGCTCTGCTTCGTGTCGCGCAGCTGCCCGCGCACGAACACCGCGAGCCCGAGCACCAGCAGCGCGACCAGGAGCGCGGTGAAGCTCGGCTCGATGTGGTGGGCCTCGACCGGGTGCCCCGACACCAGCAGCGTGCCGAACGCGCGGGCGTTCTGGCTGAGCGCGGGGAACATGTG
Organism: Myxococcota bacterium; assembly: GCA_963169165.1. GTDB lineage: Bacteria > Myxococcota_A > Polyangia > Polyangiales > Polyangiaceae > JADLFU01. Next base: position 8,496 of record CAUJFL010000309.1, on the reverse strand, counting down.
CAGCAGGTAGGTGATGAAGCTCGTGTGTTCCGGCATGGCCTAATGCGCTTGGTTTCTCGGTGATCTGGCGCTGGGTGAGCTCGGCGAGGACGATCCCCACGACGAGCGAGCCGAACCCGACCAAAAACGGCAGCGCCCCTACCACATCTCTACGGAGGAGGAAGCCCACTCCGACGAACAGGCCCGCCATCTTCAGCAGGGCGACGAGGATCCAGCCCTTCGAGCGCGCCTCGAGCATCGACCGGACCACCCACGCGAGGACGAGCAGGTTGAGCGCGCCGACGACCACCCCCGCCGCCACCGAGAGCACCGTCCTCGCGTCGAAGAACACGGCGGCGCCGACCGACAGCACCGCGCCGGTAGCCCCCACGAAGCCGACGGCGCGACGGAGCGCGGCGTCGAGAGCGGGCGGGGAAGGCTCGGCCATCGCGGCGGCGCTCTAGGGTCGTCCGCGCTCGCTTGTCAAACGCGCTGAGCGAGGCGCCGTCGCGCCGTCGAGCTCGCACGCCCATGGAAGCCGCCGCCCTGCTCGTCGCGATCGTGTCCGCCGCGTTCTCGATCATCGTCGCCGCCTCGATCGTCGCCTGGAGCATCGGCGCGTGGCTCGCCCACGTGTCCGCCGAGCTCGCGCCCCCACGAGCGCCCGCGTCCGAGGACAATCGTGGCCGTCGATTCGCGCCCGTGAGCGCCCACGGATTAGTCTCTCGCCTCGTGCGAGTCATCGTCGCCGCGTGGGTGCTTGTCGTCGCCGCCGCGGGCTGCAAGCGGCAGCCTGCGTCGCGTGATCCCGCGCCGACCACGTCACCCGCCGCGAGCGCGGCATCGCCGCCCGCGCCCGCCGCCGCCGCGTCGTCCGCGCCGCTCGCCGTGACGCGGCCGACGGGTCCGGGCATCTCCGACTGGCGCGCCGCGGATGGCGTGAAGGCGTGTCAGACCCGCTCGAAGGACCTCGATCCCGGGCTCGCGTCGGGGCTGATCGCGATGGCCGGCCGAGGCAAGGAGCTCGCGGTCGCGTGGTTCTACAACAACAGGGTCAAGGGCGAGGGGCTCGTCGCGTTCAGCGGCTACGACTCCCAGCTGCGCCCGCTGGGGCAACCGCACGGGCTCGGCAAGGGTGTGCTCGCGCGCCCGACCATCGTCCCGCGCAAGGAGGGCTGGCTCGCGCTCTGGTTCGACGCGGAGGGGCTCGTGTACTCGCGGGCGACCTGGGCGGCGACCATGCCGAGCGTCGAGCACCTGCGCGCGGTCACGCTCGACGTCGCGCCGCACACCGCGATCATCCGCGGCAAGGGCGGGTACCTCCTCGCCGTGGCGCCGCTGGCGGCGTCGGGAGACTCGGCGCAGCTAGGGCTCTTCGCGTTCGCGCCCGAGGACGACGGCGGTGAGGCGGTCAAGGCGCTCGGCGCGACCCACCACGCGCGTCGGCCCGAGCACTCGGCGCTCGTCGAGACTGAAGCGGGCTTCTTGGTCGCGTGGGAAGATGGCCCCTCCGGCGATCGTGGCGTCATGCTGACGCGCTTCGACTCGACCGGAAAGGAGCTGGGAGACGGTGTGCGGCTCTCCAGCCCCGGGGTCGCCGCGACGTCGCCCACGCTGGCTGACACGGCGGGCGGCGCGCTCGCCGCGTGGACCGAGGGCGGAGAGATCGTGGTCGCCGCGCTCGACGGGGTCGGCGCGCCAAAGGGCGCTGCTCGGCGCGTCGCGCCCGGCGATCGGCCCACGCTCGTCCCGTCCTCTGGGGGCGCCGCGCTGGTCTTCTCCCACAAACTCGAGGGCGTCCCGCCGCACGTGGCGGCGGTGCACGTCAGCGAGCAAGGCGCGGTGCCGACGTTCGGCGTGGTGCTCTCGGACGCGAAGGGCAAGGTCGCGATCTCGGAGCCGCCAGCGGCGGCCGCGCTCGAGGACGACCGCCTCGCCGTGGGCTTCGTGTACGCCGACGGGATGCGCGGCGCGCTCAAGGTCGTCGCGGTCGCGGGCTGCCTCGTCGACGCGCCGACCGCGCAATAACTCCCAGCCGTCGTCGTCGCTCTTCTTCGGTGCCGCGTCGGGGCGCCGCGCGTCGACGGGGAGCGGAACCGCCCGGCGCACCGTCATCGCGATCGCCGGCGCCGCGAGCATGCGGCGTGACGACGCGCCCGGACTCGGGGCCGTGCGGGCCAGCAGACGAAAGGTGCCGGGCTCGACGCTCGGCTTGGGCGCCAGCGGCGTGAGGCGCCGCTCGAAGTCTGCGAAGAACGCCTCGAACTCGGAGAGCGGCGCGGAGATGTTCGCAGCGCGAAAGAAGCGCTCGACGTGGACGCCGTCGTCGGTCGTGACGTCGAGCGCGGTCCCGTGCTCGGTGCGGCGCAGCTTGATCTCGACGACGCCCCTCACGAGGCCAGAGCGCACCAGCCGCGCGAGCACGAGCAAGAGACGCCCGGCGTCGCTCGACGGGCGAGCGACCTCGCACATCTTGGCGAGCAGCGCGACCACGCGATCGCGCGGCGGTGGATCGGTCGGCGATCTCTGCGGTTCGAACGCGATCTCGATGTCTTCGTCGGAGACGTCGGCGCAGCTCGTTAGGGACCACTCGACGGGCATTCGGACTCCAGGCGCACGCGCGGCCAGTCAGGCATTTTCACTGATTGGCCGCGGGGTCGCAAGGTCTTCTCGCCCGCTCGGCGTCGACGCTCAGCCGCCGCGACGCTGGAACGCGGGCGTCTCCCAGTCGCTGTCGAGCTCCGGCAGCAGGTTGCGCGGCGAGTGGGCCGACGCCACGGACTGCTCCTGACGCACGGGCGGACGGCGCGAGTAGGTCGCCGACTCCATCGTCTGGTGCCGCGGCTCGGGCGCCTGCATCTGCGGGCGCATCGTCGGCGCGGGAGCGTCCCTGCGCTCGGCGGCGTAGCTCGGGGGCGCGTAGGGGCGCGGCGACATCACCGGCTGCGCCTGCGGGGCCGGGCGCATCGCCACCGGCTGCGCCTGCGCCGCGCGCTGCTCGAGCACCGCGTCGAAGCCGGTCGCGATGACGGTCACCTTGACCATGTCGCCGAGCGACTCGTCGATGGTCGCGCCGAAGATGATGTTGGCGTCGTCGTGGGCCTGCTCCTGGATGAGCGACGCGGCCTCGTTGACCTCCTTCATCTTCATCTCGGAGCTGCCGACCACGTTGATCAGGACGCCCATCGCGCCCATCACGGAGATGTCGTCGAGCAGCGGCGAGCTGATGGCCATCTCGGCGGCGAGCTTCGCGCGGCCCTGGCCCTTGGCGCAGCCGGTGCCCATCAGCGCGCGGCCCATGTTGCTCATCACGGCGCGCACGTCGGCGAAATCGACGTTCACCATGCCGCTCTGGGTGATGAGATCGCTGATGCCCTTGACCGCCTGGTAGAGCACCTCGTCGGCCTTGCGGAACGCGTCGATGAACGAGAGATCCTCGTCGCCGAGCGTGAGCAGCTTGTTGTTCGGGATCGTGATCAGCGTGTCGACGCTCTCGGCGAGCGCCGCGAGGCCGGCGTCGGCGCGGCGGATGCGCTGCTTGCCCTCGAAGTCGAACGGCTTGGTCACGACGCCGACCGCGAGCGCGCCCATCTCGCGGGCGATCTGCGCGACGATCGGCGCGGCGCCCGTGCCGGTGCCGCCGCCCATGCCGGCGGTGACGAAGACCATGTCGGCGCCGTCGATGAGCTCCTTCAAGCGCTGCGCGTCCTCGATCGCCGCCTTGCGTCCCTTCTCCGGGTCGGCGCCGGCGCCGAGGCCGCGCGTCACCGACTGCCCGATCGAGAGCTTCTGCGGCGCGCTGTTGACCCCGAGCGCCTGCACGTCGGTGTTGACGACGATGAACTCGACCCCCTCGAGGCCGAAGTTGATCATCGTGTTGATCGCGTTGCCTCCAGACCCTCCGACGCCGATGACCTTGATGCGCGCCTGGTTTGCCTGGTTCTCGTATGCCTCGTCGGCAAACTGGATCGAAAAGCTCATCGTGACATCTCCCCGGGTCTCGGGCCCGACTGCGGTTGTGGTGGTGTAAGCGGCTCGCGCTCCGGGTGCCTCTCCCGGCGAGTGAGCTGGATGACGAAGGGTTGAAGCGAGAAAAGAAGAAGCGAAGCGGTGTCAGAAGGCGGCGCGGATCCACTCGAGGAACTTGCTCCCCTTGGTGACCTCGACGGGCGCGTCCTCGGTGTCTCGGCCTGGCCCGCCCCGCGGGGTGGGCTCGCGGGCCGCGGCGCTCTTGTGCGCGGCCTCGAGCGCCTGCGCGCCGTAGCGCACGAGCCCGACGCCGGTCGCGAACTGCGGCGCGTTGACGAGGCTGTGGAGCCCCGAGACGCCGACCGGATAGCCGAGGCGCACCGGCATGCCGAGGATCTCCTCTGCCACCTGCGGGAGGCCCTCGAGCAGCACGCCGCCGCCCGTGAGCACGGCGCCGGCCGAGAGCTGCTCGAGCAGGCCCGTGTCCTCGAGGCGCTTGCGGACCACCGCGAAGATCTCCTCGACGCGCGGCTCGATGATGTCCGACAGCACGCGGCGCGCGACGCGGCGGGGCGCGTGGCCGCCGACGCTCGGCACCTCGACCTCGTCGTCGTCCGCGACCATGCGCCCGAGCGCGCAGCCGAAGTTGCGCTTCAACCGCTCGGCCTCGGCCATCGGCGTGCGCAGCCCCGCGGCGATGTCGCTGGTCACGTTGTTGCCGCCCGCGGGGATCACGGTGCTGTGGGCGATGGCGCCCTCGACGCAGAGCAGGACGTCGGTCGTTCCGCCGCCCATGTCGATCACGACGACGCCGATCTCCTTCTCGTCCTCGTTGAGCACGGCCTCGGCGCTCGCGAGCGGCTCGAGCACCACGTCGGCGACGGTCAGGCCGCACCGCTCGGCGCAGCGGATCACGTTCTGCACGCAGCTCGTCGCCGCGGTGATCAGGTTCACGCGGGTCTGCAGCCGGACGCCGCTCATGCCGACCGGGTCGCGGATGCCCTCCTGCGCGTCGACGATGAACTCGCGCGGCAGCACGTGGAGGATCTGGCGATCGGCGTCGATCGGGATCGCGCGGGCGCCCTCGAGCACGCGCTCGACGTCGGACTTCTGGACCTCGCCGCCCGTCACCGCGGCGACGCCGTCGGACGGGATGGACCGCACGTGGCTGCCCGCCACGCCCGCGTACACGGTCTGGATCTCGACGCCGGCCATCTGCTGCGCGGCCTCGACGGCCTCCTTGATGCTGCGGGTCGTCCAGTCGATGTTGGAGACGACGCCCTTGCGCAGGCCGCGGCACGGGACGTTGCCGACGCCGAGGATCGTGATGGCGCCGGAGGCGTCGACCTCGCCCACCACGGCCGTCACCTTCGTGGTGCCGATGTCCAGGCCGACGACGATCTCGGGCTCACGGGCGGCCGCGCTCTTCTGTCCGTTCTTGGAGGGCTTCATGGTGAGGAGGGGGTGGGCGACGGCCGGGTGGCTCGCGCCGCACCGCAGCCACTAAAGGACGCCGAGACGCTGGGCCAAATTCGCGACGCGCGCGCGCTCATCGCATCCTCGCGACGACGCGCTCGGGGTGGGCCTCGTTGTCGAGGAACACGATCGCCGCCTGCGCGCGGCGCCGCTCGATCTCGCCGAGCACGCGAGCGGCGCGGGCGAGCTTGTCGCGGAACGGCGGCTTGCCGAGCGACAGCACGACCGGGTCTCGGCCGGCGACGATCGACATCGTGCCGTCCTTTCCGACGTGGATCTCTTGCAGCGCGAACGATCGCGGGGCGCTGGACTGCTCCCACTCGGCGGCGAGCTCCTGCGCGCGCTGGACCGTGCGCTCGACGCTCGCGCGGTCACGCAGCATCTCGCCCTCGCCGCCGAGCCCGCTGATGACGACGAGATCGTCCGGGTCGCCCGGCTCGAGGCGCTTGAAGACCTTGCCAGCGGTCGCGGCGAGGTAGGCGGCGCCGCCGAGCGTGACGATCGAGATCGGCTGGCGCTCACCCACCTTGATCGAGATGGTGCCCGGCAGCTTGCGGCGCACCTCCGCGCGCTCGATCCACGGGTCGGCGAGCAGCGCGCGGCGCGAGGCGTCGAGATCGATCGAGAACACGTTGGCGCCCGCGGCCACTCCGGCCGTCCGCGCGATGGCCTCGTCGCTGCGCTGCTTGCCGCCCTCGACGACGACGTGCGTGACGTGGAAGCGCTTGCTCGTGCCGACGTAGCGGTACAGGCCGTAGGACGACGCGCCTGCGGTCGCGACGAACACCGCCGCGCCGAGCACGAGGCGCGCGCCCTTGAGCACCGGGCGAAGGCGCTCGCCCCACGGCACGCGAGGCCTCGCCGGGGCCTCCTCGCGCTCGGTGTCGCAAGCCGCGTCGTCGAACACCGGCGGCGCGTCGCCCGCCACCGGCGCCCTCGGTCGCGCGACGCGGCGGTTCGCGGGGAGCTTCGGCTTCACGGCGCGCGCCTCCGCGTGAGGCGCGCCGCCAGCTCGCGCACCGACTGGTTCACGTCTCCGGCGCCGAGCGCGATCACGATGTCGCCGGGGCGCACGAGCGCCTCGAGCTCGTCGGGGAGGCTTCGCTTGTCAGGGACGTGGCGGACGGCGTGGTGACCGTGCTCGCGGATGGCCTGCACGAGCGCCGCAGACGTCGCGCCCTCGAGGGGCGCCTCGCCCGCGGCGTACACGTCGGTGACCAGCAGCACGTCGGCGCGGTTGAACGCCCGGGTGAACTCGTGGAAGAGATCGCGCGTGCGCGTGTATCTGTGCGGCTGAAAGGCGACGACGACGCGACGCCCGAAGGCCGAGTCGGCGGCGGCCAGCGTCGCCTCGATCTCGGCCGGGTGGTGCCCGTAGTCGTCGACGAGCGTGACGCCGTCGATCTCGGCGACGACGGTGAAGCGGCGCGCGACGCCGCCGAACGTCCGCAGCGCCTCCTTGGTCACGTCGAGCGGCACCTCGAGCTCGTCCGCGACGGCGATGACGGCGAGGCAGTTCTGCACGTTGTGCAGGCCGGGCATCCGCGCCTCGAACTCGCCGAGCGACTCGCCGCGCTTGAAGGCCGTGAACACCATGCTGAGCCCGCGGTGCGTGATCCCCTTCGCGTGATAGTCGGCCTGCGGGGACAGGCCGTAGGTGACGTGTCGCCGCTGGATGCGCGGCAGGATGTCCTGCACGTGCGGGTGATCGAGGCAGAGGACCGCGAGGCCGTAGAACGGCACGCGCGCGGCGAACTCGACGAACGCGGACTTCAGCTTGTCGTGATCGCCGTAGTGGTCGAGGTGCTCGGGATCGATGTTGGTGACGACCGCGACCGTCGGCGTCAGTCGCAGGAAGGATCCGTCGCTCTCGTCGGCCTCGGCGACCAGCAGATCGCCCGCGCCCAGCTTGGCGTTGGAGCCGAGGGCGGCCATCTTCCCGCCGACCACGACCGTCGGATCGAGCCCCGCGGAGCGCAGCACCGTCGCGACGAGCGACGTCGTCGTCGTCTTGCCGTGGCTGCCCGCGATCGCGACGCCGTACTTCACGCGCATCAGCTCGGCGAGCATCTCGGCGCGGCCGATGACGGGCGTCCCGCGTGCGCGCGCCTCTCTCAGCTCGGGGTTCGAGGGAGAGATCGCGCTCGAGTAGACGACGACGTCCGCGTCCGCGACGTTTTCGGCGACGTGGCCCACATCGATGCGCACGCCCATCGCCGCGAGGCGCCGCGTGATGTCGTTCTCCTTGAGATCGGAGCCCGAGACGGAGAATTCCATCGTGTGGAGGATCTCGGCGAGCCCGCTCATGCCGATGCCGCCGACGCCGACGAAGTGGACGTGCCGTACGCGACCGCGAAACATCAGGGGCTCTCCATCGAGGGGTGGGTGGCGCGCGCGGGCCGCGGCGACGCGAGCTCGAGCAGGTCCCGCGCGATCCTTCGGGCGGCGTCGGGCTCGCCACGCTGCCGCGCCTTCGCCGCGACCCGCCCGCAGAGGTCGCGATCGGTGAGCAGCCTCGTGAGCTCGTCTGCCAGGCGCTCGGGCGACGCGTCGGCCTGCAGCACCGACACCGCCGCCCCGGACGCCGCGAGCGCGTCCGCGTTCTTGCGCTGGTGATCGTCGGCCGCGAACGGGAACGGCACGAGGATCGACGCGCGACCGACCGTGCATATCTCGGCGACGCTGCCGGCGCCGGCGCGCGCGAGGACGACGTCCGCGCCTCGTAGGGTCGACGGCACGTCGTCGACGAACGCGCGCGTCTCGACGAGCTCGTCGAGGCCGAGCGCGCGGTACCGCTCACGGACCGCGGCGTCCTTGCCGCGCCCCGCCTGGTGGAGCACCGAGAGGTGGGGGACGCGGCGCCGCACGAGCGCGATCGCCGCGGGCACCGCCTCGTTGAGCGCCTGGGCGCCCTGGCTGCCGCCGAGCACGACCACGCGCGCCGCCTCGCCAGGCTCGTAGCTCGAGGGCCCGAACCCCGGACGCAGCGGCATCCCGAACACGCGCGCGATCCCTGGCGACAGCCGCGCGCCCGCCTCGGGGAACACCAGGTACGCGCGCGCCACGAGCGGC
>CAUJFL010000308.1 GCA_963169165.1 Myxococcota bacterium | reverse complement strand
GCTCGAGCAGCGCGCGCGCGCGACGCGCCTTGTCGCGCGCGTCGGCGGTCCTCTGCTGCGCGTCGGCGAGCGCGTCCTCGGCGGCCTTCGCGGCCTTCACGTCGCGCGCCGTCTCGGCCCACGTCCGCGCGACGGCCTCGAGGTGCTCGCCCGCCTTCGCGTCGCCCGCCTCGCGCGCGCCCCGGGCTCGCTCGAGCGCGCGCTTCGCCTCCGCGACCTCGTGGGGCGCGAGGGCCTCGTCGGCCGCCGCGAGCGCGGCCTCCGCGGCCTCTCTGGCGCTCTCTGCGCGCGCGACGCTCGTCGCGCCGAGCGCAGCCGCGATCACCCAGCCGAACACAGCGTGCCGCATGGCGCGAAGCTCGACCACGGCCGCCATCGGTCGTCAACCGGCGCGCGGAGCGTCACGCCGGCGCTCGCAGCGCCCGATCGTGGAACAGCAACATCTCGAGCGTGCCGACGTCGCGCAGGAGCGGCTGGTCGTGCGGCCCGGGCGGCAGCTCGGCCGCCGCGCCGCGCTCGATGACCGCCGCGTGCAGGAGCCGCGACAACTCGCGTCGTGAGCTTTCGAGCACCTCTCTTGGGTCTCTCTGAGGGAGGTCCATCCCGAGCTCCGAGCCCCCGCCGCAGGCATCCTCGCCCATCGCCCGCGCGAACGCGTCGCCGACGCGCACAGCGGAGGGCAGGGGTCGCACGGAGCCGCCCACAGCCGCGCGCAGGAGCCCGCCGCGCGGGGTGTCCGAGCATGGCGCGGACGGCGAGTACGCCCTTGCCCGGAGCGAGCACGACGGCACCCTGGCGCGCGATGGACGTGCGCTCCGTGCGCGCCGCGGCGGCGGAGTCGATTGGAGCAGGCGCGCTGGCGTAAGGGGATCTCACAGATCTCACAGGCTCGGTCGAGCCCCGGTTCTGCCTGTCGCTCTGCCCGCTGTCAGGTTCACGGGCAATCTTTACAGTTGGCAGGTTGGCGAGGAAGAAACCATGTCGGCGGCCGATCAGGGGTAGACGTCACCGGCCTTCGCGCGCGCGAAGAACGCGATCGCCCGTTCGAGCGTGCCGAAACAGGGCACGGCGGCGGCGGCGAGGACGTCGAGGTCGATCATGCGGGTGAGCACGAGCTGATCGACCGTCTCCTTGTATCGCTTGCCGAGGGGGTAGTGAGCGCTGAGCCACTCCTTCACCCCGCGCCGGGCCTCCCAGCTCGCGCCGTCCCAGCTCGTTCCTGGCTCCAGACCCTGCCTTCCCTCGAGATCACGCCCGGCCATCCTCGGCAGGCACGGCAGGAAGAGCACCTCATATTCGGGCTTGAAGAGCACGTACGCGACGGGGACCGTGGGGGCTGCGCTGCGGATCTTCGCGGTCATGTCGGGCCCTAGGGAACGGGGACACGCCTTCGTCGGCGTCGCGCAGCACGAGCAGGCTCGCAGCATCGCCCTTGCCCCGGACGAACTCGATCCCGGCGCGAACGCCGCCGCGCCCCCTCGCGTCCCACACGCCGAGGTTCGGCCAGCGCAACGGCTTGGCCCAGCGGACGGTGTCGCCGGCGCGCTCGCTCATGCGAGTGACCAGGTTCCCGACGGCCTCCACCTCACCGTGACCTTCGACCAAGACGTACCGTCGCGAGGTCATCCAGCCTCTCCCCACGGCGGGTCCAGCTGCAGGTCACCGGACAGGATCAGATCGCCGAGGGAGAGGAGGTTCTCCCCGACGGCGCGCTTCTGGCTGGGCGCGAGGGGCGCCACCGTGGTTCCGTCAGCACCCCGGCCCACGACGAATACCCGGCACTCTTCGACGTCGATGAAGTCGAGCAGGACAGGGCTGTGGGTCGTCAGGATGATTTGCGATCGATCGCTCGCCTCCCTCACGTAGTCGTAGAGGATGGGGAGCGCGCCGGGATGAATGGTCTGCTCGGGCTCCTCGATCCCGATCACCGGCAAGGACGGCTGCTGGAGCAGGGCGGTCAGGATGCCCGCGACGCGAAGCGTGCCGTCCGACTCGCGCTCCGCCGGAAACCACTTCTTGGCCTTGCCATCGCTCCGATGGTGGAACTCGGCGACCAGAAAGCTCGCGACCTTCGTGACCTTGACGTCGTCGACGTCACCGGTGAGCTTCTCGAGCGCAGCGACCAGATCCTGCTTCCACGCGGCCTCGGACTGGGTGTGGAGGACCGAGACCCAGTTCTCGCCCTCGGCGCTCATCGGGGTCTCGGCGCTGAACTTCTGCGGCTTCCGGAGCTCGCTCGGGTTGATGGAGTACACTATCGAGTTCGCCAGCTCCTCCCACAGCGGTCTGAGGCGCGTGTCGCCACCGAGCGCAGTCAGCGCCAACGACTGCGCGTCCAGGTTGGGACGAAGGTTGTCCGGGCCGGAGAAGACCCCGTCGCGGACATCGAACACAGTCTCGCCCTCCGCGTGCGAGATCGAAGCGTGCTCCGACTTGACCCGGTACTCCTCGGTGCTGTCGCCCGTGAGCTCGAAGGCGTAGCGGGCCGCGCGCCCCTCGATGTCGAGCTCCAGCTCGATGCGGACGTTGTGAGGGTGCCCCTTGCTGTGACGACGCACTGCATCGATGCCGTTGCTGTGGGTCACCGCCCCGGGAAGGCCGAGGCGCATCGCATCGCGCACGAACGCGAGCGCGCGCAGGATGTTGCTCTTGCCGCTCCCGTTGCGCCCGACGAGGACCGAGAGGGGTCCGAGCGAGAGCTCGACGTCCCGCCCCAGGCTTCGGAAGTTGGTCAGCCTGAGCGTCCTAATCATCGCCAGTGCCTGCGTACCACGGCCACGGCGGACCGTGGCGCCCGACCCCATCATGATGGCGTGCGCTGGAACACCGCGATGAGCGGCTCGCGATGCGACCGCTGGTCGCGAGCGCCCCCGGCCGCCGTGTCACTCTTCGCGTCCGCGTCCTCGGCGGCCTTACGGAGGCGCTCCGCCCTCGGCGAACGACTGGGGGGCGAGCGTGCTCGCCTCCTTGGCGGACGGCGCCTCTACGCGCACGACGCTCGTCGCGCCGAGCGCAGCCGCGATCACCCAGCCGAACACAGCCTGCCGCATGGCGCGAACCTCGACCACGGCCGCCATCGGTCGCCGACCGTCGCGCGGAGCGTCACGCGGGCGCTCGCAGCGCGCGATCGTGGAACAGCAGCATCTCGAGCGTGCCGACGTCGCGCAGAAACGGCTGGTCGTGCGGCCCGGGCGGCACGACCAGCTCGGCCGCCGCGCCGCGCTCGAGGACCGCCGCGTGCAGGAGCCGCGACACGCGCAGGTAGGGATCGTAGGTGCTCGACTCGACGTGGAGACGGGTCTTGTGCGCGCGCGCCGCGCCCGCGAGCACGTCGCCGTACCCCGCGACCTTTCGCTCGGCGATCGCCGGCTGCACGACGCCGAGCGAGCCCCAGCCGTCCGGGCGCCGCCGCGCGACCTCGAGGGCGACGAAGCCACCGAGCGAGCAGCCGTCGAGCCCGAGCCGCGAGGTGTCCGCCTCGGGCACCTCTCTCGCGACGCGCTCGAGCAGCGGGCCGCGAAGGAAGTCCGCGTAGTGGTCGAGCGTCTGCTCGGTGTTCTTGTAGCTCCACACGTTGGGCGTGAACGGGCAGACCAGCACGAGTCCCTCGAACGGACGGCGCGCGAGCTCGTCGTTCAGCTCCTTCGCGCGCGCGTCGGTGAGATCGCGCCGCTTGTGCGTCGACGCGAGCGGCGGGTGGCGCAAGCGCGCGTAGGAGCTGCCCATTCCGTATCGATCGAGCCACGCGAACACGCCTGCTTCTGGACCTTGCTTCGCCTCGCCGAGCCCGTGCAACAGCAGGAGCACCGGCGCGCGCCGACCTTCGCCGAGGTGGGTCGGCACGGCCACGAGCGCGCGTCGCTTGAAGGGTCGAGCCTCTTCGAAGGACCAGTCGAGCAAGCGCAGCTCGGGCGGCGGCACCCGCGACGCGGCCGATCGCCGGGCGACGAGCGACGCCGCGGCGCCCGCGACGAACGCGCGGCGGCAGAGGGCGGGCGGCAGGGAGCGCTGCATCCGGTCGAGCGGGTCGTACTTCAGGGCGGACGGCGCCGCACCGCGCCGCTCGTCGTCACGGCTTCTGCTTTCGCTTCGCCTCGAGCTCCTCGAGGTTCGCCTTCACGCGCGGATCGTCGGGATCGAGCGCCCGAGCGGCCTCGAAGGCGCGGCGCGCCCTCTCCCACTGCTTCTTCTTGGCGAGCGCGAGCCCGAGGTTCAGGTGCGCGCTGACGAAGGTCTTGTCGAGCTTGATGGCCTGCTCGGCCGCGGCGATGGCGCCGTCGAAGTCGCCGAGCAAGAGGCGCGCGTAGCTGAGGTTGGTCGGGTGCGCGGCGCGCTTCGGCTCTCGCTCGATCGCGGTCAGCAGCAGCGGGACCGCGTCCTTCGCGTCGCCGGCCGCGAGCAGCACGGTGGCCTTGCCCGCGAGCGCGCGCGGCGCGGCGGGATCGAGCGCCAGCGCCGCGTCATACGCCGCCTTGGCGGCGGACGTGTTACCGCGCGCCATCAGCACCGCGCCGAGGTTCGTGTGGCGCACAGGATCGCGGGGCTCGAGCTTTGCGGCCGTGGCGAGCGATCGGATCGCGTCGTCGAGCGCGCCGGTCGCGGCCTGCGCGAGCCCCAGCAGCGAGTGGGCCTCGGCGACCTGGGGCATCAGCTCGACCCCGCGGCGCAGCGCCGCGAGCGCCGGCTCCGCGTCGCCGAGGATCACCTCGACGCGCCCGAGCTCGAGGGCCGCTGGTCCGTAGGTCGGGTGCGCCTTCACGAGCGCGGCGAGCGTGGTCGCGAGGCGCGTCAGCGTCGGGTGCTTCGGCGCCGACGACAGCGCGTACGGGACCGCCGCGCGCGCGAGCTCGAGCCGCGCGAGGCCCACCTTGACGGCCGGATCGTCGGGCGCGAGCCTCGCGGCGTCGTCGAACGCGCGCGCCGCGGCCGGGAGATCGTCGTCGTCGAGCGCGCGATCGCCCGCGGCGAGCGCGGCGTCCGCCGGCGCGCCGTCACCGCGCGCGAGGTCCAGCGTCGTCGGGCCGTTCGGCGCGGCCGACGCGCTCGCGACAGGCGGCGGCGCAGAGGCGACGGTCAACGGAGGCTGCTGGCGCGCTGCCACGGGCTCCCCGCGCGCTGGCGCCTGCGGCGCGCTGCATGCGGCGAGCGTCGCCGCGAGCGTCGCTGCGGCGAAGGCTTGGCGCGACGACCTCACGCGGGGACGCTACCACCGGCCGCGCGACGACGCTGGGTGAGAGCGCGGGCGGCGACCACGCCGTCAGCCCGATCCGACCGAGCCCGCCTGCGCCGGAAACTTCTGGCCAGTCGCGGCGTGCCGTCCTAACGCGCCCTTCGGATGCGCTTCGTCGACTCCTGCAAGGTGAAGGTGATCGCCGGCGACGGCGGCAACGGCGCGGTCGCGTTTCGTCGCGAGAAGTACATCCCGTTCGGAGGGCCCTCCGGCGGCGACGGCGGCAAGGGCGGCGACGTCGTGCTGGTCGGCGACGAGGGGCTCTCGACGCTGCTCGACGTGAAATACTCGGCGACGCTCCGCGCCGAGCGCGGCGAGCACGGACAGGGCAGCGACTGCTACGGACGCGCGGGCGCCGACCTCGAGGTGCGAGTCCCGGTCGGCACGCAGGTGTTCGAGGCCGACGAGCTGGTCGCCGATCTGACCGAGCACGGCGCGCGCGCGATCGTGGCGGCGGGCGGCAAGGGCGGGCGCGGCAACATCCATTTCTCGACGCCGTTCGATCGCGCGCCCCGCCGCGCCGAGCCCGGCAACCCCGGAGAGAACAAGGAGCTGAGGCTCGAGCTGAAGGTCCTCGCCGACGTCGGGCTGCTCGGCTTCCCCAACGCGGGCAAGAGCACGATCGTGTCGAGGGTGTCGCGCGCGCGGCCCAAGATCGCCGACTACCCGTTCACGACGCTCGAGCCGCACCTCGGCGTGGTGTCGATCGGCCGCGAGTCGAGCTTCGTCATCGCCGACATCCCTGGGCTGATCCCCGGCGCGAGCGACGGCGCGGGGCTCGGCGTCCAGTTCTTGAAGCACGTCGAGCGCACGCGCGCGCTCCTGCACCTGGTCACGCTCGATCACGCCGAGGGGCGCGAGCCGCTGAAGGACTACCGCGCGCTGCGCATGGAGCTCGAGCGGTTCGATCCAGAGCTCGCCGCGCGCCCCGAGCTCGTCGCGCTCTCGAAGGCCGACGTCCCCGAGGTGCGAGAGGCCTACGTCAAGCTGAGGGCGCGGTTCAAGCGCGCTGGCGTCACGCTCCACCTCGTCTCCGCGGCGACCGGCGACGGCGTCGACGCGCTGATGATCGCGCTCTACGAGATCGTCAAGGAGGGGCGTCCCGAGCGCGGAGGCCGCGGCACCCGCCGCAAGGCCCGCGCGGAGAAGGCCAAGGACTGACCGCGGCGATGCGCGTGCTCGGCATCGAGAGCTCGTGCGACGAGACGGCCGCCGCGATCGTCGACTCGGACGGGCGCGTCCTCTCCGACGTCGTGCGCTCGCAGATCGCGATCCACGCGGCGTGGGGCGGCGTCGTGCCCGAGCTCGCGGCGCGCGACCACCTGCGCGGCGTCCTCCCCGTGACGAGCGAGGCGTGCCGCGTCGCCGGGCTCACGCTCGACGACGTCGACGGGCTCGCGGTCACCGTGCGGCCGGGGCTCGCGGGGGCGCTGCTGGTCGGCGCCGAGTTCGCCAAGACGCTCGCGCTCGCGACCGGCAAGCCGATCGTCGGGGTCGATCACCTCGTCGGTCACCTGCTCGCGGTCTTCCTCACGCGCGGCGAGGCGGCGCCGACGCGCCCCGGGTTCCCCTTCGTCGCGCTGGTCGCTTCGGGGGGTCACACCGCGATCTACAAGGTGTCTGGGCCGCTCGAGCGCGACGTCGAAGAGCTCGGCGGCACGCGCGACGACGCCGCGGGAGAGGCCTTCGACAAGGTCGCGAAGGCGCTCGGCCTCGGCTATCCGGGCGGTCCGGTGATCGATCGCCTCGCGAGCGCGGGTGACGCGACGCGGTTCGCCGTGCCGAGGCCGATGCGCGCCGATCCGTCGCTCGAGCTGAGCTTCTCGGGGGTCAAGACGTGGGTCGCGCGCCACGTCGAGCGAGAGGGCGCGCCGGTCGGCCAGGCCCTCGCGGATCTCTGCGCGAGCTTCCAGCGCGCCGTCGTCGACGTGCTGGTCGACAAGACCATGCGCGCCGCGCGGCTCGCGGGCGTGGGCGACGTCGTGCTGTCGGGCGGGGTCGCGGCCAACGGCGGCCTGCGCGCGCGCGCCAAGGAGCGCTGCGGGGCGCACGGTCTCAGGCTCTTCGTGCCCCCGCCCGCGAGCTGCACCGACAACGCGGCGATGATCGCGTTCGCGGGCGCCGCGCGGCTCGCCGCGGGTGAGCGCGATGGGCTGGACCTCTCGATCGAGCCGCGGTCGCGCATCCCGCGCGCGACAGTGAAGGGGCGCGGGCGCCGTCGTTGACCGGGTGAGGCTCGCGAGCTACCCGCGTCACATGTCAGGTCGCGCCGTCGCGCTCTCCCTCACCCTCTCTCTGCTCGCGCTCGGCGCGTGCGGTGGCGGAGACGATCCCCCTGCCTCCTCGTCCGCCGGCGCCGCAGGCACAACGTCAGGTGGAGGCGCCGGGACCCACGCGGCGGGCAACGCAGGGAGCGCCACGGCAGGCTCCGCGGGCGCGACGACGGGCGGCACCGCGGGCGCGACGACGGGCGGCACCGCGGGCGCGTCAGCGGGTGGCACCGCGGGCGCGTCAGCGGGCGGCACCGCGGGGAGCGCCACGGCAGGCACCGCGGGCGCGACGACGGCGGGCAACGCCGGCGCCACGGCGGCGGGCAACGCGGGCAGCGGGGGCGGGACCCCGCCCATCGCGAGGTGTGAGGCGACCTGTGCGTCGTCGGCCGACTGCGGCACCCCGGGCGCGCCGATCCTCTCCTCGAGCCACTACTCGTGCGACGCGGGCATCTGCGTGTGGAGAGGCTGCGCGACCGATCTCGAATGCCAGGACACATTTCACAAATCCAACTATGCCTGCGACGTCACGACCAAGCTGTGTGTGCAGACCTGCGCCGGAGCTGCCGACTGCGCGACGGGGGGCGTCCAGATCTACGACGCCGACCACTACTCGTGCGCGGCCGGGCGCTGCGAATGGAAGGGTTGCAAGTCCGACGGCGAGTGCCAGCAAGCGCTGGGAAAGGCGACCGCGCGGTGCGCGGCGCTCCCCGGCGGTCAGGTCCCGACGTGCGTGCCCGGCTGCGCGACCGCCGACGACTGCGCCACGCCTGGCCTCGCGCTCTACGCGGCCGACCACTGGGCCTGCGAGAGCGGGCGCTGCGACTGGAAGGGCTGTGGCAGCGACGCCGAGTGCAAGGACGCGCTGCAGAAGCCCAGCTACGTCTGCAAGTAGGCGCCTGAACATCCGCGCGGCGATTGTGCAGCTTTCAAGGAGAATCGGGCGAACTCGCCCGATCGCTTGGCCGCGCGTCGCCGGGGACGCTAGACGAGCGACAGATGTCCGCGATCGTCATCCGGCAGAAGCACGGCCTCGCGCACGACGAGGTGCGCGCGCGCGCCGAGCAGCTCGCGCGGAGGATCGAGCAGCTCCTGCCTGTCACCTGGGCGTGGCAAGGCGACGAGATGACGCTGACTGCGCCGCCGGGCCCCGCGCGCGGCACGACCGGCAAGGTGCGCGTCGCGTCCGACGAGGTACACGTCGAGGTGCGCCTGCCGCTCGCGCTGTCCCCGATGCGTCGCCTGGTCGAGGGCAAGCTCCGCCAGAAGATCGACGCGCTGCTCGGTCGGTGACGGCCGCTCGATGCGCCTCGAGCGGCTGACCTCGCGGGACGATCCGCGCCTCGACGACTTCCGCGACGTGCGCGATCGCGACCGTCGGCAGGGCGGCACGTTCCTGGTCGAGGGCGAGGTGCCGTTTCGCGTGCAGGCGGCGCGTGGTCGGCACGCGACGCGCGCCGTGCTGCTCGCCGAGGGCCGCGACGAGAAGCTCGCCGACGCGCTCGCGCGCCTGCCGGGTGACACGCCGGTGTGGGTGCTCCCGCAGCGGGAGATGGACGGCGTCGTCGGCTTCGCCATCCACCGCGGGGTGCTCGCCGTCTGCGCGCGGCGCGAGCCCGAGAGCGTCGACGAGGTGCTCGCCGATGCCCCCGCCGACGCCGTCGTCGTGGTGGCGCTGTCGGTGGTCAACCACGACAACGTGGGCGGCGTCTTTCGCAACGCCGCCGCGTTCGGCGCGCGCGCGGTCCTGCTCGACGGCGTGACGTGCGATCCCCTGTATCGCAAGGCGATCCGCGTGTCGGCGGGCGCGTCGCTGTTCGTGCCGTTCGCGCGCGAGACCGAGCCGCGCGCGCTCGTCGCGACGCTGGTTCGCGCGGGCTATCACGTCGCGGCGCTGAGCCCGCGCGCCGACGCCACGCCCGTCTCTCGCCTGCCGCGCCCAGGCCGCCTGGCGCTGATCGTCGGCGCCGAGGGGCCCGGCCTCGACGACGCGGTGATGCGCGCGGCGTCGAGCGTGGTGAAGATCCCGATGGCGGCGGGCTTCGACTCGCTCAACGTCGCGACGGCGCTGGCGATCGCGCTGCACGAGCGGTCGCGCTGACGATCGGCGGCCACCGTGCCGCGCTCTGCGCGCCCTCGACTCGGTGTGCCGCCTCACGCCGTGCGCCCGCGCCGCGCGAGCGCCACCGCGAAGCCGAGCACGACGAGCGCGGTCACCTGGTGCGTCGCCGCGAGCGCGAGCGGCACGTGCGACACGACGACCATCGCGCCGAGAGAGCCCTGCAGCAGCACCGCGACGACCAGCGAGCGGGACACCTTGCGCTGCCAGCCGCCTTCTCGCGAGGCGCCCAGCGCGCCGACGACAGCGACGATGAGGGTCGTCAACGCGAGCACGCGGTGCGCGAGCTGCGCCGTGAACCCGTCGGAGATCGGGCTCGCGAGCGGCCACGGCAGCCACGCGCCGTTCATCGTCGGGAAGGTCGAGCACGCGAGCCCGCCGTGCAGCCCCGCGACGAACGCGCCCCACGTCGCGGTCACCAGCACCGCCGCGAGCGCGACCCACGCCCGCCGCGGCGGTCCGCCCTCGCCGCGCGCGACGCCGAGCGCGCCGAGCGCCGTGTCGAGCAAGAGCGCGAACAGCAAGAACGCCAGGATCAGGTGCACCGCGAGGCGCAGGTGGCTCACGCGCGGCACGTCGACGAGGCCGCTCTTCACCATCAACCAGCCGGCGACGCCCTGGACGATCACGAGCAGCGCCGCGAGCTTCGCGGCCCTCAGGACCTGCGGCGTGAGGCGGCGTGCCCACGCGAACCACGCGAGCGGCGCGAGGATCGCGAGGCCCGTCACGCGCCCGAGCAGCCGGTGCGCCCACTCGACGAAGAAGATCGAGCGGTACTCGTCGAGCGTCATCGCGTGGTTCACCAGGCGAAACTCTGGCGAGCCCTGATACCGCGTGAACTCGGCCGCCCACGCCTCGGCGCCGAGCGGCGGCAACACGCCGGTGATCGGTCGCCACTCGACGATCGACAGCCCCGAGCGCGTGAGGCGCGTGAGCCCGCCGACGACGACCATCGTCGCCACGAGCGCGGCGCACGCGAGCAGCCACCCCGCGACGGCGCGGTCCGGCTGAACCGCAGAGACCTCCGACCGTGTCACGCGCCGTCGTGTGGGCGCGCGACGAGGCCGCGCCCATGACCTCCGTCACTCCGCGGCGAGCTTGGCGAACAGATCCTCGGCGCGTCGCAGCTCGGGAGGATCGAACCCCACGATCGCGTCACGCACGACGCCCTTCTTGTCGACGAGGTACACCGTGGGGACGGCGGGCGCCTGCCACGCCTCGGCGACGAGGTTGGCCGGATCCGCCGTCACGGCGAACGTCAGCTCGAGCTCGTCGACGAGCTTGGACGCGGTGAACGGGCCGTCGGCCGCGACGCCGATCACGCGCCCGCCGACCGCCGAGAAGCGCGCGTGCCAGCGCTTCATCGTCGGGGCCTCGACGCGGCAGGCGACGCACCAGCTCGCGAAGAAGACCACCGCCGTGGCCTTGCCGGTGAGCTCTTCGGGGACCTCGCCCTTCACGACCGAGACCGGGCGCAGCGACGGGGCCTTCTTGCCGACGACATCCATGCGCAACAGCTCGCTGTCTCCGGGGAATGTGCCGAGCCTCGCGGCGGCTGTCTTCTGCGTGTCGCCGCGCCCGAACGCCACCTCGACGCGATCACCCGGGCGACGGCGGCGCACCTCGCCGGACACGTCGGCCGCCGCGTGCACCGGCCTGTCGCCCACCTTGAGCAGCACGTCGCCGACCCTGAGGCCGGCCTGCTCGGCGGGCGAGCGACGCGTGATCTTGCGCACGACCACGCGATCGCCGACCTCGGACATGGTCACGCCGAGCCAGGGCGGCGGGTCGGCGGCGCCGGCGAGCGCGCTCGTGAGCGTGAGGGCCATCACGGCGAGGGTCGTGCTACGCATCGCGCGTCCGATGTTGACGAAGCGCTCGCTCGTTGTCGAGGCCGCCCTCGTCGCCGCGTCGCTCGCGGCGTGCGCGTCGCAGGCCGACGATCTCCAGTACCCGGGGAAATCGGACCGCGCCGCCGAGGCGCCCTCGCCGCGCGCCGCGACGTCCGCCGCCCCGACCAGCGAGCCGTGGGAGCACGCCGGCGAGCTCTCCGCGCTCACCTCGATCGACGACCGCGTGCTGCCGTCACGCGGGCACAACCCGCCATACTGGTCGGGCAACGTCAAGGTCAACGCCGCGCTCGACACGACGTACCGCGCGCTCGGCCCGGAGAGCCGCGTCGCCGCGGGCTCGATCGCGCTCGAGGAGCACAAGGACTCGGAGGGCAAGCGCGGCCCGACCTACGCCATGGTGAAGCGCGAGGCGGGGTTCGACGTGCAGGGCGGCGACTGGGAGTACCTCGTGCTCGACGCGCAGGGCGGCGTCGAGCAGCGCGGCGCGATCCCGCTCTGCGCGCGCTGCCACGCCGACGCGCCGGTCGATCACCTGTTCGGCCCGCGCGTCGCGACCCGCAAGAAGCTCGGCAACGGCGGCGACGGCAAGGTCGACTCGACCGGCACCGTCGACGAGGCCGCGAGCGACGAGCTCCCGAGCGGCAAGCTGCCGACGCGCCCGCCCACGAAGAAGCGGCGCAAGTAGCTCGATCAGGTCACGACGGGCGGCGCACGCGAACCACGCCCGGCTCGAGCTCGTCGACGGTCGCCGACGGCGTCGCGAGGGGCGCGACCGAGCCCGCGGCGACGAGGCGCGCCTCGGACGCGATGTGGCGCACCACCTGGTCGTGCGCGAGCGTGGGGACCTCGGCGAGGAGCTGCAGCTCGTAGACGACGGCGATGTTCTCCGCGCCCGGGTGGGCGCCGAGCAAGCGATCATAGAAGCCGCCGCCGTATCCGAGCCTGCGCCCCTGCAGATCGACCGCGAGCGCGGGCACGATGATCAGCTCGGGCGACACGATCGGCGCATCGGGCGGCGGCTCGAGCGCGCCGATCGGCGTCTTTACCAGCGCGTCGTCGCGCGTGACCTCGCGAAACACGGGTGGCGCCGCGCCGTCGCCGATCCACGGGCACGCGACGACCTTGCCGCGCCGACGAGCCTCCTCGACGAGCGGGCGCAGATCGATCTCGCGACGCGACAGCATCGGGTAGAAGACCGCGACCGACGCCGCCCGCTCGAAGGCCTCGTGCGCCTCGAGCCGCGCCACGATCGCGGCCGACCACGACGCCGCGCTCGCCCCTGACAGCGCCTTGCGCAGCCCGAGGAGCCGCTTGCGCAGCTCCTGCTTCGCCCGCAGGCGCAGCGTCGTCTCCAGCTCGTCCATTTGGGCCGACCTTCGCCCGTCCGCGCGCGCTCGTCGAGCCTCGGCGGCTCTTCCTGCGCGCCCCGCGCCTCGCGCCGAGCGGGACGCGTCATCGAGGTCGCCGTCGAGCGCGGGGGGTGGCAGAAGCGCGCTCGATGGACCGCTTCTTCGCGCTGGATCCCTCCGTCACGTTCTTGAACCATGGCAGCTTCGGCGCGTGCCCGCGCGAGGTGCTGGCGTGGCAGAGCGAGCTCCGCGCGAGGCTCGAGGCCGAGCCGGTGCGCTTCTTCGTGCGCGACTACGAAGGGCTGCTCGACGAGGCCCGCGCGCGCGTCGCCGCGTTCGTCGGCACGGACCCGGCGGGGCTCGTGTTCGTCCCCAACGCGACCACCGGGGTCGCGTGCGTGCTCGCCAGCGCCGCGCTCGAGGAGGGCGACGAGCTGCTGCTCACGAACCACGGCTACAACGCCTGCAACAACGCGGCGGCGCACGCGGCGGCGCGCGTCGGCGCGAGGGTGGTCGTCGCCGAGGTGCCGTTCCCGATCGAGTCGCCAGACGTCGTCGTGGAGGCGGTCCTGTCGCGGGTCACCGATCGCACGCGCCTCGCGCTGCTCGATCACGTGACGAGCCCGACGGCCCTGGTGTTCCCGATCGAGCGCCTCGTGCGCGCGCTCGAGGCGCGCGGGGTCCACACGCTGGTCGACGCGGCGCACTCGGCGGGTCATGTGCCGCTCGCGCTCGACGCGCTCGGCGCCGCGTACGCGACGGGCAACCTGCACAAATGGTCCTGTGCGCCGAAGGGCGCCGCGTTCTTGCGCGTTCGCGCCGAGCTCCGCGACCGCGTGCGCCCGGTCGTGATCAGCCACGGCGCCAACGCGCGGCGCGCCGATCGCAGCCGCCTTCACCTCGAATTCGACTGGACCGGCACGCACGACCCGTCCGCGTGGCTGTCCGCGCCGCGCGCGCTCGACGTGATGGCGCGCGAGTTCGGCGGGTGGGACGCGATCCGCAGAGACAACCGCGCGCTCGCGCTCGACGGGCGCGCGCTCGTCGCCGAAGCGCTCGGGATCGCGCCGCCGGCCCCGACGTCGATGCTCGGCGCGATGGCCTCGTTCGTGTTGCCCGACGCGCCGGTGACACCTGGAGCGACCGGCCTCGATCCGCTGCAAGAGTGGCTGTTCGCGGCGCACGCGATCGAGGTCCCGGTGTTCGCGTTCGAGGGTCGGCGCCTGCTGCGCCTGTCGGCGCAGCGTTACAATTCGATCGCTGACTACGAGCGGCTGGCGAGCGCGCTCGCGCGACGCCCTCGCTGAAGGCTGGGCGCCCGAGACATCCGAGCAGCGAGCTCAAGGCGCGGGGCGCGCGCAGCGAAAGCCGACGACCGCGTGGCGCTTGGTCGGTGCCTGGTTGTCGCGGCGGGCGGCGCGCACATCCATCGGCATCACCACGCCGTAGCCGGTCCCTCGCTGGACGCGGCGGCCGTCGTCCGGGGCGCCCGCGCAGCCGCTGGCGGCGGCGGCGTCATACGGGAACTTGTACGCGCTGCAGACCCACTCCTGCACGTTACCCGACAGGTCCAGCGCGCCCTGCGCGGAGGCCCCCGCCGCGAACTTCCCCGCCTCGCAGGTGCTGCTCCGGCTGGTCTTGCTCCAGCACAGCTGGGTCGTCGGCGCGGCCTCGCCCCACGGGTAGGTGCGGCGCTCCTTGCCGTTGCGCGCGGCGTACTCCCACTCGGCCTCGGTCGGCAGGCGCTTGCCCGCCCACGCGCAGTACGCGGTCGCCTGCGTCCAGTCGACGCAGTTGATTGGGTGACCCGCGCGATCCGGTCTCCCCCAGTTGCACGCCCCGCCGTCGTCGGGCTTCGTGCACGCGCCGGCTCGCTCGCACTCTGCGTACGCGGCGGTGGTGACCTCCGTCTCGTCGAGCCAGAACGCCGCGACCTCGACGGTCGGACCGCCCTTCTCGTCCGCGTAGCCCGTCGATGAGCCAAGCGAGATGGCCCCCTTCGGCACCAGCACCATCGGGCCACCCCTCGGAGCCACGGGCGCGGGCGGCCCCTTCGGGGGCTCGCTCACCGCGGCGGCCGCGCTCGCCGGCGCGGCTCCGGGGGGGGACTCCTTCGGCGGGGACTAGCTGCCGTCGGGGGGGAGCGCTGCGAGCGCGAGGTACACGCGGGTGACGGCGGATCGGGCGTGGTGGGCGTGGTGTTTCATCGGTCTCCCTGAGCATCAGCTCACCGTTCGCGCAGGAGCGCGAGCCCGTCGGGCGTCCCCGCGGCGTCGCCCGCCACGAACAGCAGCTCGGCGCCCCCCTCGCGGACGCGCAGCGAAGGCGCGCGCTCGCCGAGGTACGTGCGGAGGTTCGCCCGGCGCGCGACGATCAAGCTGCTCGCGGCGTCGAGGCGCGCGCCGTCGAGCGTCGCGAACAACGCGAGGCTATCGTTGGGCTCGGCGGGCAGCACCGCGCCGTGATCGATCGCGGCCTCGCCCTCGACGCCGCGCACGGTGACATAGACGAGCAGCGCGTCTCGCGCGAGCAACGCGGGCGACGAGAGCTTCGATACGTCGCGCGCGCCCCGCACGTCGGCGCGCGTGATCGCGGGCAAGCCGGCTGACGCGATCACGCCGTCGCGCAGCTTGCCGAAGCGGATCTCGGCGTCGTTCCACGCCCACGCGAGCCACGTCTCCCCGCGAAACACCGCGACCGCCGGCGAGTCGACCCCTGCCTCTTCGAGCAGCGCGACCGGCGCCTCGAACGCGGTGCCGAGCGCGTCCCGCGCGCGCCGCAGATCGAGCCCGCTCCGGTCGGCGCGCGCCGTCACGATCGCGGTGACCCCCACGGCCGCGGGGATGACCGCCGCCGCGCCGACCGACGTCACCAGCGGCGCCTCGTCGAGCGACAGGCGCAGCGGCGCGGTGAACCTCGCGCGCCGGAGCTCTGTCTCGTGGCCCTGGACGACCTCGACGAGCACGGCGTCGTCGGGCGTGCCGAGCCACTCGGGCTCATCGAGCGACAGCGGGACGCGCGCGGGACGACAGGTTCGGCCGAGCGGGCAGGCGCTGCCGAGCTCGCACGTCGCCGCGAGGCAGACGCCGTCGAGCGTGTCGCAGGTGGCGCCCGCCGCGCAGTCGCTCGACGCGCCGCACGGGCGACGACAGGCGCCCTTGTCACAACGATCCCCCGCCGCGCACTCGCCGTCGGCCTGGCACCCGCGCGCGCACGCGCCGCTCCGGCACAGCTCGCCTTCGTCGCAGTCGCGCTCGGACGCGCACGCGGCGACGACGCACGCGCCGCAGACGCAGCGCCCGCCGCGCGCGCACTCGCCGCTCGACTTGCACGAGGGCGGCTCGCCGTCGACGCACAATCCCGCCGCGCTCGCGCCCGCCGCGATCGGCACGACGCGCGCACCGGCCTCGCAGACCTCGACGGCGCCCACGGCGAAGAACGGCCCCTTGCCTGGATCGGTGCGCGCTCGCTGCGGCGACGGATCCTGGAGGCCGCACGCAGACGAGAGCGCGAGCAGCGCGACGAGACGGCTCGGCGTCATGGGAGCTCTCCTCTCAGCGATGCACCAACGATCCAAACATCGCCCGCCGCGCGCGCGCCAGCGAACGGTCGCGTCGCGTCGGCGGTCGAGACGCGCCGCTCGAGCGCACGATGCCACGAGCCGAACGCGTCGAGCGCGCCGCTGACCCCAGCCGCGCGCGGGAGCCTGACGCCGCCCCCGAGCGCGAGGACGAGCCGCGAAGGATCGAGCACGTCGGTCGCCGCGCCCTTCGTCGCGGACGGCTCGAACGCCGCGCCGACGCGCGCGCTCGCGACGGTGCCGTCGTACGCCGCGCCGACGCGTGGGGTCAGCGTGTCGCGGAGCGCGGGTCGCGGCGCCACACCCGACGGCACGTAAGGTTCGAGGCCGAGCTTCACGTCGAGCGCGAGCGACGCGGCGAGCGGCGGCACGGCGCTCCAGCGCGCGTAGTCGAGCGCGGTGAACAGCGACAGCGCGCCCGCTCGCAAGCGCGACGCGACGGTCACGGTCGCGGGATCGTAGGAGACGACGCCGCGCAACCGCACGGTGGTGACACCGTTGAGCGGGTTGTCGGTGAACCTGACCGTCGTGGTCGTCGGCAGCTCGACGGGGATCGACGTCGCGCCGCGAAAGCGCGCTGCGAGCGCCACGCGCTCACGGGTCCACGACGCCGCGAGGATGGGCGCCACGCGGTACCGCAGCTCGACGTCCGCCGCGCCGTCCGCGTGGGGCCCCCGCTCATCCTGCGGCAGCACGAGGTCCGCGCCGCGCCCCTCGCTCGACGCGGTCACCGACGCGCCGACGGCGACGGCGACTCCCCAGGCGCGGTGCGCCACCGCGACGACGCCGTCGAACGACGCGCGCTCGCGTCCCGCGTCCCAGCGCAGCCAGACCGGCTCGCTGCGCGGGCGAAACGCGAGCGACGCGACCCCGCGATCGGGCAGGTGCATCGACGCCGCGGCGCCCACGTCGAGCACACCCGCGCGTCGCCCGAGCTGAAGATCGAGATCGACGCCCCGATGATCCGCGAGGCGGGCGGGCGCGTCGGCCAGGGTGAGGCGCGTGTGCGCGAGCCGATAGCCGAGCTGCGCGCGCAGACCCGGCGCCGCCGCCCGCGTCGGCCCGGCGAACGCGGCGACCGTGGGCTCGGCGTCGGCGACGTCGCTCGCGGCGAGCGCGCCGCTCCGCGCGCCACGACCGAACAACGCGTCGTCGCTGGCGCGGGCCCGCGACGCGAGCGCGAAGCAAGCGAGCGAGAGCCACGCGGCGCGACGGCTCATCGCGGCGTCCCCACCGTGAGCGAAGTCGCCACGAGCATGCCCCCCGCCTGCGCGCCTGGACCGAGCTCACGCGTGACCGTGCGCGCGCCGACCGCGGTCACCGACGCGCCCAGCTCGACGCGCAGCCCGAGCACGTCACGCCCGAGGCCGGCCCCCACCCTCGTCTTCGCCCCGTCGGTGAGGCGGGTCGCCGACTGGCGAGGGCCCATCATCGACGTCTCCAAGCCGAGGCCCATCCGCAGCGTGTTCGCGCCCAGGATCGCGCTCGCGCCGAGCGCGACGGACCACGTGTCGCGGTACGTCGCGCCCGAGGGCGGCGTGCGCGCGTCGACGCCCGGCAGCGTCGCGGACACGAGCAGCCCCGGCCCTTCATAGCGCGAGAACGCGTGGTGTCCGACGTCGAGCTCGAGCTCGAGCGCGCCCCTCCGCAGCGCGGCCGCCGCGACGAGCTCGCGCGGATCGAACAGCGCGTGGCGCGCGTGGGTCTGTGCCTCGAGCGGCACGCCGGCGACGTCCGCGCGCGTCGTCACGTCGAGCGGGACGGCGAACTGCCCGCGGTACACGAGCCCGAGCGACAGCGCCCGCGTCGGCCTCGCCTGCGCGCCGAGGATGGGGCGCACCACGGCGGGCGCGCGGGCGTCGACCCGCGGCTCGGGCGTGCCGCTTCGCCCTACGCTCGCGTCGACCGCGCCCGTGACGCCCGCGAGCGCGTCGATCGCGGCGCCGACGCCGAGCCACGACACCGGCCTCACCGACAGCGCCGGCACGACCGACAGCCGCTGCGTGCGGTTGGCGAAGTAGGGCTGGGCGCCCTCGGTCTCGTGCGGCAACAGCACGCGCGCGGCCGCGCGCCCCGCGTGCAGGCCCAGCCCGACGCGCACGCGATCTCGCAGCGCGCCCTCGAGCGGGATCGTCGCGTCGCCCGCCGCGACGATCGCCCACGGATCCTGGATGGCCGCGCGCGCGCCGTCGACGGTCAGCGCGGAGGTGAGCACGGTGACCCCGGCGCTCGCGCGGTCTCTCGCGCCGAGCGCGACGCCGCCTGGGTTCTCTCTGGCGGCCGCGCCGTCGTCGCCCCGCGCGACGCGCGCCTGCGCCTCGGCGATCGACGCGGGGCCGTGACCGACCAGCGCGGCCATGTCGGCGCGCGCGGTGCTCGCGAGCGAGAGGACGACGCCCGCCGCGAGCTTGCGCCTCATGAGCGCGCGCGGTGCTCCCTCACCCACGGCGACAGCCCCCCCTGCAGCGCCGCCGAGTCCGCGCGCGCGGTCGACAGCTCGGCGCGCGCGGCCTGCACGGCGGCGGCGATCGCCAGCCGCTCGCGGTCGGCCTTCGGGACCCTCGCGTAGCCGAGCAGCTCGTCGCGGAAGCGCTCGATGACGCCCGTGTCGTACCGCCCCGCGATGAACTCCGGGTGCGCGAACAGCTTCTCGTGAAACGCGAGGTTCGTTCGGATCCCCGTGACCACGTACTCGGAGAGCGCGCGGCGCATCCGCGCCACGGCGAGCTCGCGCGTCGGCGCCCAGACCGAGAGCTTGGAGACGAGCGGATCGTAGAAGCTCGAGATCACCGCGCCAGGATACGCGCCGCCGTCGTCGCGCACGAACGGCCCCGACGGCACGCGCAGCGATTTGATCGTGCCGGGGCTCGGCAAGAAGTTGCTCGAGGGATCCTCGGCGTACACGCGGCACTCGATCGCCGCGCCGCGCCGCACGACGTCGCGCTGCTCGTAGCCGAGCTGCTGGCCCTCGGCGACGCGGATCATCTCGCGCACGAGATCGACGCCGGTGATCCACTCGGTGATCGGGTGCTCGACCTGCAGCCGCGTGTTCATCTCGAGGAAGTAGAACTGGCCGTCCTCGGCGAGCAGGAACTCGAACGTCCCTGCGCTGAAGTAGCCCACGGCCTTCGCGCCGCGGACCGCGACCTCGCCCATCTTGGCCACGAGCTCGGCGGGCGCGGCCGGGCAGGGCGACTCCTCGACGACCTTCTGGTGGCGGCGCTGGATCGAGCAGTCGCGCTCGAAGAGGTGCACGACGTTGCCGTCGCGGTCGCCGAGCACCTGGATCTCGACGTGGCGCGGCCGGATGATCGCCTTCTCGAGGTAGACGGTGTCGTCGCCGAACGCGCTCTTCGCCTCGCTGCGCGCGCGCTCCCACGCCGAGGCGAGCTCGCCCTCGCTGGCGACGAGGCGCATTCCCTTTCCGCCGCCGCCCGAGGCCGCCTTCAGCATCACCGGGTAGCCGATCGCGGCCGCGGCGGCGCGGGCCTCGTCGAGGCTCGCCGCGTTGGCGCCGGGGACGACCGGCACGCCGGCCGCGCTCATCTTCGCGCGGGCCTCGGGCTTCGAGCCCATGCTCCGCATGCACGACGCGGGCGGCCCGACGAACGTGAGCCCCGCGCGCTCGCACGCCTCGGGGAGCGCCGGGTTCTCGGAGAGGAAGCCGTAGCCCGGGTGGATCGCGTCGGCGCCGCTCTTCTTCGCGGCGGCGATGATGCGCTCGACGTCGAGGTAGCTCTCCTTCGCGGGCGCCTTGCCGATCAGCACCGCCTCGTCGGCGACGCGCACGTGCAAGGCGGCGCGGTCGACCTCGCTGTACACCGCGACGGCTGACAGCCCCAGCTCGTGCACGGTTCGCGCGACGCGGACGGCGATCTCACCTCGGTTCGCGATCAGGACTTTGCGGATCATCTCGGCCGGGTGGCTAGTACGGCCGCGCGGCGGCGAGAACGAGGTACATTCGCCGTCGATGCAACCGCGCCTCAGCCTCGTCACCCTCGGCGTCCGCGATCTCGCTGTCAGCCGCGCGTTCTATGCGCGCCTCGGCTTCGCCGAGTCGAAGGCCAGCAACGATCACGTCGCGTTCTTCCAGTGCGGCGCGATGGCGCTCGGCCTCTTCGGACGCGAGGCGCTCGCGGACGACGCGTGCCTGCCAGGTCCCGGCGACGGCTTCGCCAACGTGAGCCTCGCGCAGAACCTCCCGAGCAAGGCCGACGTCGACCGCGTGCTCGCCGAGGCCGTCGCGGCCGGCGCGAAGGTGTTGCGCCCAGCGGGCGACGCGTTCTGGGGCGGGTACACCTGCTACTTCGCGGATCCCGACGGCTTCGCGTGGGAGCTCGCGTGGAACCCCCACTTCACGCTTGGCGCCGACGGCGCGCTGACGCTGCCGTAGCCGTGGCGCTCGGGGACTTCGGCCATCGCCTCGCTCGTCTCGGTCGCCGCCACGACCGCTCGCCGATCGCGAGGCCCTCGCTGCCACGATGAAGCGCTGACGCGAGAGCGTGGCCATCAGCGAGGAGGGCGCTCGCGATCGTCCGCGATCCGGCGCTTCTCGGTGCCGCGGCGAGGCTCACGTGCCGAGCGGGGGTCGTTCGATGTCGCTTGCGGGACAGTCAAACCCAGGCGCGATGTGCGCGGAGGCTCTGGAGGCGAGCGCGCAGCTCATCCAGCGACGCGAGGGAGAGCGCCGCGCGTCGGGCGGCGGAGAGCTCGATCCCAAGGACTTCAGCCATCGCCTCGATCGCGGCCAGCGCCGCGCGAGCCTCGCCGATCGCGATGCCCTCCTCCTTGCCTGCCTCCCTGCCGATGGCGATGCCCTCCTCCTTGCCTCGATGAATCGCCGACGCCAGCGCGTGGCCATGAGCGAGGAGATCCCGCTCGCGATCGTCGGCGATGCGGCGCTTCTCGGGATCGCTCGACAGCTCTTTCAACTTCTCGACGGCGAGGCTCATGACCGGGTCTTCCTCGCCGAGCAGGTTAGCCTCGCGCTCGTCGTCGAGCACGAAGAAGCGGCCCCAGCGGCGCACGCGGGCCTCGTCGCCGATTGCCGGCTCGACGCTCTCGAGC
>CAUJFL010000307.1 GCA_963169165.1 Myxococcota bacterium | reverse complement strand
AGGCCGGGATCGTGCATCGGGACATGAAGCCGGAGAACGTCTACATCACGAAGGAAGGCGACTACGAGGTCATCAAGATCCTCGACTTCGGCATCTCCAAGTTCACCGACTCGTCGAGCGAGAGCGGGATGACCCAGACCGGCTCGGTGATGGGCACGCCCAACTACATGGCCCCCGAGCAGGCGCGCGGGAAATCGGTCGACCACCGCGCCGATCTCTACTCGCTCGGCGTCATCCTCTACGAGTGCGTGTCGGGCTACCTGCCGCACAGCGCCGAGAACGTGAACGATCTGCTCTTCAAGATCGTGCTCGAGCCGCCGACGCCGCTCGCGCAGGTCGCGCCCGACATGCCGGCCGACTTCGTCGCGATCGTCGACAAGGCGCTCGCGCGCGAGCCCGACGATCGGTACCAGACCGCGCGGGAGCTGCAGAAGGCGCTCGCCGACTGGCTCGACGAGCACCCCAACGACAGCGTGATGGAGAGCTCGCCGTCGCGTGCCTCGCTGCCCGATCACCAGAAGCGCAAGACGCCGCCGATCGAGCGCGTGAAGGTCATCACCGAGGACCCGTCGCGTCGCCCCGGCGCGGGCGGCGAGGCCAGGTTCGCGACAGCGGGCACGATGATGCAGGAGCGCCCGCCGCAGACGACCACCGGCGCGACCACCGGCTCCGTGCAGCCGCCCACGACGTCGAGCAGCAAGCTGCCGCTAGTACTCGGGGGCGTGGGGGTCGCGGTCGCGGCGGCGGCCGCCTTCTTGTTTCTCCAGAAGCCCCCGCCGCCCGCGGCGCCCGCGGCTCAGCCCGACAAGGCCATCGAGAAGGCCGACGCGCCGTCCGCGGCGCCGTCGAAGGTCGACCCGCCCCCCGCGGCTGCGTCGAGCGCCCAGAAGGCCGAGCCAGTCCCCGAGGCGCCCACCGCCGCCGCGAAGCCCGCCGCGGGCGGACCGGCGCCGAAGGGACCGAACGTCGGCAAGCCCGTCCCCGGCAAGCCCGACGCGCCGCCGACGGCGCCCACCGCCGCCGAACCGCCGCCCGCCGCGACCCCCACCACCACGGCCGGGCGAACCTACCGCAAAGAGCTTTGAACGTGCGTCGTGCTCTCTGCCTCTTCGCCCTCACGCTCACGGCGTGCGGCAGCGGCGACTCGTCGACCACACCGGCCGTGTCAGGCGCCGCGGGCGCCGCGGGCGCGGGCGGCAACGCGGGGCGCGCGACCGAGTTCGACGAGCTGTCCCTGAAGCTCCAGGGGATGGGCGTTCACGCATCGAACACCGTCGAGCTGCGCGTGGTCGGCAACTCGGACAACACGCTCTACGCTCGCGCCATCATCCACCCGCTCGGCGCGGCCGACGTCGCGATCGACGTGAAGCGGTTCATCCCGCGCGATTCCTCGCAGAGATACCGCCTCGATTTCTACGCGGACGTGAACGCCTCGGGTGGCTTCGACGGGCTCGGCTCGGTGCAGGCCGACGATCACGCGTGGAGGTTCGAAGAGCTCGTCGCGAGCAACGGCGTCGTGTCGCTGGAGTTCACCCACAACGTCAACTTCACCGACATCGACCAGTTCCCCGCGGGGACCGCGGCGCTGCCCAAGGAGCCCGGCGCCCCGCTCTCCGTCAAGCTGCAGGGGCTCGGCCCGCTCGTCGGCAAGCCGCTCGAGCTGCGCCTCGTCGACGTCGTCTCCGGCCACGTCGCGCTCATGGCTCGCTACCCCGCCGCCGTCGAGACGACGTTGAAGGCGAGCGGCGCGGTGGATCCGGCGCGCGGCTACTCGCTCGACGTGACGGCCGACGGCGCGGCGCTGTGCGTGCCCCAGCTCGACGTCACCGTCGGCGGCGTCGTCGCGACCTTCGAGCCAGCGACCGCCAAGGTCGGAGCCTGCGTCACCGGCCCCTAGGAGACCGCGCGCGCTCGACCTCGACCCAGATCGCGTCGGCGACCTCGTCGATCGAGCGACCTCCGTCGATGTGGGCGACGACGTCTCCCGGCACCAGCTCTTCGGCGCGGAGGTAGGCCTCGGCGAGGCGGCGCTGTAGCTCGTCGGCCTCGTACAGCTCCTCGGCGGTCCCGCGCGCCGCGCGCCGCTGCGCCGCCAGGTCGGGCGGGACGTCGATCACGATCGTGAGGTCCGGGCGCCGCGCGTGCTGGTTGAGGTGGCGCAGCCACGCGACCGCGGCGACGGGATCCTTCGCGGTCGCGCTCTGATAGGCGAGGCTCGACAGATCGTAGCGATCCGAGATCACGCTCACGCCGTCGGAGAGGTTCGGCGTGATCTCGGACTCGAGGTGATCGAGGCGGTCGGCGGCGAAGAGCAGGGCCATCGTCTTCCAGCTGGGAGGCCGCGTGCCGTGCTGCCCCGGGACGACGAACCGGTGCGTGAGCGCCTGACGCAGCAGCGCGCCGACCGGGCCGCCCGTCGGCTCGTGCGTGGCGAGCGCCGGCAGACCCATGGCCAGAAGGCGGTCGGTCAGCCGCCCGGCCAGCGTGGTCGTGCCGGCGCCGTCGATCCCCTCGATCACGAAGAACATCCCTTGAATCATGGCGCTCCCTCTTCTCCGAGCACGACGTTGTCGATGAGGCGCGTCGCGCCGACCCTCGCGGCGATCGCGACCAGCGCGCGAGCTCCCACCCGCTCGTCGCCAGAGAGCACGCGCAGCGTCTCGGGGCAGGCGACGTCGACGTAGTCGACGCTGGTGGCGGCGGCCTGGACCGGGGAGAGCGCGGCCTCACGGAGCGCGCTCGCGCGCCGCTCGCCGCTCGAGAAGAGCGCGTGCGCCGCGCGCAGGCCGCGCGACAGCGACAGCGCTCGGTCGCGCTCGGTCGACGACAGGTAGGCGTTGCGCGAGCTCATCGCGAGGCCGTCGGGATCTCGCACCGTCGCCGCGCCGATCACCGTGACCGGCAGCAGCAGGTCGACCGCGAGGCGCCGGATGATCGCGAGCTGCTGGTAGTCCTTTCGGCCGAAGACGGCCGTGTGCTCGCCCGCGATCGCGAAGAGCTTGGTGACGACCGTCGCGACGCCCTCGAAGTGTCCCGGGCGGTGCGGGCCGCAGAGGGTGTCGCCCAGCTCGCCGACCGTGACGCGCGTGCGCTCGCCGCGCGGGTACATCTGCTCGACGGGCGGCGACAGGACCGCGTCGCAGCCGACCGTCGCGAGCTTCGCGACGTCGCCGTCGAGATCGCGCGGGTAGCGCGCGAGATCCTCGCTGGGCCCGAACTGCGTCGGGTTCACGAAGATCGTCGCGGCGACGAACTCGGCGCGCGCCCTGGCCTCGCGTACGAGCGAGAGGTGTCCGTCGTGCAAGGCGCCCATCGTCGGCACGAGCCCGACGCGCAGCCCCTCGCGGCGCGCTCGCTCGAGCCTCGCGCGGAACGCCGCGACGTCGCGGTGGATCTCCGTCATCGACGGACTTTACCCGCAAGCCTCGCGGGACCCCAAGCCGCGCGAGCAGCCCGCGACGACGATCGAAAATGCGTTGGCCGCGGCTGACAGCGCGGCTAATCGAGGCTTCATGGACAAGGTCTACGCGTCCGCTGACGCCGCGTGCGCGGACATCCCGAGCGGCGCCACGATCCTCGCGGGCGGCTTCGGTCTCTGCGGCATCCCCGAGAAGTGCATCGCGGCGATCCACGCGCTCGGCGCGAAGGAGCTGACGGTCGTCTCGAACAACTGCGGTGTCGACGACTTCGGCCTCGGGATCCTCCTCCGCGCGAAGCAGATCAAGAAGATGATCTCGTCGTACGTCGGCGAGAACAAGGAGTTCGAGCGCCAGTATCTGTCGGGCGAGCTCGAGGTCGAGCTGACCCCGCAGGGCACGCTCGCCGAACGGATCCGCGCGGGCGGCGCCGGCGTCCCCGCGTTCTACACGCCGACGGGCGCGCACACCGCGATAAGCGACGGCGGCCTGCCCGTGCGGTACGCGCCCGGCGGCGGCGCCGTGGCCAAGTTCTCCGAGAAGCGAGAGATCCGCGAGTTCGACGGCCGCGACTACGTGCTCGAGCGCGCGATCACCGGAGACTTCGCGATCGTGAAGGCGTGGAGGGGCGACCGCTTCGGCAACCTCGTCTACCGGAACACCGCCGCCAACTTCAACCCGATGATGGCGACGGCCGGCAAGATCACCATCGCCGAGGTCGAGGAGCTGGTCGAGGTCGGCGCCATCGATCCCGACCACGTGCACACGCCGGGCATCTTCGTGCAGCGCGTCGTGCACGGGCGCGGCTACGAGAAGCGCATCGAGCGCCGCACCGTGAGGAAATGAGCCATGCCGCTATCGCGTGATCAGATCGCCATCCGCGCCGCCCAGGAGCTGAAGGACGGCTACTACGTCAACCTCGGCATCGGCATGCCGACGCTCGTCGCCAACTACATCCCGGCGGGCGTCGAGGTCGTCCTGCAGAGCGAGAACGGCCTGCTCGGCATCGGCCCGTACCCGGTCGCGGGGACGGAGGACCCGGACCTCATCAACGCCGGCAAGGAGACGGTGACGATGGCGACGGGCGCGGCGACGTTCTCGAGCGCCGAGAGCTTCGCGATGATCCGCGGCGGGCACATCGATCTCGCCATCCTCGGCGCGATGCAGGTGTCCAAGGACGGCGATCTGGCCAACTGGATGATCCCCGGCAAGATGGTGAAGGGGATGGGCGGCGCGATGGACCTCGTCGCGCGCGCGAAGCGGGTCGTCGTGATCATGGAGCACGCGGCGAAGGACGGCTCGCCCAAGATCCTCCACGCGTGCAACCTGCCGCTGACCGGCAGGCGCGTCGTGCACCGGATCATCACCGAGCTCGCCGTGCTCGACGTCACGCCGGGCGGGCTCGTGCTGCGCGAGCACGCGAGCGACGTGACGGTCGACGACGTGCTCGCGCGCACCGAGCCGCCGCTCACGGTGGCCGACGATCTCCGCGTGATCGCCGGCTGAGCGCGCGATGCCGCTGCCCGACAAGACCCCGCCCAGCGCCGACGCGTCGGAGAAGCGCAGCGTCGGCAAGGGAGTCTTTCGCAAGTGCGACGGCTGCGGCGAGACGACCTACGGCTCGGTGCTCGCCGACAGGTTCGGCGTGTGCGCCGAGTGCGGGCATCACCACAAGCTCGACGAGGCTGGCTGGTGCGCGCTCCTGCTCGACGACGGCGCGCTCGACCAGTGGGACGCCGAGCTCTGCGCGCGCGATCCGCTCGGCTTCTCCGACGGCAAGCCGTACGACGAGCGCCTGCGCGCGGCGCAGCGGAGCGGGCGCAAGGACGCGATCATGATCGGCCGCGGCGCGCTCGACGGCCAGGCTGTCGCGTTTGGATTGTTTCAATTCGCGTTCATGGGCGGCAGCATGGGCTCGGTCGTCGGCGAGAAGATCACCCGCCTGTTCGAGCGCGCGACCGACGCGCGGCTGCCGGTCGTCCTCGTGTCGGCGTCGGGTGGCGCGCGGATGCAGGAGGGGATCTTGTCGCTGATGCAGATGGCGAAGACGGTGGGGGCGCTCGCGCGGCACCGCGACGCGAGGCTGCCGTTCCTCAGCGTGCTCGCGCACCCGACGACCGGCGGCGTCGCGGCGAGCTTCGCGCTGCTCGGTGACGTCAACGTCGCCGAGCCCGGCGCGCTGATAGGCTTCGCGGGCCCGCGCGTGATCGAGAACACCATCCGTCAGAAGCTCCCGCCAGGGTTCCAGCGCTCCGAGTTCCTGAGGTCGCACGGGATGGTCGACCTCATCGTGTCGCGGCTCGAGATGAAGGCGTCGCTCGGGCGCGTGCTGTCGCACCTCTCTGGCGGGCGGGCGTGAGCGTCCTCGCGCCGACGCTCCAGCGCTTGTACGAGCGGGTCCCTCGCGGCGTGCTGCTGGGGCTCGAGCGGGTGCGCGCGGCGGCCGAGCGGCTCGGGGGCGTCCATGAGCTCGGGCGCTACGTCCACATCGCGGGGACCAACGGCAAGGGCAGCACCGCGGCGTTCGTCGCGACGATGGCCGAGCGCGCGGGGCTGCGGGTCGGTCTCTACTCGAGCCCGCACCTCTGCCGGCTCGCCGAGCGCGTGCAGATCGACGGGCGCGCGCTCGCCGACGACGCCCTCGCTGACGCGCTGTCGCGGGTGATGGATCTCCCGGACGAGCTGACGTTCTTCGAGGTCGTGACGCTCGCGGCGCTCGTCGCGTTTCGCGACGCGAAGGTCGAGCTCCCCGTGCTCGAGGTCGGCCTCGGCGGGCGGCTCGACGCGACCAACGTGGTCGACGGTGAGGCGGTGACGGCGATCACCCGGATCGCGTTCGATCACACCGACAGGCTGGGCAACTCGCTCGCCGCGATCGCCGCCGAGAAGGCGGGCATCCTGCGCGCGGGGCGCCCCGTGGTAGTCGGCAGGCTCCACCCGGACGCGCGCGCGGTCGTCGCGGCCAAGGCCGAAGAGCTCGGCGCGCCGCTCATCGACGCGGACGGCGAGCGCGAGACGCGCCTCGTCGACTCGCACCCTCCGTCGCTCGGCGGCGCGTTTCAGCGGCACAACGCGCTGGTCGCGGCGACCGTCGCGCGCGAGCTCGGGCTCCCGCCAGCGAGGGTGGCCGAGGGGTTGACGTCGACGCGCTGGCCTGGACGCTGCGAGATAATCGAGACCGCCGAGGGCTACGTGCTGTTCGACTGCGCGCACAATCCTGACGGCGCGCTCGCCCTGAAGAACGCGATGCTCGGGCTCTCGAACAATGTCGCGCGGCGCCAGGTGGGGCTGGTCTTCGGCGCGATGGCCGACAAGGGCTGGCGCGCGATGCTCGACCGGCTGGCGCAGGTGACCGGACCGCGCATCTACGTCGAGCCAGCTGGCAGGCAGGCGGTGCCGGTCGAGGAGCTCGCGGCCTACCTCGACGGCATGAAGGCGCGCAGCGTGCCGGAGGCGCTCATCTCGATGCGCCAGAAGGTCGGGCGCAACGGCATCCTGGTCGTCACCGGCTCGATCTTCCTGGTCGGCGCGGCGCGAGCGTTCTTGCTGGGGATGACCTGTGACCCGCCCGTCGCGCTGTAGCTCGACCGTCTGGCTCGCGGTCGCCGCGCTGGTCGCGCCCGCCGCGTGCAGCGTCGGCGCGAGCTCGCTCGGGCAGGAGGGCGGCGAGACGTTCATCCCCGCGCCCGACGCGGGCTCGGAGGGCGGCGCGGCAGGCAAGGCGGGGGCTGGCGGCGCCG
Organism: Myxococcota bacterium; assembly: GCA_963169165.1. GTDB lineage: Bacteria > Myxococcota_A > Polyangia > Polyangiales > Polyangiaceae > JADLFU01. The sequence continues at coordinate 13,100 of CAUJFL010000307.1, read as the reverse complement.
CGGGCAAGCGGCCCGACGCGGGCGCCGACGCCGCGGCCGACGTCGCGCTCGACGCGCCGCCCGACGTCGCGCCGGTCGACGCCGCGCCCGACGTCGTCGTCGAACCTCCGGGGTCACCCGTCCTGCGGTTCGTGCACGGCGTCGCCGACGCCCCGACGGTGCGCCTCTGCTTCGTCGAGTGGGGCGCGACCGGCCCCGCCGAGTCTGGGCCGCCGAGCGCCGAGCTATCATTTGGCAGCTCCCTCACGCTCCACCCGGCCGAGCCCTCGAAGGACTACCGCGCCGCCGTGGTCGGAGGCGATCTCGCGGCGGCTGGCAAGGTCGACTGCGCGTCGGTCTTCGCGGCGCCGCCGCCCGGCGTGCGGGTGATGCCGTTGCCAGTCATCCCCGCCGGGACGCTCTCGGCGCCGCGATCACTGTTGCTGGTGGCGGCCGGCTGCCTCGGCGGCGCGACCGTGGCCGATCCGGCGGCGGTGTGCACGCAGCTGGCCTCTCCGACGCAGCTCAGCCCGGCGTTCGCGCTGGTCGAGCTGTCGCGCGTCGAGCCGCCGTCGGGGCAGGCGTCGGTGCAGCTGGTCCACGCGTCGCTCAACCTCCCGCCGGTCGACGCTTCGCTCGTGTCCTCCGAGGGCGAGCTGCGTCCGCTCATTCCGTCCACTGGCACGGGCGCCGTCGCCCCGAAGCCGCCGGCGCCGATCGATCCCGCCTGGCTCGGCGCGCTGCCGAAGGCGGCGCGGCTCGACGTGAGCGACGCCGCGAACGGTCAGGTGCTCGCGCCCCGAGCGCTCGGCGACGAGCTCGCCGCGTCCGGCCTGTCGATGGCGGACGTGGCGCCAGGTGTTAGGTTGGTTGCGATCGTGCTGGGGTCACGCCCATCGATCGCCGACGCGGGACCCCCCGTCCCGCTCGGACGGGTGTGGCTGCGCGTGGACTGACCAAGGCCGCGCCTTCACTGTGCAAACTGAACCGCCGCCGAGAGCTCGAGCTGCTCACGCCCGAGCTCGGCGCGGGCGCCGCCGACGTCGATCCTCGCGCCCTCGAGCACGCGCCCGACGAGGCCGCTGAGCGCGTCTCCCAGGTCGACCGTGACCGCGCCGCGCGCGCCCGCGGTCGTCTCGCGGATCGCGGGCAGCAGGTCTGACACGCACGGCGTGAACACCCAGCGCGCGCCGCGCTTTTGCTCGCAGTCGAGGGCGAGCGCGTCGAGGGCGGCCGTCACTCGCAAGCTGGAGGAAGCGCCGGTGACGCCGAGGCCGAGCGCCGCGTGACCTACGACGTCGCGCCCTCCCCAGGCGCCGAGCTTCACCGACGGCGCCGCGAGGCGCCACGCGCCCGCCCGGTCGACGCCGAGCTGCGGCGGCAGGCGCGGCGTGAGCGCGGTGACGTCGAAGGCGAGCTGCCGCGCGGCGGCAGGCAGCGCCTCGAGGACGACCGGTGAGCGACCGAGCGCGCCCAGCGCACCAGCTTGCCAACCGATGAAGAGCAGCTGGTTCAGCCCGTCGACGCTGACGGCGAGCTGCGCGCCTGGAGGAGCCGTCGGGCTACGGCGGGCGAGGCGCGGCGGCGGATCGGAGCGGAGCGGGAACCCCGTGAGGCTCGGGTCCTCGAGCGGGCCGGCGAGCGACGCGCCGAGGCAGAACGACGCCGACACGCCGTCGCTGGCGGCGTGCGCCTCCATCACGTCGATCATCAGCCTGTCGTTCGGGCGGCCGGGGAGCGGAGAGGCGACCCGCCGGAGCTTCAGCGCGGCGTCGGTCAGCTTGGTCGTCAGCTTCACGAGCGCGGCCTGTGTCTCGGTCGCGACAGCGGCGTCGACGGCGGTTCCACAGGCATCGAGTATCCCGCCGAGGGCGCAGAGCAGCGGGTGGTCGTCGGCGACCTGGCCCTTCAGGTCGGCGGTCAGCGCGGGGCTGAGCTCGATGCGGGATCCGGGGCCCGCCGCGAAGGTCAACGAGCCCGCCGTGGCTCGGACCGTCAGCGCGAGGTCGAGCGTGATCTGGCGGGTGTGGCCGAAGTCGACCGCGCCGCGCACACGCAGCGCGCCTGCCTCCGAGCTGGCGCGGAGCGGGACGCTCACCACGGGCTGGAATCGGTACGAGGTCCACGCTGCGAAGTTGTCTCGCTGCATCGCCGCGAGCTGCTGGTTGATGTCGGCCACCACCCTCTGGGCCTCGCGAAGCAACCACCTTTGCAGCGCGGGCGACCGGCGCGTGTCGAGGAGCTCGGGCTGTACACGGAGCGCGAACCCGCACACGCCCGCTTCGGGGCGGTGCAGCGGCCCTTGCACGAGGGGCACCGCGACCTCTCGGGTCCAGCGGTGGCCGTAGGTCGTGCTCCAGGTCTGCCAACCGATCCCGGCGCCCGCGCTGGTCAGCGCGCCGCGCTGGTCCAGGCGACCCGAGATGCGCGCTGGATGCACGCTCGGCTGGGGCCATCCGTCGAGCCTGTAGGGACGGGGCGCGGCGAGCGAGACCGAGAGGTCTTCTCCGGTCACGCCGCGGTCGAGCTCGGGCGCGAGCGAGATCCCCCCCAGCACGGCTGACGCGCACACCCCGGCCAGCCCGAGGCCGACGACGGCGTTGGCCGCGCGGCTCACCCCGCCCCCGACTGGAGCAGCGTCGCCAGCAGCTCGAGCGACACGACGAACAGCGTGCAGCGCATGACCGACGACGTCATCGCCGCGGTCACGTCGTCAGAGGATGACTTGGGTTCGATCGCCTTCGCGATCGTGATGGACGGCAGCGCCACGATGTACGCGATGAACAGACACACCATGCGCACCACCGGCGCGAGCTGGCCGGGCGCGGGGTCGAGGAAGTTGGCCAGCAGCTTCCACGCTGGCTCTGGCACGCGGTAGGCGGCGAACAGCATGGTGCCGCCGAGCACCATGGCGCCGACGAACAGCGCGGCGGTCACCGCGTAGGCCGAAGCGAGCGCGAACCACGCGGGCGACCACAGGTAACGAGCGGGCGAGATCCCGAGGCCCTCGAGCGCCACCACCTGACCGTGGAGGCGCTGCCCGCCGAGCCAGGCGTTGACCGCGCTGCCGCTGGTCGCGCTGAACACGATGGCCGAGATGGGCGGTGACAGCGAGAGGATGTACGAGCCGCCCACCATGCCGAGCACGGCCCTCGGGCTCAGCGCGGCGCTGACATGCGCTATCACGAACGGCACAGTGAACCCGAGCAGGCCGCCGACCACCGCGAAGAACAGCAGAGGACGCAGCAGCGCGGAGACGAGCAGGCGAAGGCATACCCACGCCGACGCGAAGAAGAGGCGAGGGTTGAGCAGCTGCAGCCAGGCGCTGCCGAGCACCTCGAACGGCGCGAAGAGGGCGAGTCCCCTCCGCGCGCGCCTCGCGCCCGGAGGAGGAGGCCGCCGCCGCGACAGCAGGGCTTCCATGGTCGTCTCGAGGCGCGCGAGCCGGTTCTGCCGGTCCTCTGGGTGGCGCTGCTCCGCCGGCCCGCTCCAGCCTGCGTCGACCTGGGACAGCGAGCGCGAGCCGGGATCGAGGAACAGCAGCTGATCGGAGGCCCCGCCTGCCAGTGACAGGTCATGCGTGATGATCAAGATCCCGACGCGCTGCTCGCGCGCCTGTCGGAGCAGCAGCTGCGCCAGCCGCCGCACGCCGAGCGGATCGAGACCGACCGACGGCTCGTCGAGCACCAGCAAGCGTCGCCCCGCGGCCAGCGTTCGCGCGACCGCCACGCGCTGCGCTTGACCGCCCGACAGCGCCGCGACCGGGCGGTCGGAGGTCGCCAGCGCCGCGTCGAGCTCGACCGACGTGAGCCAAGGGCCCACGTTGGGTTTGTGGCCCGCGCCCGCCTGCGCGAGCGCGATGTTGCCGCCCACGCTCAGGTGGTCGAACAGCGCGCCCCGCTGCGGGACGAACGCGGCGTCGGCCGACAGCGTCCTCGCCCGCCAGGTGATCCGGTACCCCGCGGATGTCAGCTCGTCCGGTGACAGCAGCGCGCGCAGCAGCGTGGTCTTGCCGGCGCCCGATGGCCCCAGGATCGACACGAGCTCGCCCGCCCGCACCACCACGTCGACTCCCTCGACCAGCGTCTCGCCGCCCGGCAGCGTGACAGAGAGCCCCGAGACTTCGAGCAGCGGCTCGGCCGCTGGCTGGGGCTGCCTCTCTGCGCGTGGGTCCGGGTGCATCTCGTCTTGAGTAGCAGAGCGCGTGCCGAGCCCGCAGGCCGAGGCGCAGGCGCCGCCGAGCGATCGCGATCCTCTCGCCGCGAGGCCCCAAGGATCGCGATCCGGGAGCTCGAACCTGTCGTCGTGGGGTAGTGTCGCCGCTCATGTTCGCCGTCGGGAGCCGCGTCGATCGCTTCGAGCTCACGGCGAAGCTCGGGCAAGGCGGGCAGGGCTCGGTGTGGAGCGCGCGCGATCTCGTCGACGGGAGCACGCGCGCTCTCAAGCTCGTGCCGCTGCTCGGCGTGAAGGAGGCCACGCGCGAGCGGATGCGGCGCGAGGCGCGGACCCTGTCCACCATCGCGCACCCCGGCGTCGTGCGGTGCCACGGGCTCTTCGAGCGCTTCGAGCCGGGCGTGCTCGGGATCGTGCTCGAGCTGGTGCAGGGGCGCTCGCTCGAGCAATCGCTCGACGATCCACGCCTCGACCGCGCGCACCGCGAGCTCGTGCTCGAGCACCTCGCGGACGCGCTCGCCCACCTCCACGAGCGCGGGCTCGTACACCGCGATCTGAAGCCGGCCAACGTGATGCTCTCGGCCGACTTCTGGGCGGCGCCACGCGCGCCCGGCAGTGTGAAGCTAGTTGATTTCGGCATCGCGACGCATGAGCACGATGACCGGCGCATCACCGAGGCGGGACATTTCATCGGGACGGTGCCGTACGTGCCGCCCGAGTCGATGGATCCGCGCCTCTTCCCCGGCTCGGCGCTCAGCCCGCGGGTCGACGTGTTCGCGCTCGGGGTGCTCGCGAGCGTGCTGCTGAGCGGCCGACACCCGACGGGGCTGCCGATGAACGCGAGCGCGGTCGAGTTCTTGGGCGCGTACCGCGCGGGTCAGCTCGCGACGCCGCCCGAGGCGGTCGTGCCACGTGTGCTGTCGGCCTGCTGGGACCCGGCGGCGGAGCGACGACCCGCGACCGCGGCCGAGGTGCTGCGGGCGCTGCGCGCCGTGACGACGCCGAGCGCGACCGCCGGCCCTCGCACCGAGCCGACACCTCCGCCGGGCTCGGCCACGACCGCCGCCGCGCCTGGGCCAGAGGCGACCGTGCCGGCCTCGCCGCTCCATGCGTCGCCACCCCAGGTACCGGCGCGGGGCGCATCACGCGGGGTGTGGCCGTGGGTGCTGCTCGTGGGCGTGCCCTTCGCGCTGGCAGGGTTCATCGTGGTGCTCGGCGCGCTGGCGGGGAGCGTGTGGCTCGCTCGTCGCGCGGTGACGAGGGCCCCTCGGTCTCCTGGCGCCGCTCCCGAGCCCACACCCACGCCTGCAGCACCCACTCCCCCCACGACCCAGGTGCCGACCGTCACGCCGCCCGCGCGGCAGGAGGCGACCTGCTGCTCGCCGCGGCGATCGGGCGACTGCTTCCAGAAGCGGGACCACCCCTCGTGTGAGCAGCCGCTGCGTGGTCGGGTCAGGCTGCGCTTGTATCGAGCCGTCACCCCGCAAGGATCGCTGCAGGTGATCCACCCGAACGCGGCGGTGGAGCTTCGCGGCGCCCGCCACTCGGCGCTGGTGCCGCTCGCGAATCAGCCCCGCTGCGGAGCGTCGAAATCTCTCGTCGTCGACGCCTCCGAGCTGACGGCGGGGATCACTGTGACGGTCATGGACGGGTCCGCGAAGTTGTATCGAGCGCTGGCCAAGCATGACACCGCCGTGAAGCAGTCGGCGATCTGCGAGGGGCTCGTCTTCGACGGGAAGCACCTCGCCCCCTCGAGCGGGCCCAGCTCCTACGCGGTGACGCGGCTCGAGTTCGTGGTCGATCCGCTGTAGCGGGCGCGGGTCGGATCGCGATCGCTCACGCGCCGAAGATTCTCCCGCTATTTCCCCGAGGATGCGGGTGGCACGCGCGGTGCTTCGAGGCTCGGCGCGCGCCGAGACGCGCAGAAGGAGCCCACCATGTCCAAGTCCTCCCGCGCAGTCGTCCTGTTCGCCGCCGTCGCCTCCGCCTCCGTGCTCGGCGCCACCCCCGCGCTCGGCGCGTGCCCGGCGGGAGCCTGCCCGCTGCCGCCGCCCGCGCCTCCGCCTCCGCCTCCGTGCAAGGTCGACGACGCCAGCGTGAAGGCGAACCTGCCGAGGCTGCTGGCCGAGCAGGGGCTCGCCGCGGCGCACGCGCTCTCCGTCGTCATCCCGATCGAGCTCGACAACGACATGAGCAGCAGCGAGGGGCTCGCGACGGTGGTCGCGCCCGAGCTCTGCCGCCCAGGCCTCGCGTGCGAGACGCTGATCGTCGCGTGCCGGTCGGGGCAGCTCGTGTCGCTCGGTCATGGCACGGCGCTCACGCGCCTGCGGAGCACGTCGCGCGGCTGGGCGGATCTCGCGCAGCAGTCTCCTTCGCTCATCCCGTTCTTCTTCGTGACGACCAGGGTCGTGCGGTACGACGGCGCGAGGTATCACTGACCGCCCGACAAGAACCGCCTCAGCTTGCCGCGCGTGACCCCGAGGCGACGCGCGGCCTCGGTCTCGTTGCCGCCGCTCGCCGCGAGCGCCGCCTCCACCTGCTCGCGGACGAGCTGGCCCGCGCGCGACGACGGGGCGGGACCGAGCACGCGCTCGACCGCCCACGCGCGCAGGCTGGGCGGCGGATCGAGCGCCGCGACGCGCTCGACGACGGCCGACAGCTCGCGAGCGTTCGACCGCCAGTCGTGGAGCATCAGCCGCTCGAGCGCCTCGATCTCCGCGTGTGCCGGCTCGAACGTCACGCCCTTCCGCGCGAGCGTCGCCGCGAGCAGCGCGGGCAGGTCTTCAGGGCGCTCTCGCAGCGGCGGGAGCTCCACTCGCGCGCCGCCGAAGCGCGCCAGCAGATCGCGGCGGAACGTCCCCGCCTCGACCATCGCGTCGAGCTCGCGGTTCGTCGCGCCGATCAACAGGACGTCCACGCGCCTCGGCCGCTCGGCGCCGACGGCGAACACCTCGCGGTTCTCGAGCAGACGCAGCAGCTTCGGCTGCAGCTCGAGCGGCAGCTCTCCGAGCTCGTCGAGGAACACCGTCCCGCCGTCGTGCGCGACGAGCACGCCCCGCGCGTCGCGCGACGCGCCCGAGAACGCGCCCGCCGTGTGCCCGAACAGCTGCGACTCGAACACGCCCGCCGCGACGCCCGCGAGGTTGATCGGCGCGTAGGGGCGACCCGGCCGCAACAGCGCGTGCAGCGCCGCCGCGGCGAGCTCTTTTCCGCTGCCGGTCTCTCCCTCGATGAGCACGTTCGGCGGCGGGTGGCGCGCGAGCGCGCCGAACGTCGCGGCGACGCGGCGCAGCCCGAACGGTCCGACCATCGCGCCGAGCGGCGCGGCGGCGGCGAGCGGCCCGACGAGCCCGGACCGAAGCACGAGCAGCGTGCTGCCCGCGCGCACGATCGCGCCGTCGGAGAGCGGCACGCGCTCGCCCGCTCGCAGCCTCGCGCCGTTGACCCACGTGCCGTTGCGCGAGCCCGCGTCCTCGAGGTGCAGCTGCCCGCCCGGACGGGTGAAGACCAGGTGCTTCGACGAGATCCGCCGGTCCGGCGCGCCGTTCGCGTCGAACCAGTCGCGGCCCACGGCCTCGCGCATCGGCGGCAGCGCGAGCGCGCTCGATCGAGGAGACGCGACGATCAGCGCCTCTCGGCCGCGCGCGCTCGGGTCCGCCGCGATCGGCGGGTGGTCTTCGGTGCCGGGGCTCGTCGGTGCCATCTCGAGAGCTTCGCACGATCCGCGCGGTGACCTCGACGGCGCGCCTCACTCGGCGGCGAGCGGTCGCAGCGCGATCTTCACGTCGACGGTCTTGATGCCGCACGGATCGGTCTCGGCGACGAGCTTGCGGCGCTCGATCGGCTCGTAGCCGCCAGCGGTGACGGTCACCTCGGCCGCGCCGCTCGTCCACAGCTTGCACGACAGCGTCGTGACGCCGCCGTCGCCGTCGACGGAGCAGAAGGCGATCTCGGGCGACGCGAGCGGCGACGCGGCGTCGAACTCCTCTGCGCCGCCGCTGGCGGACACCCTGATGTGCGCGTCGGCCGGGAGCGGCGCGCCCGACTCGGTCCTCACCGTCAGCGCGAACGCGGGGCTCGGACGTGAAGGGCAGTCGTCCTCGGCGGCCGGGCGATCGGAGCAGCCCGCGGCGACGAGCGAGGACAGCGACAGCGCGAGCAGCGGGCGGAGCAACCCGGCATCCATGCCACGTGCGCGCGGCCATGGCGAGTATGCTCGCGCGCTCGATGAGCCTGACGATCGCCCTCGTCACCGACGTACACTTCGGACCGCGCGCCACGTTCGACGGCAAGCTGCGCAAGCTGTCGCACGAGGCGCCGCGGCTGCTCGCCGAGGTGGTCGAGCGCCTGCGGCTCGACGTGCGCCCGGACCTGCTGGTCAACCTCGGAGATGACCTCGAGGACGAGTCACGCGAGCTCGATCTCGCGCGGTACCTCGACTGTCAGGCGAGCTTGAGGCGCGCCGGGTGTCCCGTGCTCAACGTGGTCGGCAACCACGACAGCGTGCACCTCGGCGTCGCCGACCTGAACCGAGCCTGGGGACGCGAGGGAAACCTCTATTATTCGCTTGATTTCATGGGTTTTCACCTCGTCGTGCTGCAGACCACCGAGGTCAAGGACGTCGACGTGCGGCTCGACGCGCCGCAGCTCGCGTGGCTCGAGCGCGATCTCGCCGACACGAGCCTCCCCGCGATCGTCTTCATGCACCACCCAGCGTCCGAGCAAGACCTCGACGACTCGCGGTGGTTCGCGCGCGCGCCCCACCTCGCGCTGGTGAGGGAGCGGCGTGAGCTGCGGGGCGTGCTCGAGCGCAGCGGCAAGGTGCGCGTCGTCTTCAACGGGCACGTGCACCGCAACCACCTCGACGTGATCCGCGGCGTCACCTACGTCACGCTGCAGAGCCTGATCGAGAACCTCGACGACGACGCCCCAGGTCGCCCTGCCGCGGCGCACGCGGTCGTCACGCTCACGCGCGAACGCGCCGTCGTGCGGGTGCACGGGCATGACCCGGCCCGCTACCAGATCGACCTCGTCTGACGCGCCGCGGGTTGCCAGCCCGCGCCCAACGGTGAAATGCTGTCGACCATGCGTCGACTCTTCGCCTGCTCTTCCCTCGCGCTGCTCGCGCTGTCGTCCTGCGTGATGGAGGCCCGTGAGGACGACGATTTTCACGGGCGCGAGCCCGAGCCGATCGGCGAGATCAGCCTTGCCGCGACCGTCGCGCAGGCCGCGAGCGCGGGCAACTGCTCGACGGCCGTGGTGTTCGGTCTGTCAGAGCAGATCAACACCGTGGTCAACTGCCTGAAGCCCGGCATCCTGGTGCCGATCCCGGCGCGCCCCAACTTCAAGAAGAGCGCGTCGACGTTCGCTTACATGGAAAAGCCAGCGGTCGACGGCCTCGTCGCGGCGCTCGACGAGCGCACCGATCTCACGCTCAACGCCAACAGCGTCCTGCGCAACATCGCCTCGCAGTACCTCCTGCGCTCCTGGTTCGACGCGGGCCTGTGCGGCATCACCGCGGCGGCCGCGCCGGGCCAGAGCAACCACGAGACCGGCAAGGCGCTCGACACGAGCGATCACGCGGCGTGGCTCACCACGCTCGAGAAGCACGGCTTCAAGTGGCTCGGCTCGGGCGACGTCGTGCATTTCGACTACGTCGGGCCGGGCACGGTCGATCTCCGCCCGACCGGGATCGAGGCGTTTCAGCGCCTGTGGAACCACAACAACCCCGCCGACAAGATCGCGGAGGACGGCCTCTACGGACCGATGACCGAGGCGCGGCTGAAGCAGTCGCCGACCGATGGTTTTCCGAGCGTCCCCGCCTGCGGCGCGGGCGGCGGAGGAGGGGCGGGAGGGACGTCGAGCGGCGGCAGCGCGGGCGCGCCGAGCGGCGGCAAGGCAGGTGCGTCGAGCGGCGGGACGTCGAGCGGCGGGACGTCGAGCGGCGGGACGTCGAGCGGCGGGACGTCCAGCGGCGGGACGTCGAGCGGCGGACAAACCGGCGCGGCGGGGCAGGGCGCGGCTGGCGAGCCGGCGCAGGGCGGCGCGGCGCAGGGCGGCGCAGGTCAGCCGGCGTCGGTCGCCGGCGCGGGTGGGGCGAGCGGCGGCGCGGGGGGCGCGAGCGGCGCGTCGGGCGAGCTCGTCATCTCGCGCGACGACGGCGGGGCCAGCGGCGGGTGCGGCTGCGAGGTCCCGCGGGGCGACTCGCGAGGGGCGGCGCTGTCGATCGTCGCCGTGCTCGCCGGTCTCGTCGCGCGCGCGCGTCGTCGTCGCTGAACCGCTTGGACCCGCCGGGCCGAGGCGCTAGGACCGCGCCGCATGGACCTCTCGCTGACCGAGGAGCAGTCGCTTCTACTGCAGACCGCCCGCGATTTCGCCGCCCGCGAGGTCGCGCCGAAGGCGGCCGAGCTCGACAAGACGGGGCGCTGGCCGGCCGAGCTGGTCGCGCGTATGGCCGAGCTGGGCTTCCTCGGCGTGGCGATCCCCGAAGAGTACGGCGGCGCCGGCCTCGACGCGGTCAGCTACGTGCTCGCGATGGAAGAGATCAGCGCCGCCTGCGCGTCGACCGGCGTGATCATGAGCGTCAACAACTCGCTGTTCTGTGACCCTCTCTACAAATTTGGCAACGAGCACCTGAAGCGAGAAGTGCTCGTGCCGACCGCGAGCGGCAAGACGCTCGGCTGCTTCGGCCTGACCGAGCCGATGAGCGGCTCCGACGCGCAGACGATGGCCACCGTGGGCGAGAAGCAGGGCGACGGCTCGTGGATCGTCAACGGCTCGAAGAACTTCATCACCAACGGCCCGCACGCCGACTTCATCATCGTGTTCGCGATCACCTCGCGCGAGGGTGGCAAGGCGAAGCACACCGCGTTCGTGATCCCCAGGAGCGCGCCGGGCTACACGGTGGGCAAGCACGACGAGAAGCTCGGCATCCACGCGGCGCACTCGTGCACCACGTTCTTCGAGAACGTGCGCGTGCCGAAGGAGATGGTGCTCGGCGACGAGGGCGGAGGCTTCAAGGTCGCCATGGCGACGCTCGACGGCGGGCGCATCGGCATCGCGAGCCAGGCGCTGGGGATCGCGCGCGCGGCCTACGAGAAGAGCATCGCCTACGCGAAGGAGCGCAAGAGCTTCGGCAAGCCGATCGCCGAGCACCAGGCCATCCAGTTCATGCTGAGCGACATGGCGACCGAGCTCGACGCCGCGCGCCTCCTCACGCTCCGCGCCGCGTCGATGAAGGACAAGGGCCAGAAGCACTCGATGGAGTCGGCCGAGGCCAAGCTCTACGCGAGCGAGGCCGCGACGCGCATCGCGCACAAGGCGATCCAGATCCACGGCGGCTACGGCTACACGACAGAGTACGGCGTCGAGCGACACTATCGCGACGCGCGCATCACCGAGATCTACGAGGGTACGAGCGAGATCCAGCGCATCGTGATCGCCGCCAACCTGCTGAAGGGCTGAGCGATGCACGAGGCTCACCTGCTCATCGCGCTGTCGCTGTGTGCCTGCGGGACGCAGGCGACCGAGCCGCCGCCGAGGGCGCCCGAGCAGAAGCCCGCCTCGCGGGCCAAGCGCGACGCCGTCCCCGACATCAAGGGCGAGATCGGCGCGCTCGACGCCGCGGCCGTGACCGCGGTGTTCGAGGGGGCGATGAAGAAGGTCGAGGCGTGCCAGGACGACCGCCGCAAGCGCGACGACAGGCTCGATTTTCTGAGCGGCGAGGTCGCGGTCGAGGTGCGCGTGACCGAGGCGGGCGCGGCGCGCGAGGTGACGCTGACGAAGAGCACGCTCGGTGATCGTGTCGTCGAGAGGTGCATCGTCTCCGCGTTGAAGGCCGCGTCGTGGCCCAGGCCGCAGGGCGGCCGCGAGGGCATCGCGAAGAACGGCTTCTCCTTGCCGATGAAGGGTGATCGTGAGGCCGTCCCGTGGGAGGCGGTCAAGGTGTCGAGCGAGCTCGCGAAGGCGAAGGGCGCGCTCCACGCGTGTACCAAGGGCGGCCCGACCGAGCTCACGATGTATGTCGGCGTCGACGGCAAGGTGCTCTCCGCGGGCGCGTCCGGCGTTGACGCCGCGGCCGATTGCCTCGCCAGCGAGGCGTCCAAGCTGAAGTTCTCGTCGCCCGGCGGCAGGCCCGCGAAGGTGACGGCGACGGTCGACTGACGATCCCGCGACGGCCGCCCCGCGCGTCGCCACGTAGAGCTCGGCCAGCCTGGCCGCCGCGGCGACCGGCTCGACGAGACTCGGACGCGCCCGGCCGCGCTACCGCCTCGAGCTCCGTGACAAGCGTCGCTTCCACGCGTCCAGCGTGTCGAGCGCCGCCAGCGCCTTGTCACCATACTTGCTCATCGCCGTCAGCAGCGGGCCGTCGTTCTTTCCCTTGCCGACGCCCGAGAGATCGCTCGCGCCGTCGGGGCCGTACATCTGTTCCATCACCTTCAGCACGCCCTGCTTGACCATGCCGCGCATCGGGAGCTTCGCCATCATCCCGTACATCGCCGCGTTGCCGCGGCTCTTCACCTCGGGGTGCGCGCGCACGTAGGCGACCGCCTGCGCGAGATCGCGCACGTAGTCGTCGATGATGTCGACGTGGTTCGACGTGACCGTGCAGTGAATGCTGGCAGGGTGCTGCTGGCGGTCGACCGACCACCCTCCGTCCTCGAGCCTGTCGCCGACGGCGTAGAGGCCGACGTCCTCGGCCGTCGCCGCGTAGGACAGCAAGGTGGCGTCCGGCGTCCCCAGCACCTCGACGCCGCTGACGCCGTCGATCCCGGATCGAAGCGCCTTGGTCGCGCGGAGGGCGAGCTCGGTGTGGCGCAGATACCCCTCTTCACCCATCGCGTGCAAGGCGGCCCAGGCCGCCGCGATCGCGCCGCCGCTGCGCGTGCCGGGCATGGTCGGCGACGCGTAGATGCCGCCGCTCCAGTCGGTCGAGACGAAGAACTGGG